>JBKPNX010000205.1:0-4103 GCA_046732855.1 Pseudomonadota bacterium
CGCACCTGAAACGCTGCTCATGGCCTCATCCTCCTGCGCGCGTATTGCCGGACCGAACCGTCGCGGGCCGCGGTCCACCAATAGAAGAACCACAAGAGTATCCCTTTGAGAGCAGCACCAGACTAATCTAGAGTAGTAGTCGACGCCGCCTCCTGCCTTTATTCGAAGCTTGTGGTTCACAGGCTCTTCGCCGTGGTACGATGAACCTATGGCATCGGTCGCGAGCGCTCTGGTCCAAAAGCTGAACCGGTTTTTTCCGCTGAACCAGGATGAGCTCGCGAGCATTGCCGCGCTCGAGGCGCGGCGGCGTCCGATCGCGGCGCACACCGAGATCGTCCATGAGCGCCAGGAAGGTCACCACGCGTTCATCCTGCAGGAGGGCTGGGCGTGCGCGTACAAGCTGCTGCCCGACGGGGGTCGGCAGGTCATCGATTTCTCGGTGCCGGGCGACTTCATGGGCCTGCGCAGCGTGCTCCTGCGCACCTCGGACCACGCCTTCGCGGCCGTGACCGACATCATCGTCGCCGAAGTCTCGGCTCGGCAGATGATCGACACCTTTCAGCGGGTGCCGCGATTGGGGGCGGCGATCCTGTGGGCCGCGTCGAGGGACGAGGCGATGGTGGTCGAGCACCTGGTCAGCATCGGTCGGCGCAACGCCGTGGTCCGCACTGCCCATCTCCTGCTCGAGCTGGGGCTGCGCCTGCAGCTCGTGGGGCTCGGCTCGGCAGGCGGCTTCGTGTGCCCGCTCAACCAGTATCTCCTTGCCGATGCGTTGGGGCTCACCGCCATCCACGTGAACCGCACCCTGCGCCAGCTGCGCGAGCGTAACCTGGTGACTTTCCGGGAGGGTAGCGTGGTGTTCCACGATCTGGCGGGCCTGCGCCACCTCGCCGAATATCACAGCGGCTATCTAGACCAGAGCAACGGGCTCGGGCTTTGAAGATCGCGCGGGCTCGCTGTGGGGGAGGCTTGCCGCGCTAATCCAGATTAGCGCGCCGGGGCGGTCTTTCAGCTACCGGTGGAATTTGCTGGCGGATCGTTCTCGCGGTGCGGTCGCTCCGCCCGGATCCACCGCCTGACCTGGTCACGCCTCCGGATGCGCAGGTACCTGCCTCAGCCTCACCTCGATCTGTCGTCCGATCAGCCGCCAGGCGAGTTACTCAAAGTTGGCGGCAACGGACAGAGGCTTCCAGGCGCCGCCGAGGTCTCGTCGCACCAGCCGTGCATCGCCCTACCCGCTCGAGCTGAGGAGCTGCGGCGGCTGCTCGGCGCCAGCATCGACGAGAACGGTCAGCTCACGGCCCATGTTCGCCAGCTCGAGGCGGAGCTGCGCAGGAGCTCGGTGGAGCTTGCCAAGCTGCGCGGGGAACTGCGCGGCGCGGTGCACGATGCCCTGACCGATCCGCTCACCGGGCTGGCCAACCGCCGGTCGTTCGATCTGGAGCTGCGGGCGGTCGGCGCGCGCGCTAGCAGATCGTCACCCGCGCAGCTGGTGATGGCCGATATCGATCACTTCAAGCGGGTCAACGACGCCCATGGCCACGATGTCGGCGACGAGGTCTTGCGCATTGTAGGCGAAGTCCTCCTCGCCAATGTCAGGCGCGACGGCCTGGTCGCGCGTTTGGGCGGGGACGAGTTCGGGCTCCTGCTGCCACGGGCCAGCCCGCACTACACGGCCGGGATCGCGACCCGCCTGTGCCAGCTCCTGGCCTCGCGCCCGCTCGTCGTGCGCGGCTTCCCCGAAGTCAGCGAGCGGATCACGCTCTCCATCGGGGTCGCCGGTTGGCATGGGGGCGGAGGCAGTGCCGAATGGTATGCACGCGCCGATGCGGCACTGTATGAGGCGAAGCGCCGAGGCCGCAACCGCATCAGCATCGCTCGCAAGCTGGAGCTCAAGTTTTAAGCGCGCAGGCCGATGTAAATCTCAAGCTTTGCCCTATATTTCGTTTTAGCCCGATGTGATCGGGCCGATCGTCCAAAATGATCGGGGCGCTTAGCCCAAATCGGCAAAGATGGATTGCCGAATCAAGACCTTCTGGCGAGAAGGCACATGCCGACATCTGGAGACATCTGATGACCGTGCGCACGAGCCGCAAGAGTGTCACCTTCACCCAGCCCTTTTCGTTGAGCGCGCTCGACGAGGTGCAACCGGCCGGTATCTACACGGTGGAGACGGAGGAGGAGTTGCTTCCGGGTTTGTCATTTCCCGCCTACCGGCGCATCGCAAGCCTGATCTTCCTGCGCTCGCGAGGCGGCGGGCCGGTCGTGGACGAGGTTGCCAACATCGATCCGCTGGAGTTGCAAGCAGCTCAGGAAAGGGATGCCGGCCTGCGCACCCTCGCCCACTATCACAGCGGCTATCTCGACCAGAGCAAGGGCGTCCTGAACTGAAGATCGCGCCGGCCCGCTTTGCTGGCCATCTCGATTTGCTGATCCGGGTTAATGCGGCCCGGCCCGGGGCCTTAGTTAGCATTTGTAGGAGACGAGTAATGCACGGGCATAAAGTCAGACTTAATAGCGCAGCGTACTCATCGATCACCGACTGGTTCGCGCTGAACAGCAATGAACTGACTTGGATCACACTGGTTACCGTCGGCGTGATAGCCGTCGGGATGTCGATGTGAGCGCACGACCTGACTTGGAATTCGAGGTCGGGCAACCGGCAAAGCGCGCTCAAGAATCGGGTAAGGACTCCCGGAGGATCGCCGCGCGAACGGCATCAGCAGGCGAGGCAATCGGCGGCGTGTGGAGGATAGCAAAGAAGCGGCGCTGGTCGCTCCCCTCGACCCGCGACGACCAAGCGTAGCAACGGTCGGCCGAGCGATGCCCCCGAAGGTCGAAAATGTAGACGACGCCGTACCAAGCCGGCCGCCCCTCGAAGGGCTCGGATACCGGCACCGCCTCCACGAGCTGGGCAGGGCAGCCATGCATCCGCTCGACCGCATCCCTGAGCTCGTTCGGGTCGACTTCCGCAGTCATGGTTCCATGTCTTGAGGGCCCCTCCGCTGCGCGCCGAGACTGCCTCGGTTCGATCTCCGGCGGCCCAGTCTGCGTGGTTAGCAGACATACTGCGTGAGCAGCAATGATGGGCTCGCCGCTTGGACGGAACGCTCGGTCTAAGGGGCGCTGCCGGACTGATCCAGGTTAGTGCCGTCCGGGCGACGCTGTTGCTACAGGTGCCTCGGTGAGGATCTCCACTCGCCTAGCAGAGCGCCGATCTGTGGGATTGCCGGGTCGGATGTGTAGAATGGGCCGGCCCGGCACTCTCGCAAACGGGGTGGAGCTGTCGCCGCCGACGGTGACGAGGCAACCGTGATGCAGCAGACGATCGAGCACCCCGATCGCCACGTCGGTGCGCACCGACCGGCCGAGCCGGATGCGCGTCGTTTGGTGACCGCGCTCGCCCCGTACCGGGACCCGAGCGTTGGGCGCAGCCTGGCCGAGCTCGTCGTCACCGTGGTGCCGTTCGTGGCCTTGTGGCTCCTGATGCTGGCGAGCCTCCATTATTCCTACTGGCTCTGCCTGCTCCTCGCCGTGCCGGCGGCGGGCTTCCTCGTGCGCTTGTTCATGATCCAGCACGACTGCGGGCACGGCTCGTTCTTCCGCCGGCGGCGCGCCAACGACTGGCTCGGTCGGGTGCTGGGCGTGCTGACGCTCACGCCCTACGGCTATTGGCGGCGCACGCATGCCATGCACCACGCCACCTCCGGCCATCTGGGCCGGCGGGGCACCGGTGACGTCAACACGCTGACTGTGCGCGAGTACCAAAGCCTGCTGGCGTGGCGCCGCGGCCTCTATCGCTTGATGCGCCACCCGACCGTCGTGCTCGGCGTGGGACCGTCCTATCTGTTCGTGCTGCAGCACCGTCTGCCGGTGGGGCTGATGCGCGTAGGCAGGGCGCCCTGGGTCAGCGTCATGTCGACCAACCTCGCCATCGCGAGCGTGATCGGTCTCCTGGTGGCCGTCTTGGGGGCACGCGACTTCCTGCTGGTGCATGCGCCGATCATCCTGCTCGCCTCGTCGGCCGGCGTCTGGCTGTTCTACGTGCAGCACCAGTTCGAGCACACCTGGTGGGCGTGGGACGCGGACTGGAACCTCCACAC
>JBKPNX010000206.1:0-11278 GCA_046732855.1 Pseudomonadota bacterium
CAACGGAAAGCGTGACCGTGCACTGAGCGCTGCCGCCGCGTCCGCGGGTTCCGTCGGGCGGAGCCTTGAATCCTGGAAACGCGCAGCAACATTGGCGTCCCCACCGGGAATCGAACCCGGGTTTTCGCCTTGAAAGGGCGATGTCCTGACCTCTAGACGATGGGGACGTCGTGCCTGCACTTAGCCTCGCGTCGGGGCAAAAGCAAGCCTGCCCCGCGACGCGCAGCTGCTGGATCGTGTGGGCTCCTGCGCTGCCGCAGCGACGTGCGAGCGGCATCAGGCCGGCGCGGCATCCTCGATTCGAAACGATACGCGGGGCTGGCCCTCCCACCAGTCGAGCTGGATGGAGCCCGCGAAATGCATGGGCGCGCCGTCCCCCTGCAGCAGCGCGCGCCCGAGCGGCTGATCGGATGCGCGAAACGCCACCGCGCGCGCCCGGCCGCCGCCCGCCGGATCGTACAGGCAGCAGTCGACGTGGGCATCGCCCACCTGGCGCACCTGCGCCGCGCGCGCGTGGCGCAGCATGAAACGCGGCTCGGGATTGCCGCGCCCGAACGGCGCGATCTTGGCGAGACGCTCGGCCAGCTCGTACGACAGCCCCGCGAGCTGGAGCGCGCCGTCAAGCGCGAGGTCGGGGGGCGCTGGCCGGCCTAAGCCCGGAACCTTTTGCAGCCGTTCGGCCAGGAAGGCTTCGAGCGCCGGCAGCTTGTCCGCCGTGACGGTCAGCCCGGCCGCCATGGGATGGCCGCCGCCCTGCATCAAAAGGCCGGCCTGGCGCGCCGCGATCACGGCGCTGCCGAGATCGAAGCCGGCGATCGAGCGCGCCGAACCCTTGCCGATGCCATCGGCCAGGCCGATCGCCACGGTTGGCCGGTGGTAGCGCTCGGTCAAACGCGCCGCCACCAGACCAAGCACGCCCGGCGACCAGCCCTCGCCGACAACCAGCAGCAGCGGCGCGGCGCGTTCCAGTGCGGAGGCGATCTGCGCCTCGGCCGCAGCGACCAGCTGGCGCTCGAGCCGGCGCCGCTCCTCGTTCAACCGCTCCAGATGCAGCGCGATTTCGGTCACGATCGCGGGCTCATCACTGGTCAGCAGCTCGGCGGCGAGGTGCGAGCAGCCGGTACGGCCGCCGGCATTCAGGCGCGGCCCCAGGGCAAACGCGCAGTGCTCGGCGGTGGGGGGCCACGCGATGCGGGCCACGCGCGCGAGCGCGGCGAGCCCGGGATTGGCGGCGCGCGCGGCGACCCGCAGCCCTTGGGCGACCAAAGCCCGATTGAGTCCGGCCAGCGGCACCACGTCGCAGATCGTGCCGAGCGCCACCAGATCGAGCCAGCGACGCAGGTCCGGTTCCGGGCGCCGCGCGAACTGACCGCGCGCGCGCAGCATACGGTTGAGTGCGACCACGACCAGGAAGGTGACCCCGACCGCCGCGAGCTCGCCGACCGGGCTCACCTGGTCGCGCCGGTTGGGGTTGATCACGGCGAGCGCCGCAGGCAGCTCCGCCTGGGCGACGTGGTGGTCGACCACGATGATCTCTTGACCGCGCGCTGCCGCGGCGGCGAGCGGCTCGAACGCGGTGGTGCCGGAATCGAGCGTGACCACGAGCCGGCAGCCCTTGCCGGCGAGGCGCGCCAGGGCCTGCTCATTGGGCCCGTAGCCCTCGCGCAGACGATCCGGCACGTCGAACGCAGTCGGTGCGCCGACCGCCGCGAGATAGCGGGCCAGAAGCGCGACCGAAGTGGCGCCGTCGACGTCGTAGTCGCCGAGCAGACCGATGCGCTCGCCCGCCTGGACCGCATCGGCGAGCCGTTCGATGGCGAGGTCGAGATCCAGCAGATGCGACGGGTCGGGCAGGGCATCGCGCAGCTTCGGGGCCATGAACGCCGGCACCCCGGCGAGCGCGATGCCGCGCCCCGCGAGAACCCGGCCCATGACCTCCGGCAGATCCAGACGCTGACAGATCGCGAGCGCCGCCGCCCGGTCATGCTCGCGCCAGCGCCAGCGCCGACCGCTGATCGAGCGTTCGACCGGCGGCGCTGCCGGATCGGGCAATGCGCTCAGGTGGCGAACTCCGGCACGACCTCGCGCTTGCGGGCGATGTAGTGTTCGGTCTCGATCAGACGCACGGTACCGGTCTTGGAGCGCATCATGATCGAATGGGTGATCACCCCGCCGGCGAAGCGCCGCACGCCGCGCAACATGGTGCCGTCGGTCACCCCGGTCGCCGCGAACATCACGTCGCCGGATGCGAGGTCATGGAGGTCGTAGACGCGCTCGAGGTCGGTGATCCCCATGCGCTGCGCGCGCGCCTTCTCGTCCTCGTTGCGAAAATGCAGCTTGCCCTGCATCTGGCCGCCGATCGAGCGCAAGGCCGCTGCGGCAAGGACGCCCTCGGGCGCGCCCCCGATGCCCATGTAGATGTCGATGCCGCTGTCCGGCCGCGCCGTGGCGATCACGCCGGCGACGTCGCCGTCGCGAATGAGACGGATCCGGGCGCCGGCCTGGCGGACCGCGGCAATCAGGTCCTGGTGCCGGGGCCGGTCGAGGATCAGCGCCACCAGATCGCTCACCTCGACGTCCTTGGCCTTCGCCAAGCTCGTCAGGTTCTCGGCGGGACTCGCCTCGATGTGCACCACGCCCTGGGGCAGGCCGCCCCCGACGGCGATCTTGTCCATGTAGGTGTCGGGCGCGTTGAGAAAGCCGCCCTCGCCGCCGATCGCCAGGCATGCGATCGCGTTGGGGCCGCCGGTGGCGGTAATCGTGGTGCCCTCGAGCGGGTCGAGCGCGATGTCGACCCTCGGGCCGCGGCCCGTGCCGACCCGCTCCCCGATGTACAGCATCGGCGCTTCGTCCCGCTCGCCCTCGCCGATCACGACGGTGCCGTCGATGCCCAGCACGTTCAGGGCCTGGCGCATGGCGTCGACGGCCGCCTGGTCAGCCGAGCGCTCGTCGCCGCGCCCCATCCAGACCGCGCTGGCAATCGCCGCACGCTCGGTCACGCGCACCGCTTCCAGCGCCAGATTGCGATCCTCGAGTTGATAGGTCTCCATGATCAATGTTCTCCTGACAAGCCTCGGCTGGCGGCCGCGATCGCCCAATCCGCACGCGGCCGCCGTGCGACTTCAGAGCGCTTCGATCCGGATCAGGCGCGGCGGCTCGAGCACCGTCGGCAGGGCCGCGATGCGCGCGAGCGCACCGGTCATCTGCGCCTCCCTGGTCTCGTGGGTGGTCAGCACGATCGGCACCGGCTCGAGCGGGTTGCGCGCGCGCTGGATCAGCGCCTCGATCGAAACCTCGTGGTCACGCAGGCACGCCGCCACGTCGGCCAGGACGCCCGGCTGGTCGACCACCATCAAGCGGAAATAGTAGGCGCCGTAGTGGTGTTCCATCGCCGCCCGCGGCAAGGGCTGCAGCGCCGCGCTGGGTACTCCGAGCACCGGCAGGTTGAGGCCCTTGGCGATGTCAGCGATGTCGGCGACCACCGCTGATGCGGTCGGCCCGCCGCCCGCGCCGCGCCCGGAATAAAGCGTGGCGTCGACCTGGTCACCCTCGGCCACCACGGCGTTGAACACGCCTTCCACCTGGCTGATCGGCGTGCCGATCCGGACCATGCTCGGATGCACCCGCTGCTCGAGGCCGTGCTCGGTCCGGCGCGCCAGGCCGAGCAGCTTGATGCGATAGCCCATCTCGCTGGCGAACGCGATGTCGAGCGGCGACACGTGGCGGATGCCTTCGATGTACACCGCAGCGAAGTCGGGCGCGCAGCCGAACGCGAGCGCCGCCAGCAGCGCGAGCTTGTGCGCCGCATCGACGCCGTCGATGTCGAAACTCGGATCGGCCTCGGCATAGCCGAGGTGCTGCGCCTCGGCGAGCACGTCGTCGAAGCTGCGGCCGCTCTCGCGCATGGTGCTCAGGATGTAATTGCAGGTGCCGTTCAGGATGCCATAGACGCGGCTGATCCGGTTGCCGGCCAGCCCCTCGCGCAGGGTCTTGACGATCGGGATGCCGCCGGCGATGGCCGCCTCGAAACCGATGGTAGCGCCAGTCGCCTCGGCCAGCCGGGCAAGCTCCGCGCCATGATGGGCGAGTAGCGCCTTGTTCGCGGTCACGAGGGGCTTGCCTGCGTGGAGCGCGGCCTGGCACAGGGCCAGCGCCGGCCCTTCGGCGCCGCCGATCAGCTCGACCACCACATCGACCTCGGGGTCGGCGACCAGAGCGATCGGGTCGTCGTACCAGCGAGCTCGACCGAGGTCGGCGCCGCGGCGGCGCGCGCGATCGCGCGCGGAAACCGCCGTGACGGCGAGCTCCCGGCCCGCGCGCTCGGCGAGCAGGCTGCCATTCTGCGCCAGCAGCCGCAGCACGGCGCTGCCCACGGTGCCGAGCCCGGCGATGCCCAGGCGCAGCGGCTCGGCCATCCGCTCAGGCCACGGCGCGCGCCTGCTCCGGCGCGCGCCGGCCGAGAAATGCCCTGATATTGCGCACCGCCTGGCGGATGCGCTGGCGGTTCTCGACCAGGGCGAAGCGCACGAAGCCCTCGCCGTACTCGCCGAAACCGAGGCCCGGCGAGACCGCGACCTTGGCTTCGCGCAGCAGCAGCTTGCTGAACTCGAGCGAGCCGAGCGCGCGATATGGCTCGGCGATCGGCGCCCACACGAACATCGTCGCTGGCGGGGCGGGCACCGGCCAGCCGATCGCCCGCAGCCCTTCGACCAGGACATCGCGGCGCTCGCGGTAGCGGGAGCGGTTCTCGGCGATGAACGCGTCACAATGATTGAGCGCTGCGGTCGCGGCCACCTGGATCGGCGTGAACGCGCCGTAGTCCAGGTACGACTTGATCCGGGTGAGCGCCGCGACCAGCTGCGCGTTGCCCGCAGCAAATCCGATCCGCCAACCGGGCATGGAATAGGTCTTGCTGAGCGAGGTGAACTCGATCGCGACGTCCTTGGCGCCCGGCACCTGCAGGATCGAGGGCGGCGGCGCGGCGAAGTAGATCTCCGCGTAGGCGAGATCGGACAGGAGCAGGATGTCGCGGCGGCGGGCGAAGCTCACGATCTCCCGGTAGAAGTCGAGATCGACCATGTGCCCGGTCGGGTTGGAGGGGAAATTGAGCACGATCGCGGTCGGCGGCGGCACCGAATGCTCGGCGGCATGAGCGAGTTCCGCCATCAGGTCGGCCTCAGGCATCAGCGGCACATGGCGGATCGCCGCGCCGGCGATGATGAAGCCGTAGGGATGGATCGGATAGCTCGGGTTCGGCGCGAGGATGACGTCGCCCGGCGCAGTGATCGCCTGGGCCAGGTTGGCAAGCCCTTCCTTGGAGCCGAGCGTCACCACGATCTCGCTTTCAGGATCGAGCTCGACCCCGAAGCGCCGCTGGTAATACGCCGCCTGGGCGCGGCGCAGGCCGGGGATGCCGCGCGACGACGAATAGCGATGCGTGCGCGGGTTGCGCACCGCCTCGATCAGCTTGTCGACGATCAGCTGCGGCGTTGCCCCGTCCGGGTTGCCCATGCCGAGATCGATGATGTCGTCCCCCGCGGCGCGCGCCGCCGCCTTCATCGCGTTGACTTCGCTGAACACGTAGGGCGGCAGCCGGCGGATGCGATGGAACTGGGCGTCCCTCATCGCGCCCTCGGACCGGCCGCGCATCGAACCTCGCTTACAGTTCCGGCGCGGCCAGGAACAGGCGGGCCTGGTCGCCCGATCCGCCTTGCGCGAGCGTCAATTCCAGCCGATCCGCGGCAACACCGCCCTGCACCAGAGCCAGGCCCACGGCGCGCGCCCGGTCAAGAGCGAGCCCTGGCGCAGAGCCCTCGCCGACGATCCTGATGCGCGCCGCTGGTTCCGCCGCCGCGTTCAGGAATTCGGCCAGGAGGATGACGGCGTCGGGGGTCAACATCGCTGACTCGGGATGGAACGGGATCGAGCCGAGCGGGGCGGCGCGATCACGGCTTGGCGACGCGTCGATGCTGACCAGACCGGAACCGACCTCGATCCCGGCGGTCTCCGCCACCGGCACGGGCCGGCGGATCGGCGGCTCGGCCAAAGCGAACCTGGCTGGTTCGCTCTCGGGCGCGCGGCGACCGGCGATTGGTTTGGCCGGCGCGGGTAGCGGCGCGCGGGCCAGTGTCGTCGGGGCCGGGGCGGCTGCGCCGGCCCGCTCCGCGTCTGCCTCGACCGGCGCCGAAGCCGGTCCGGCCAGGAAGGTCTCTGCCGGGCCGGGTCGCGCCGGTTTGGCGGGGGCGGGTGCCGGCGGCGCGGGCTGGCGCGCTGGTGGTGTCGTGGACGCAGGCGTTCCCGCCTGGCCGGCCAGAACCATTTCCGCGGGCGTGGCCACGGGTTTGGCCGGGCGGGGAAGCGGCGCGGCTTCCACGACGCCGGCAGTGGGCGTCGCCCTAGGCAGCCCGGTTGGCGCCGGCGCCATGTCAGGCATGCCCCAGATTACCCCGGGCGCGCGGCCGGCCAGACTCGGCTCCGGCGCCGGGGGTACTCCGTGCACAGGAGCTGAAGATCGCCCAACCGTTGAGCGATCGCGTTGCGCGGTCTCGACATCCGCGAGTTGGGTCGTCTGCCCGGCGGCTCGCGCTGGCGCCGTGTCCGGAATGCCCCAGACCACGCCAGGCGCCCGGCCAGTCAGCGTCGCCTCCCTCGGCGCCGGCGGGGAATGTGGCGGCAGCCCTGCGTCCGGGGGCGCGTCAGTCAGCATGGCCAACGGGCCATCGGTCGGCCCAGGCGTCATGTCCGGTATACCCCAGACCGTACCCGGCGCCCGCTCGGCCGGGGCTGGATCGGCGCTCGGGCGCGTGGAATGCGGCAGTCCCGCGTCCGCAGCTGCTTCAGCCAGCATGGCCACCGGTCCGTCGGCCGGCCCAGGCGGCGTGTCCGGCATGCCCCAGACCACGCCCGGCGCGCGCCCGGCCAGAATCGGATCGGCCGCGGGCGGCGGTGGCAAGGCTTTTTGGGCTCCGAGCGATGCCAGTTCGTGTGCTTCAAGCGATCCTAACGGCGGCGCCGGACGGGGTGGCGGCAGATGCGCTGGATCCGGCGGCATGGCCAGGACCATGGCTCGCGGCCGGGGCCCGTACGCCGCCGCCTGAGCCAATGGTCCGGTGGCGCTCGCCGCCGCTACGCTGGCGCCAAGCTGGGCGGCATTCGCGCCAGGGCTGTCGGCGGGAGCAGGCTCGGGCCGGCCACGCGACCCGGCACGGCCGTTGACCATGTCCTGCATGAACGAATCGAGACTGTCGTCCTGGTTCCGGAATTTTGTCTCGGGAATCAACGTGGGCGCGGCGCGGGGCGCACCTGGCGGCGTGACCCCCTGCCCGGCGTCGGGGGTCCCGGGCTCCGGCTCGGGCGCCACCGCAGCCAATTCCGGCGGCGCGGCCGGCGGCTCGCCGCTCAACCCAGCGCGGTAGCGCACGACCCCCCCGGTATAGCGAGCGTTCGCCCGATCGGCGATCAGCATGTCGACAATCGCGCGCTTCTGCTCGATTGTATAGCTCAGCTGCGGCCGGGCCGGGACGGCATGCAGGCTAGGATAACGCGGGTCGAAGGTCACGGGCTCGATCTGCGCCGGCTGCTCGGCTACATCCTGGCAACTTGCCAAGGCTATCATGAGCACCCACATGCTGGCGCCGCAGCGCCAGGCGCCGCGCTCGCGCGCAGCGATGGCGCGCGCGGCCCAGGATGATTGGCCATGCGCGCCGGATCGTCTACAAGATGCGCCGGCCCGCAGCGGAGCGCGCACGGACCTGCGGCCCATCAGCTGGTCACCGCGCATGCCGGAGGCTTGGCTTGGACGCACGACCTGGACCTGACGCTCACTGAACAGTCCTCTGCGGCTCTCCCCGGGGGCGGGGAGGTTGAAAGCATAAAGGAACGTCGGATGGCCGAGCAACAGGAAACGCCCGCGCAGTGTCAGCCGGGCCTGCTGCAGGTGCTGGGCGAGATCACCGACAATAGCCAGCGGCTGATGCGTGGCATCGCGCATCGGCGCTGCGTGCTCGACGGCGCCGCCGCATCCGACCCGCTGAATCTGGGATCCACGATGCTCCAGCTGAGCGCGCGCGTCCTGGCTGATCCGACCTCGGTCTTGCAGGCGCAACTAGCGTTGTGGCAGGATCACCTGAAGCTCTGGCAGAATACCGGGCAGCACCTGCTCGGTCAGCCGGTGCGGCCGATGATCGAGCCGGAGCAAAGCGACCGCCGGTTCCGTGACCCGGCGTGGGACGACCACGCCGTGTTCGCTTTCATCAAACAGTCGTACCTGCTGACCTCGCGCTGGCTGCTCCAGACGGTCAATCAACTCGACGGCTTCGACGACCAGACCAGGCGGAAGATCGACTTCTACGCCCGTCAGTTCGTCGATGCCCTCGCGCCCAGCAACTTCGTGGCGACCAATCCTGAGGTCCTGCGCGCCACCCTGGAGACGCGCGGCGGCAATCTGTTACGCGGCCTCAATCACCTGCTCGAGGACCTGGCGCGGGGCAAAGGTCGCCTCGCGATCAAGATGACCGACCTCGAGGCCTTCGAGGTGGGCGGCAACCTGGCGCTCAGCCCCGGCAAGGTGATCTTTCAGACCGACCTGATGCAGCTGCTGCAGTACGCGTCGAGCACGGAGCAAGTGTACCGGCGGCCACTTCTGATTATACCTCCCTGGATCAACAAGTATTACATCCTCGATCTGCGGCCCAAGAACAGCTTCATCAAGTACGCGGTCGACCAGGGTTTCACCGTATTCGTGATCTCCTGGGTCAATCCCGACGAACGCCACGCCGGCGAGACCTTCGAGGATTACATGGTCGAGGGTCCGCTCGCGGCGCTGGATGCGATCGAGCAGGCTACGGGCGAGCGCGAATCGACCGTGATCGGCTATTGTCTCGGAGGGACGTTGCTCGCGTGCACGCTCGCCTATCTCGCGACGAAGCGCGAGCGGCGCATCGCCGCCGCAAGCTTCTTCGCGGCGCTCACCGATTTCGAAAATCCTGGCGAACTCGGGGTGTTCATCGACGAGGAACAGCTCGCCGCCATGGACGAGATGATGGCCAGGCGCGGTTTTCTCGAAGGCCGTGAGATGGCCACCACCTTCAACATGCTGCGCGCCAACGACCTGATCTGGTCGTTCGTGATCAACAATTACCTGCTGGGTAAGGAGCCGTTCCCGTTCGACCTGCTGTACTGGAACTCCGACAGCACGCGCATGCCATATGCGATGCACAGCTTTTACCTGCACAAGTTCTACCGGGAGAACAGACTGGTCGAGCCGGGTGGGATTACGCTGCGCGGCGTGCCGCTCGATCTGCGCCGGATTCGCCTCCCGGTCTACATGCTGTCCACCCGGGAGGATCACATCGCGCCGTGGGTCGCGACCTATGCCGCGACTCAACTGTACCGGGGCGACACCAGGTTCGTCCTGGCCGGGTCCGGGCACATCGCCGGCGTCATCAATCCGCCGGGCCAGCTGAAGTACGGCTACTGGACCAACGATCGGCTGCCGCCCGATCCCCATGATTGGTTGGACGGGGCAATCGAGCATCCGGGATCGTGGTGGCCCGATTGGGCCGTATGGAACGCCGAGAAGTCCGGACCCAGGGTGCCGGCCCGCCAGCCGGGCGACGGCCAGCTCGAGCCGCTCGATGATGCGCCTGGCTCTTACGTGACCGTCCGCGCCGGGTGACCGGCGGCCGCCACTGCAGCTGGTTGACGACGACCTACTGAGTGGCGAGGCCGTCCAGAGGCACGTAGTCGCCCCCGGTCCATACCTTCCATTGCCAGATCGCGCCCCTCAGGTCGCCACGCCCGTCGAAAGCCACGCGGCCGACCACGGTGTCGAACCGGCCGCGCTCTAGCATTCGGGCGACAGGGGCCGGCTCGAAGGTTCCGGCGCGCTCGGCCGCCTGAGCCCACACCTGAACCGCGGCATAAGCCCCGAGACCGCTCATCCGGGTGCCGAGTCCTCGGCTCTGGAACCGCTTGAGAACCGCCGCTGCGTCGGGCCGGTCGCGCACCTCCGGGCGATCGCTGAAGATGGTGCGCTCCCCCAAATTGCCGGCCACCGACCAGAAGCCATCCATACCCAGCCCGTCTCCGCCGACGAGGCGCAGGTCGTCGCCGAGTTCGCGCGCGGTGCGCAGGATCAGACCTGCGTCGGGGCCGTAGCCGCCAACGTAGATCACCTCGATCCGCGCCTGCTGCAGGCGGTTCAGAAGGTCGGAATAGTCGCTCGCTTGGGGCGTATAGCGAACGTAGAGCGCCTCCACCTTGCCGCGCGCCCGCAGCTGTTTGCGAGCCTCCTGAGCAAGTCCCTCGCCGTACGTGCTGCCGTCGTGCAGAATCGCAATCCGTCTGTTACCGAATCGATCGGCCAGGAAGTCGCCCGCCAGCTTGCCCTGGTCGTCGTCCCGTCCGATCAGCCGGAACACGTTCTGCCGGCCCTCTTCGGTAAGGCGCGGATGGGTCGAGAACGCGGTGATCATGAGGACGTCCGCCGTCTCGTAGATGCCGGCGGCGAGCAGCGACGAATGCGAGCACCCGTGACCGATGACGACGGCCACCCCGGCCTCGACCAAGCTGCGCGCCGCCTTGACCGCGCTCTGCAGGCCGCAGGCGTCGTCTGCGGCGACCACCTTCACCTCCTGGCCCAGCACGCCGCCTCGCGCGTTCAGGTCCTCTACGGCCATCTCCACGCCGACCTGGTTGCGCTCCCCGGTTTCGGCGAAGGGCCCGCTGAGCGGATTCGCAAACCCGATTCTGACCTCGGCGAGCGCGGCCTGCCCCGCGGCAATCGCCGCCAGGGCCAAGCCGAAGAGGAGGCATAATCGCAACCGCATGGTCTCTCTCCCGTCGGGACCCGGCTGATCGTCCGGCTCCCAAATCTCTGGAGCGCGCTGCTCTGGCCCGCTCGTGAGCACGGTGCGCCAAATACCTCCGCCGGATTTCGGGTGATGCGCTTCACCGGTCCTCCAACGAACCGGCGCGCTCTACCGCCGCCGAAGTGCGCACCTAGACAATCGTGCAAGATTTACCGCAGAAGGAGCGTTGCACCTGTGAAGCAGTTCACACCGGGCGAAGTTTCCTGAAATTTTAGCGATGCGACACTCCCAGTGCCTTCAGCCATAGCGAGGGCGCTTCGAGCGATGTTGGATCGTACGACCCATCATGCGGCTCGATCTCTTGGATCGGTCCTCCCCTGCTGTCGGCCGCGTCCGGCGCCCTGCCGGAAACCGCCCCCATCTTTGCCCGGGCGCGGCGAGACCTCGCCAGCTAAGCCCCCCGCCTG
>JBKPNX010000207.1:0-56863 GCA_046732855.1 Pseudomonadota bacterium
GCCGCCTGGCTGATGGAGCACGGGTTGGTCGTGCTCTGCGACTGGATCTTGGCCATCGCCTTGATCAGCTCGGCCGGCCCGCCCGCGTACCCGATGCGCCAGCCGGTCATCGCGTAGGCCTTGGCGACCCCGTTCATGGTCAGGCAGCGGTCTTTCAGGCGCGGCTCCAGGGCGGCAGCTGTGACGAACTCAAAATCATCGTACACCAGGTGCTCGTAGATATCGTCACTGAGCAGCCAGACGTGATCGTGGCGCAGGAGCACGTCGGTCAGGCGGCGCAGCTCTTCGGCGGTGTACGCCGCGCCGGTCGGGTTGTTCGGCGAATTGAGGATCAGCCACTTGGTGCGCGGCGTGATCGCCGCTTGAAGGTCTTCGGGCTGGAGCTTGAAGCCGGTCTGCTCCGGGCAGCGCACGATCACCGGCGTGCCGCCGGCGAGCAGGGTCATGTCGGGATAGGATACCCAGTACGGCGCCGGAATGATCACCTCGTCGCCGGGATCGAGCGTCGCCATCAGGGCGTTGTAGATGATCTGCTTGCCGCCGGCGCCGACGCTGATCTGATCGAGGCGGTAGGTCAGCCCGTTCTCGCGCTCGAACTTGCCGATGATCGCGGTCTTGAGCTGCGGCGTGCCGTCGACCGCGGTGTACTTGGTCTGCCCGGCGTTGATCGCGGCGATCGCCGCCGCCTTGACATTGTCCGGCGTGTCGAAATCCGGCTCGCCGGCGCCCAGCCCGATCACGTCGCGTCCGGCGGCCTGGAGCTCGCGCGCGAGGTTGCTGACCGCGATCGTGGGCGACGGTTTGATCGCCGCCATGCGCTGCGCGATGATCGACATGAACAAGGCTCCCCGCCTGCGACTTGGCCGGGGAGCTTAGGCAGTTCGCGGGACGACCGCAACGACCGGAACGGCTTCACCCGTCCCGTGGCGTGGCCCGCCCGCCGCGCAGAATCGGGATGGCGCCGGGAGCTGCGTGGCGCGCGGCGCGGGTGCGGCCCAGCGCGATCAGCCGGGCCGGAGCCGGCTGATCGGCGGCGGTCACGCTCGCGACCAGCGGTCTGCCGGCCAGGCGAAGCGGCGCCCGCTCGGCCACGCGCCCCTCGCGCACCTGTTGCCAGAAGCGGTACACCTTCTCGCGATAGGCTTGGCCGCGCTCCGGATGCGCCGAGTGATAGCGCGCGGTCGCACGCGCCCAGGAGCGGGTCTCCTCGCGCAGCTGCTTCAGGAACTGCGCCGCGTAGGCGACGTTGCTCGCCGGCTCGAGCGCCTCGGCCAGCGAGGCGAACGCGTGACCGTGATAGCCGAGATTGATCTGCATGCAGCCGACGTCGATGTTGGTGCGGCCCTCGGTGCGCAGCTCCTCCACCTTGCGCAGGGCCTCGGGCTTGGACGGCAAGAAGAAGCTGTCGGTGCCCGAGGTCACCGTCCACGGCCACGGTTGGGTGGTACCCTCGTCGGCCTGCCAGCGTCCGGATTCCGCAAGCGCCACCGCCTGCACCAGGCCGGGCGGGATCCCTTGGTCGCGCTCCGCCTGACGGGCAAGCGCGGCGCACACGCCATCGACCGGTCCGGCCGCCGCCTGAGCGGTGCAGGCGACTGCGGCGAGCGCCAGCGGCGCGAACCAGCGGCCGCGGAGTGATATGGTGGCGGAAAGGGGCACTCGCCGATCATGATCGGCGGCGCGTTAGCATTTGGTTGCCGCGCCCGCCCGGCGCTCTGGCCCTGCCGTTGCCCACGCGGGCAAGGCCTGCGGTCGCCGAGGGGCAATGCATTGCGCTTGGCCAAACCCCGCGCGCTTGCGCTTTTGCGGCATCGACGAGCCGATCGGAAGCAAACCCGGGGAATTGCCGAGCGCGGCGCTCGAACGAGCGCGCAACAACAGACTGGAGCCAGGAGGGCAGGGTGGTTACGATCCGACGCTGTACACGCCAGGGCGCAACCACAGGCCCCAGACTGGTGCGCGTGGCGTCAGGTTCAACGATGAGGGAGGATAGCCGTGCCCTATGCGATCATCACCCGTGACAAGCCCAACAGCTTGCAGCTGCGCAACGACACCCGCGCCGAGCACCTGGAGTACCTGACCAGGCGCCAGGACATGCTCCTGGCCGCCGGCGCCCAGGTGGCCGACGACGGCCAGGGCGGCTATGGCGGCCTTCTGATCGTCGATACCGATGATCGCGCCGAAGCCGAGGCGTTCATCCGGGATGATCCGTTCACCAAAGTGGGTCTCTTCTCCGGGATCGAGGTTGTGCGCTGGCGCAAGGCGTTCTTCGACAAGAAGCGCCTGATCTGAGGCGCGCCGCAGCCCCGCCCGGGCAGCATTTCCGGGAAGGAGCTGATCCGAGTCGAAGGTGCAGGTGACCGAGCGCCGATGGGCTGATCGCATCGGCGCGGTCTTTGGATTGGACGTCGCTCGTGGCACTAATCGCGAGCACCGGCTGTTATTTAAGTGAGGTGCGTCCGTGATCGACCGAAGATCGCTCCAAGGCGCCCCAAACGGTGCTCACGAGCCGATGGGAACCTGGCGTTAGGTGTGAACCGCTTCACACCGGGCGACCGCCAAGCTCCGATATCTTTGCGTTGTATCGAACCGAGCCATATGGAGAATCTCGGTTCAGGGATCGGCAAATGAGCAACTCCGGCTCAGACCTATTTTGGAGGATTGTAATGGGAACTCATGGACAGAGCCGATGCAAGCATGACCGGAACCGGGCCTTCGCGGCGGTCTGGTCGGATTTCTGTGCGGTGGCGCCTAGTCCTGAATTACGAGAGCGCATGCAAGCCGACTTGGCCGATGCGAGAAAGAGATCGAAATCGCCGCTCGCGGCGGCGTTCGCAATGGCCAAGCGCCCGCGGTATCTAGGCTTTGACGACGGCGTCATCGTTCCGCCGGATCAGTTCCCGGTCGGTACGCCGCAGGCGGTGATCCGCGCCGCCGCCGCAGAGCGGGCGCCCTTGCGCGGGACCACGCGCGTGGTCGTCGTGTTGGTGCAGTTTTCGGACCACGTAATGGCGCAATCGCTGGCGCACTTCACAGATCTTTTCTTCTCCACTGGCGTCTTACCGCACGGCAGCGTGAAAGAGTACTACAACGAGGTCACCGGGGGGCTGATCGACATCGTCGGCGAGGTGGTTGGACCCTACCAGCTGCCGCAAACGTTGGCTTGGTACGCCAACAACAACTTCGGCATCGGCCGGCCGTCGGGCACGCCACGCGCCAACATTATGGCGCGGGACGCTGCGGTGGCGGCCAATCCAGACGTGAATTTCGCGCTCTACGACAACGATGGCAACGGCTTCGTCGATGCCTTCATCGTCGTGCATGCCGGGCAGGGAGGCGAGCAAACCGGCAACCCGAACGACATCTGGTCACACAAATGGACGCTACCATCAGCTCTTTCGGCTGACGGCAAGCAGATCTTCGCCTATCTGACGATCCCGGAGGATGCGCGGATCGGGGTGTGCGCGCATGAGCTCGGGCACCTCTTGTTCGGTTTCCCCGATCTCTACGATGTCGACGACACGTCCGAGGGCATCGGCAACTGGTGCCTGATGGCCGGCGGATCTTGGAACGGCGGTGGCGATATACCGGCACACCCGTCCGCGTGGTGCAAGGTCCAGCAGGGTTGGGCGACCGTTACCAACGTGACAACCAACGGCACGCTTTCGATCCCCGACGTCAAAACGAGCCGCAACGTTCATCGTTTGTGGAAAGACGGCACCGGGGGTTCCGAGTATTTCTTGCTCGAGAACCGGCAACGGAGCGGGTATGACCAGAACCTGCCGGGCGATGGGCTGCTGATCTGGCATATCGACGAGGCGCAAGCCGATAACACTGACGAGAACCACTACAAGGTCGCACTGACGCAGGCTGACGCCAAGCGCGACCTGGAGCTTGCCCACAACCGGGGCGACGCCGGCGACCCCTACCCCGGGTCCTCGGGCAATACGTCGTTCAGCGCCACCTCGACGCCGAGTTCGAAGTCCTATGCGGGGCAGGACACCTGCGTGTCGGTCATCACGACGTCGCCCTCGGGCGCGGTGATGACTGCGACCGTCAGCGTCAGATGCGGAAAGGCAACCGTCAAGGACAGCAAGGATTTGAAGGACCGCATCAAAGATCGTAAGGAAATCAAAGAAGGCAAGGAAATCGCCAAGGATCGCAAGGACCTGAAGGATCGGATCAAAGAAGGCAAAGAAATCAAAGAAGGCAAGGAAATCGCTAAGGATCGCAAGGACCTGAAGGACCGCTTCGAAGGCAAGTTCTTCATTCGCGACACAGGTGGCGCCGAAGGCAGCGGCGGTAGCTTCGCCGGCCTTGGCGAGGGCACGATGCCTGAATTGAACCAGGCAGTCGCTGAACTTCAGTTCCGGGTTGCCGCTCTGGAGGCGTTGGCGGGCGTGGACATGAACGTCGAGCCATTCATCGGCAGCGAGCTGCGGCCGGATCTCGTCGGTGGCCCCGACTATTCGGGCCGGGGTGACCTGCAGGAACGGATGGCCGCTGGCGATCGCGACGCCAAGATAGCGTTCGACTCTTTGCCGCAGTTGTGACCCACGCAATCCTCATCCTCGCGCACACGGGAGATGTGGGTGCTGCGTCAGTGGCAGGGTGGCTCGAACGCGAGCTGAGTTCAGGGTCGGTGCGCGTCGTCCGACCAGAGGCGCTGAGCTTGGCGCAATGGTCGCACCGGGTTGATGCGAACGGTCACGCGTCAACCCGGGTTTCCTGGCCGCGGGCCGAGCCTCTGGCGAGTGCCGACGTGGGTGCGGTGCTCAGCCGGATCCGCTGCCTGACGATTCCGCGCTTCCAGCGCGCGTCCGCTAAGGACCAGGAATACGCCGGCGCCGAGTTGCAGGCCGTCGTCGTGAGCTGGCTCGCGGAGTTGGGCGACCGTGTCGTGCATCCCGTTCGACGCCACCATTTGCTGACGCCCGCAGTGCCGTTGCAGCACTGGGGGGCCGCCGCCGCCGCATGCGGGCTTCCGGTGGCCACACGGGTCATCATGAACTCCCCGCGTATGCGAGCGACGCGGGCGACAGCGGCGCGCGGCGACGGCACGACCAATGGCGGGCGGCACCACACGCCGGAAGCTCGCCCCGGTGGCGCCGACCCGCGCCACGGGCGCTTCGGCAGCGGCACTGTCCTCGTCGCCGGCAACGAAGCCTTCGGCGCGCTGGCCAATCGCTACGGCCAATCTGGCATCGACGCCGCGCGTGCGCTCGGATTTCCGTTGCTCGAATTACGCTTTGCCGTGGAGGAGAGTGAGACGGTTCTGGTCGACGTCAACCCGTTCCCGGACCTCGTGGAGCCCTGGGCCGCGGGGCTCGCCGGTCGACTGCTCAAATCAATCGCCCGGCAGGCGTGGCGATGATCCTCATCTATGGGCGGCTCGATGATCCCCCCCTGGCGCGTACCGTAGCGGCGCTGCAGGAGGCGGGTGCGGCTTACGTGTTGATCGAGCAGACCGCCCTCGACCGCGAGGGCCTGCGTATCAACGTGGGGCAACACGGCGTCGACGGAACGCTCGTCGTTGCAGGACAGTCGGTCGGCCTCGAGAACATTCGTAGCGTGTACGCCCGGCCGCTGGAGCTTCCGCAGCGGGCCTTCGGTCCAGAGGGCGCAGGGCGCGCCCGGCTGCTGCATGAGCAGCTATTCGAATGGTTGGACATCGCGGACGCGCTCGTGATCAACCGACCGCGCGCGATGCATGCCAACGCCTCCAAGCCGCTTCAAGCGCAACTCATCGGCGCGGCAGGGTTCGAGGTGCCGGAGACATTGGTGACCAGCGACTCCGCGGAGGCGTTAGCTTTCTGGCGCGACCACGGCCGCGTCGTGTTCAAGTCCACCTCTGGCGTACGCTCGATCGTTCGGGAGTTCGACCAGCGCGATGTCCCACGGCTGGCGCTGCTCTCCGCCCTGCCGGTCCAGTTCCAGACCTACGTCTCTGGCGTGGACGTGCGGGTTCACGTCGTGGGTCGCCGCGCCTTCGCCGTGGCCATCGACAGCCCGGCGATTGACTATCGCTACGCCACCAGGGACGGTGTGGGAACGAAACTCACGCCGGCTGACCTTCCGGAGTTGGTGACCGCGCGCTGTATCACCTTGGCGCACGAAATGAGCCTGCCACTGGCCGGGATCGACCTGCGACGGCGTCCCGATGGAGGCTACGTCTGCTTTGAAGTGAATCCGATGCCAGCGTACACTTACTTCGACGTCCAGCCGGACCGACCGATCAGCGGTGCGCTCGCGGAACTCCTGATTGCCGGCGAGCACGAGCAGATGGAGCCATATCATGGTGCAGGCGGTGGAGAATCTTACGGAAATTGGGGGCAGGATCGTCGCGCGCTCCAAGCACCCAAGCCTCAAGGACTATGACATCGTGACGCTCCAGCTCGAAAGGGCGGAAACTGTGGCGGACAAACCCAATCTGCTCAAGTCCTTGCTTGGTAACGCCGTCCCGGTGACGGTCCGCCGCGCTCTCCTGGGTAATGCCGGTCGGGGCGCGGTACTGCGTTGCCGCGCCAAGCGCACACCTGATGGCGCAATGTGTGAACCGCACCCCGATCCGGGCAACTTTGAAATCCGGCCCTAGCGCCGCAGTGATCGAGCGGGTGCCGCAGGGGACAGACCGCCCGACCGAGCTGATCCGACCCGCGTTCGCGAGCTCTAAAGAGGGCTTTCTCTGAAAAATCGCAGTCTGAAATGTGATAGGGCCGGTATGAAGAAAGGCCTGCGCCCAGGGCAGGCCTTTCTTCCCGTCCCTATTTTCCTATCAGTATGATTCGACGATAAGCGCTTTACACTTTGTCAAGCTTCTTGGCGCGCTCGGTGATGTAGTCCATCAGCGCCAGCAGCACGCCCGAGATGACGAAGGCCATGTGGGTGATCACCTTCCACATGATGTCCTCCTTGGCGATCTGGCCGATGTTCATGAAGCTCTTGAGCAGATCGATTCCCGAGATCGCCACGATCGACGAGATCAGCTTCAGTTTGAGACCGCCGAAGTCGAGGCTGCCCATCCAGGATGGCCGGTCGTCATCGCCCGTGTCGATCCGCGATACGAAGTTCTCGTAGCCGGCGAAGATCATCATCAGCACCAGGCTGGCGCCGAGCGTCAGATCGAGCAGCGACAACGTCATCAGGATGACATCGGTCTCCTTCAATGAGAACACATCCGGTATGAAATGCAGGAGTTCCTGGGCGAACTTGATCATCAGCATCGCGAGAACGGCAATCAGCCCGATATAGAAGGGGGCCATGAGCCAGCGGCTGCCAAAGATCAGGCGTTCGATGGTCCGCTCGAGCATGCTTTGGCCGGTCCCCCGTTTGCGCGCTGCGCCATGACCGGGCCCGCGCCTGGTAACGCGCCTCTTCCTCCCTGCCCAACTTAAGCGACCGTCAAAAGATCGCAACCGAGCCCCGGGCATAAGCGGGGGGGCCGCCGCTTCTCCAGATCCGGTCGCGCGCCGCGGAAGTCACCGAGATGCGGGTGCTGGTCGATCTTAGCGGGCCGCCGGAGGAGCGAATCCCAACATCATGGAATTGGGGGAAAACGCGCGTGCAGGTGCAGGTTCGCGGTGGCGCCGTCAGCGCGACGTTGTTTCGGTCGCTCTCAGCGCCTGCAGCCGAATGCACTGCCGAGCATGCGGCGGGGCAGAGGTCGCAAAAAAGACCGCGGGCCGGGCGCGACCCCAAACCCGCGGTCGATTGCTCGCAAAGGGACCTGTCAGCGTTGCCGCCGGCTGGCTGGTTCGAGGGGAAGCTCCAGCTGGTCCTGTCGGTATCGCTCGAGCAGGTCTGACACAGCCCAACGTACGAGCCAGGCGAGAGAGACGCGGTATTCCTCGGCCAGCGCCGTCAACTGCTCGTAGTCCCGTTCGTCGACGCTGACCGTGACCCGCGTGGCTAGTCGTTTCCCCCGCCTGGCTCGCACAGCAGCAAATCCTCCCAAGCGCTGCATCACTGTGATGAGGCGAGATGCACAGTACTGCACAGCGGTGCTTCGGTCAAGCGTTACTTCACGCCCGCCGGCTTAACACGACGGTTGACGCTGATCCTCAGATTTGGCTAAATACTTAGCGCATAATTGTCATCTCTCAGATGAGAAGAGCGCATCGTGAGCAGGCACGAAATCCGGGAGTGGGCTTACTCAGCTCACGCCTTTGGGGGCAGTACAACCTGGGCATAGGACGGGCGGCTGCGAAATTGGTGTTGATCGCCCCCGCCCGCCCGCGGTTCGCGCTCCGTGTCTCCACAGGGAGGCGGCGCTCGGCGGCTGTTGAGAAATCCGGGGCTAGGCGATCGGATAGAGTTCGCGCAGCTCATGCACCTGCGCGGCGTCCAGGGCACGGACCGGGTGCCCCTGGAGCAGCAGGAACAGCTTGGCGGTCGCCTCGAGCTCCTCGATCGCGCCGACCGCCGTATCGAGGTCCTTGCCGGCGACCACCGGGCCGTGGTTGGCGAGCAGCACCGCTGGATGCTCCCCCGCGACCTGACGCACCGCGGCGGCGAGGCGGGTGTCGCCTGGCGGGAAATAGGGGACCAGCGGCAGCTTGCCGACGCGCATCACGTAGTAGGCGGTCAGCGGCGGCAGCACGTCCGCCTCGTCCAGTCCGGCAAGACAGGAGATCGCGACGGAGTGGGTCGAATGGAGATGCACGATCGCGCGAGCCTGCGGCCGCATCTCGTACACGCACTGGTGGAGGAACGCCTCCTTGGAGGGCTGATCGCCGCCGATGTGGCACCCGTCCCGGTCCAGCCGGGCGATCCGGCCGGGATCCAGGCGGCCGAGCCGGGAGTTCGTCGGCGTGACAAGAAGGCCCTCGTCGAGCCGCACGCTGATGTTGCCGGTCGCGCCGTGCGCGAGCCCGAGGCCGGTCAACAGCGCGCCGTAGCTGGCGATGTCCTCGCAGAGCCTGCTCTCGCTCACGGCGCGCACTCGAACGCTTTGATGAAGAAATCAGGCGCGCCGAAGTTGCCGGATTTGAGGGCGAGCGCGAGCGGCCGCTCGCCGAGGCTGGTGGTCCAGGGCACGCCGGGATCGATCGGCGGCCCGATGCGCAGCCCGGTCACGCCGAGCGCGCCGACCACCGCGCCCGCGGTCTCGCCGCCGGCGACCACCAGCCGGCGCACCCCCTGGTCCACCAGACCTTGGGCGATCGCCGCCATGGCCTCCTCGACCGCGGCGCCGGCGCGCGCGCGGCCGAGCCGCTCGTGCACCTTGGCGACCTCCTTGGGTGGCGCCGACGAGCTGATCAGGACGGGTCCGCCGCCGAGATGCTCCTGGGCGAACGCCAGCGCCCGCGCGACGTCATCGCCGCCGTCGGCGAGCTTGATCGGATCGAGCACGAAGGTCGGCCGTCCCGCGGCGCGGTGGCGCTCGATCTGACCGAGCGTCGCGGTCGAGCAGCTGCCGGCAAGGATCGCCTCGCGCCCGGGCGTGTGGGGCAGGCGGTCGGCGCGTCCGCCCACCGCGAGCAGGCCCTCCCGCCGGAAGTTCTCGGGCAAGCCCATGGCTATGCCCGAGCCGCCGGTGATGAGAGGAAGATCCGCTGCCGCGGCGCCGAGCGCCAGGAGGTGGCGATCGCTCACCGCATCCGCGATCGCCTGCCTGACGCCCTCGCTCCGCAGCTCGTCGAAGCGCGCGCGGATCGCTGCGGGGCCGCGCTCGACCGCTCCGTACGGCACCAGCCCGACCGGCCCCCTGCTCTGCCGCTGCAGCACCCGGACCAGATTGCTGTCGGTCATCGGGGTGAGCGGGTGGTGGCGCATGTGGCTGTCGGACAGCAGCTGCTCGCCGACGAACAGGTGGCCGAGATAGATGCTGCGGCCGTTCTCCGGGAGCGCCGGGCAGGCGATCGTGAAATCGACGCCGAGCGCCTCGAGCAGCGCCTCGCTCACCGGCCCGATGTTGCCGCGCTCGGTCGAATCGAAGGTCGAGCAGTACTTGAACAGGATCTGCCGGGCGCCTCGCGCGCGCAGCCACGCGAGCGCCGCGAGCGATTGGCGGATCGCCTGGTCAGGCGGGGTGGTGCGCGACTTGAGCGCCACGACGACCGCCTGCGCATTGCCGGGATCGATCCCGTCCTCGGGCACGTCGATCAGCTGCACCGTCGCCATGCCGTGGCGCACCAGCATGCTGGCGAGATCGGTCGCGCCGGTGAAGTCGTCCGCGATACAGCCGAGCAGGACCGCCATGGCGAGGGCGCTTGTCTGGTTGCCTCGGCGCCCGTTCTAGCGCACCTTGGGCGGGCGGCGCCAAGGACAAATTCCGCTTCAGGGACGTCAGCGATGCACGTCGTGATCACCGGCGGGGCCGGCTTCATCGGCAAGAAGCTCGCAAGCGCGCTCCTGGCGCGCGGCGCGCTCGAGACGGCGTCGGGACGGGAGCCGATCGAGAAGCTGACCTTATTCGACATGACGCGCGCCGAAGGCATGCCCGAGGATGCGCGCATGACCTCGATCGCCGGCGACATCACCGATCTGGCCGCGGTGCATCAGGCGATCAGGGACGATGTCGGCGGCGTGTTCCACCTCGCCGCGATCGTCAGCGCCAATGCCGAGGAAGACTTCGATCTCGGCATGCGGGTCAATCTCGAGGGCACGCGCAACGTGCTCGAGGCCTGCCGCGCGCTGCCGCAGCCGGCGCGGCTCGTGTTCGCGAGCTCGGTCGCGGTCTACGGCGGCGACATGCCCGAGGTGCTCGACGACGGCACGATCCTGACCCCGCAGACCTCGTACGGCGCGCAGAAGGCGATCGGCGAGCTGCTGCTCAACGACTACAGCCGCAAGGGCTTCGTCGACGGCCGGGCGCTGCGCCTGCCGACCATCGTGGTGCGCCCCGGCCGGCCGAACCGCGCGGCATCGACCTTCGCCAGCTCGATCATCCGCGAGCCGCTCGCCGGGCAGGAGGCGGTCTGCCCGGTTGGGCGCGAGGCGGCCATGTACATCCTGTCGCCGCGCCGGGTGGTCGAGGCGCTGATCCGGGCGTTCGAGTTGCCGCCCGAGGCGTTCGGCGTGACCCGGATGCTGACCCTGCCCGGCATCACGGTGTCGGTCGGCGAAATGGTCGACGCGCTGCGCGAGGTCGCGGGCGAGGAGGTCGCCGCGCGGGTCAAGTGGCAGCCGGATCCGAGAATCCAAAAGATCGTGGCGGGCTGGCCCGCGGCATTCGATGCGCGGCGTGCGCGGACCATGGGCTTCGCGGCCGACCCTGACTTTGCCTCGATCATCCGCGCCCACGTCGAGGACGAGCTCGGCGGGGTGATAAGCTGACCGTCGATGGACGCAAGGGTAATGCCTGACTAGTTTGGCAGCATGGCCGAGACAGCCGAGAAGCTCATGACGGTGGCCGAGTTCCTGATCTGGGAAGACGGGACCGATACGCGCTACGAACTTATGGATGGCCGGCCCGTCGCAATGGCACCGGTCACGGCCGGCCACTCGATCATCGCCGTGAACCTCGGTCATGCGCTCAGATCCAGGCTCAAGGCACCCTGTTACGCGGGCGGTGAAGCCGGCGTCGCCCGTCCTGACCGTGACGATATGTTCTATGAAGCCGACCTCGTCGTCAGCTGCACTCCAGTCACACCCGGCACAGCCGTGATCCCCGACCCCGTCGTGGTAATCGAGGTGCTCTCGCCGTCAACGGTCGAGCATGATCGCGGGCGCAAAGCGTACGACTACCGTCGCATCCCGTCGGTCCAGGAAATCGCGCTCGTCGCCAGCGAACAGCGCCACGTCGAGATCTGGCGCCGCCGAGGCGCCAAATGGGAAGTCGAGGATCTGATCGGCGACGCGGCGCTCGAACTGGAGGCGGTCGGCGTCGCAGTTCCGTTCGCCGCGATCTACGCTGACAGTGGCGTCTGATCGGGCGCTGCCGATGATCGAAGCGGCGACCAAGACGCTGGCGGTCGACGCCGACGTGATCGCGCCGGATGGCTGCGAGGTGCGGATTCTCGCCCAGACGCCGCGCGGCAGCATGGCGCATTTCACGCTCGGTCCGGGGCAGGTTTCGCGCGCGGCCGCGCACCGCACGATCGAGGAGCTGTGGTTCTTCCTTTCCGGTAGGGGCCGGATGTGGCGCCGGCTGGGCGAACGAGAGGAGATCGTCGACGTGGGACCCGGCGTGTCCGTGTCGATCCCGCTCGGCACGCACTTTCAGCTGCGCAACGACGCCGACGAGCCGCTCGCCGCCGTCGCCGTCACCATGCCCCCCTGGCCGGGCGACGACGAGGCGTACCTGGTCGAGGGCAAGTGGCCCGCCAGCGTTGGCGAGTGAGCTCGGAGTCAGCGTTTTACCGCGTTGAACGCCATGCCGCTGCCATCGGACAGCGACAGCTGGAGGCGGTCGCCCGTGACAGTGAAGGCGCTCGCGTTCGCGATCCGTTCCAGATACTCCTGCTCGAGCTCCATCACGGTCTTTGACGGGCAGGCCTTTCGGGTAGCAGCAGGCGGGGACACCTGCAACTGGTCGCCGGATACCGCCAGCGCGGCGGAGTAGTTGTTGCAGCCGGCGTGGCCGGACAGGCGGCCGCCCCACACGTCGAACTGCGCGGTGATCTTGCTTGCGGCCCAGTCGGCAGCGCTATGGCCGCTCGGCTCGATGGCGCTCAGCACCCACCGGCTGTCGCCGAGGTCGGCGTCCAGAGCCCGGCCCGGCTCGCCGCTCTGCTGCTTGCTCACAATCTGGATCAGCTTTAGGCGCGGCGGCGCCGCGGCCTCCATCTCGGCGACCTGTGAAGCCTCCTCGACCAGGAGCTCGTAGGCGAAGCCCGGCTCGTAGCTGAAGCCCTCGATCTCCTCGGGGTGCGTGATCCAGGAATCGCCGTCCGCATCGGTCACGCGCAGGCAGCTCCCCGGGGTGCCGTCGGCGCAGGGCACCGGGTCGGGCGCGATCGTGAGGCTGCGCTGGTGCGCCTCATGGGCCTCATAGTTGGTGCAGGCGGCGAGCAGCGCGGCGAGCGCGACCGCCGCAGGCAGGAGCGGCATCTGCATTGAGGTAATCGCCCGCTGTTGGGATGACTCGCCCATCGTAGCCGCACCGATGGTGAGCTGTACAGTTCCCGTACTGATTTATGCTCGCTGCCCGGCTCAGCTCCCGCCGTTTGCTGGCCGCACTGCAGCGCTCTTGTGCTTCGCCGGGAGCCACTTAGACTCGCCGCCAATTGTGAGAACCGCACGCATGCCCGCACGCGCAATGCCGCGACCGGTAGTGGAACCCGACGTAACAGCGTCCGGAAGCGGCGCGATCAGGGGCGTTTCCCACGAACTGGCGCGCACGTCGGCAACGACGGGGCGCACCGCAGTCGTTGCGGCGCGATCTCTCCGAGAAGCGGCGGCCCGCGCTGATCCATCCAACTTTTGGCCGGCGATGCGATGACTCTGCCGCGGCCGCTGCACGCCGTCTTGCGCGTCGTCGCCACGCTCGCGCTTACCTTCCTCGGCCTGCTGCTGGTCACCTTCGTAATCGGTCGGGTGGTGCCGATCGACCCCGTGCTCGCCGCGGTCGGCGACCGCGCGCCGCCGGACGTGTACGAGCGGGTCAAGGTCGAGCTCGGTCTGCACCTGCCGCTGTGGCAGCAGTTCCTCGTGTACGTCGGCAAGGTGCTCCACGGCGACTTCGGCAAATCGGTGCTGACTGCGAACCCGGTGCTGCAAGATATCAGGCGGGTGTTTCCGGCAACCCTCGAGCTCGCCAGCGTCGCGACCCTGCTCGGCGTCGCGCTCGGCGTGCCGATGGGCGTGATCGCCGCGGTCCACCAGGGCCGCATGCCCGACCACGTGATCCGGGTGCTCGGCCTGATCGGCTACTCGGTGCCGGTGTTCTGGCTCGGTCTGGTCGGGCTGCTCGTGTTCTATGCGCGGCTCGACTGGGTCGCGGGACCCGGCCGCCTGGACGTGTTCTACGAGGATCTGGTCGAGCCGGTGACCGGCGTGATCCTGATCGATGCCGCGCTCGCCGGCGAGTGGGACGTGTTCAGGAACGCGCTCGCCCACATCATCCTGCCGGCCTCGATCCTCGGCTACTTCTCGCTCGCCTACATCGCGCGCATGACCCGCAGCTTCATGATCGAGCAGCTGCGCCAGGAGTACATCACCACGGCGCGGGTCAAGGGGCTGTCCGAGACGCGCGTGGTGTGGCGCCACGCGCTCGGCAACACCGCGGTGCCGCTGGTCACGGTGATCGTCCTGTCGTATGCCAGCCTGCTCGAGGGGTCGGTGCTGACCGAGACGGTGTTCGCGTGGCCGGGGCTCGGCTTCTACATCACCAATTCGCTGCTGAATGCCGACATGAATGCGGTGCTCGGCGGCACGGTGGTGGTGGGGTGCGTGTTCATCGGCCTGAACCTGCTCTCCGACGTCCTGTACCGGGTGCTCGATCCGCGGGCACGCTGAGAGAAAGCGGTCGCGGCGGAGCCTTTCCTGGAGAGACCAGCATGACGGAACAGACCTATCAGGGCGGATGCCTGTGCGGCCGCATCCGGTACAGCGCTTCCGGCGAGCCGCACAAACCCCATTACTGCCACTGCCGCATCTGCCAGCTCGGCGTCGGCGCGCCGCTGACCGCCTGGGTCAACTTCCCGCGCGAGGGCTTCGCCTTCACCGGCGACGAGCCGACCTACTACCGGTCCTCGCCGTTCCTCCAGCGCGGTTTCTGCCTGACCTGCGGCGCCTCGGTCTGCACGATCGCGGACGACGACGATTACGTCTGCGTGACGATCGCGAGCCTCGACGATCCGGAGCGGATCGCGCCCGCCTTGCACATGTGGACTGGCAGCCAGCTGTCCTGGCTTAAGGTCGAGGACAAGCTGCCGCGCTACGAGGGCCAGGCCTGAACGGCGCCCCGGGCGCTGCCGGTTCGGAGCATGCGGGCGCGATCAAAGCGGACGGGTTCAAGTCCGGGCCTCTGGCCAGCGCGACCCGCCTGTGATTGACTTCGGGACAGACAGACGGATCGACGGCGCCGTCGCCGGGCTGCAGCGGAGGTAGTGAATGCTCGAGGAAAAACCGAACTACACGCTTGAGGAGATGGACCGGCAGAGCCTGTTCCATCCGCTCACCTCGATCGCGACGCACATGAAGAGCGGACCGCTGATCGTCGAGCGCGGCCGGGGCGTGCGCATCCAGGACCACAAAGGGCGCGAGCTGATCGACTGCGGCGCCGGGCTCTGGTGCGTCAACATCGGCTACGGCCGGCCCGAGATCGCCGAAGCGGCGAAACGCGCGATCGAGAACCTGAACTACTACCACACCTTCGGCTCCTCCTCGAGCGAGCCGATCATCCGCCTCGCCGATCGCATCCTCACGCTGTTCCGCGACCAGGCCGGCGCCGGCCACCTCGCCCGAGTGTTCTTCGGCTGCTCGGGCTCGGACGCCAACGACACCAACGTCAAGCTGGTCCGCTACTACAACAATCTGCGCGGGCGCCCGGCGAAGAAGAAGATCATCGCGCGCCAGGGCGGCTATCATGGCCTGACCTGCGCCGCCGCCAGCCTGACCGGCATCCCTGTCTACCACCGCGCCTGGGATCTGCCGCTCGAAGGCTTTCTCCACACCAGCTGCCCGCATTGGTACCGGTTCGCCGAGCCGGGCGAGAGCGAGACCGCGTTCTGCGAGCGCATGATCGGCGAGCTCGAGGCGCTGATCGAACGCGAAGGCGCCGATACGATCGCCGCGTTCTTCGCCGAGCCGATCATGGGTACGGGCGGCGTGCTGCTGCCGCCTGCGGGCTACTTCGAGCGGGTCCAGGAGGTGCTCGAGCGCCACGACATCCTGTTCGTCGTCGACGAGGTGATCACCGGCTTCGGCCGCACCGGGCAATGGTTCGCGACCGGTCTGTACGAGCTGAAGCCGGACATCGTCACGCTGGCCAAGGGCGTGACCAGCGCCTACTTCCCGGTGTCGGCGTCGGTGATCTCGAGCCGGGTCTGGGAGGTGCTCGAGGCCGCTTCGCCCGACTATGGCCCGGTGATGCACGGCTTCACCTACTCGGGCCACCCCGTCGGTGGGGCGATCGGCCTCGCCAACCTGGAGATCATGGAGAACGAGGGCCTGGTCGAGAACGCGGCGCGGGTCGGGCCCTACCTGCTGCGCCGGCTCGAGGAGGCCGTCGGCGATCATCCCTACGTCGGCGACGTCCGGGGCGTCGGCCTCATCAGCGCGGTCGAGTTCATGGCCGATAAGGAGCGGCGCCGGCCATTCGATCCTGCGGCGAACGTGCATCGCATCGTCGCCGCCCAGGCGCTCGAGCAGGGCGTCATGGTGCGCCCGCTGCCGTTCATCGAGGTGATTCCGTTCTCGCCGCCGCTGTGCTTGACCGAGGCCGACTGCGACGAGGCTGTGGACGGGTTCGCCCGTGCGCTCGACGCGGCAACCCCTGAACTGCATCGACTCGCGGGCAAGGGACCGAATCGACGGTGATCGCCGGAAGGCCTTGAGCGAAGCGCAGATGCGTGCCCGGCAGTCGGTCCACGTCCGGGCAATGCCTTCGATCGGGACCTGACGCCGCGTGCCCCGTCGCCTGCCCCGCCACTTGACACGATTGGTGCGGGGCAGTGACATGCCGCCTCGGGAAGGCGGCGAAGACTCGGGTCGTCCGCTCAGCGGCAGGGGCAGCCGGACCGTGCTTCAGATGCCGGCGTGTCGGGCCCGGCATCGACCGGCGGGTGCCTGGAGCGAGGCATGACGCAGTTCTCCGATCGCACGCTGACCGCAGCCGTGGTCAACAGCCTGGCGCGCACCGAGGATCCTCGTTTCAAGGAGGTGGTCAGCAGCCTGGTCAGGCATTTGCATGGGTTCATCCGCGAGGTCGCGCCGACCGAGGCGGAGTGGAACGCGGGCATGGGCTTCCTTGCCGAGGCCGGACGGATGTGCGACGACAAACGGCAGGAGTTCAACCTGCTCTCGGACGTTCTGGGCGCGACCATGATGGTCGACTACGTCAATCATCGGGCGCCCGACGGGGCGAGCGAATCGAGCGTGCTCGGCCCGTTCTATCGGGACGGCGCCGAGGTGATGGCGGCGGGCTCGAACATCTCCAGGGATGGGCTCGGCGAGCCGGTGATCGTGTCCGGGCGGGTCTGCGACCTCGCCCGGGAGCCGATCGAGGGTGCGGTTCTCGACGTCTGGCAGACGTCACCCGTCGGACTCTACGAGAACCAGGATCCCGAGCAGCCGGAGATGAACCTGCGCGGCAAGTTCCTGACCGATGAGGCTGGGCGCTACCGGTTTCGCACGGTCAAACCATCGAGCTACCCGATTCCCCATGACGGGCCCGCGGGCCGGCTGCTGCGCGCGCTGGGCCGACACCCCTATCGCCCGGCCCACATTCACTTCATCATCTCGGCCGAAGGCTATGCGCCTTTGACCACCCAACTGTTCGTCAGCGGCGATGAGTACCTCGACTCGGATGCCGTGTTTGGCGTCAAGGACGCTCTCACCGTCGATCTGCGGCGCCACGAGTCCGACGACGAGGCGCGCCGGCTCGAAGTGACCGCGCCGTTCTACACCGTCGAGTACGACTTCGCGCTCAGGCCCGCGGCGTGACTTTTGCCGGGTGGGAGGCGTGCCGTTCGATCGTCGACCCGAGGCAACGACCAGAACAACCAACCGTCGACTTCTGTCAGGGAGAGCAACGATGCATCGACACTTTTCCGGACTGGCGCTCGCCGGCCTGGCTGCTGCGACCATGCTCGGTGTTCCCGGCACCGGCGACGCGCAGGACAAGGAAGGCTACCAGGGCGTGCCGCGTACCTTCCTCTGGGCAAACGGCCCGATCCAGTTCACTGACACTGCCCAGTACAAGAAGGACCCGCCCTACGTCATCGGTTTCAGCAACGCTTCGGTGTCCAACATCTGGCGGGTCGGCATGCAGCACGCGATCGAAGCGGCCGCCGCCCGTCACGCCGACAAGATCGACAAGCTGATCATCACCGACGCCAACGACGACCCGGCCAAGCAGGCGGCCGACATCCAGGACCTGGTCGAGCGCGAGGTCGATCTCCTGATCGTGAGCCCGGCCACCGCGGAGGCGCTCGACCCGGCGGTCACGCGCGCGATGAGCCGCGGCATCCCGGTGATCCTGGTCGACCGCCGGGTGACCTCGGACAATTTCGTCAGCTTCGTCACTGCCACCGACTGGGCGCTCGCCCGGTTCATGGCCCAGTGGCTGGCCGAGACGCTGAACTTCGAGGGCAACATCGTGATGCTACCCGGTCTCGCCGGCTCGAGCCCCGCGGAGAACCGGATCAAGGCGGCGCACGAGGTGTTCGACAAATACCCCGGGATCAAGATCCTCGAGCTGCAGTACACCGACTGGAGCCCGGCGAAGGGCAAGCAGGTCATGTCGGCGCTGATCCAGAAGTACGGCGACCAGATCGACGGCGTGTGGTCGGACCACGGCCTGCAAGGCTCGGGCGCGATCGAAGCGTTCGTCGCGGCGGGCTACGGCAAAGGCGAGATTCCGCCGAACACCTGCGCCGATCTGAACGCGTGCGTGAAGCTCGCGGTCGAGTACGACGTGCCGGTCATCAATTTCGATTATCCGCCGGCCATGGGCGCGGACTCGGTCGATCTGGCGCTCCAGGTGCTGGCCGGCAATCCGGTGCCGAAGATCTACGAGGTGAACGTCGACGTGATCGTGTCCAAGGGCCACGAGACCACTTCGATCAAGGCGGACAAGTGGGTCGAGGACTACGCACAGATGGACAAGCCCGGCGAGCTGATTCTCTCGACCGGCCTTGGCCCGGACTACGATCCATCGACCTTCAAGGTCGATTATCCGCACTGAGGTTCTGCGGCCCCGGCGCGGCGGCTCGGCTGCCGCCCAGGCCCGCTGTCCGCCCGAGGTTCGCCGGCGAGGACAAGGGCGCGTGCTTCGGATCGAAGGCATCACCAAGCGCTTCCCGGGCGTGCTGTCGCTCGATGCGGTCGACTTCGACGTCGTCGCGGGCGAGGTGCACGCGCTGGTAGGCGAGAACGGCGCCGGCAAGTCGACTCTGATCAAGGTGATCGCCGGCGCCTATCAGCCGGATGCGGGCACGATCGAGTTCGCCGGCGAGAGGCGCGTGTGGGCGAGCCCGCAGGCCGCGCGCGCCGCCGGGATTCACGTCATCTACCAGGAGCTCGTGCTGTTTCCCGAGCTCACCGTGGCCGAGAACGTGATGATCGACCAGGCGCCGCGCAACCGTTTCGGCCTGATCGACCACCGCGCGATGCGGCGGCGCGCCACGGCGGCTCTGGCCGAGCTGGGGATCGCGCTCGACCCCCGCATTCCGGTCAAGCACCTGTCGGTCGCCGACCAGCAGATGCTCGAGATCGCCAAGGCCCTGATCGGCGACGCCAAGCTCCTGATCCTGGATGAGCCAACCGCGGTGATCTCCGGCCGGGAGGCCGAGCTGCTGTTCGAACGCATGCGCCGCCTGCGCGATCGGGGTGCTGCGATCATCTACATCTCGCACCGCCTCGAAGAGGTGTTCCGCGTCGCCGATCGCGTTACCGTGCTGAAGGACGGGCGCCGGGTCGGCACCTGGCCGCTCTCCGCGATCGACCGTGCGCGCCTCGTCGCGAGCATGGTCGGGCGCGAGCTGGCCGACATCTACCCGCCAAAACCCGAGGCGGTCGAGCGGAGCCGCCCGGTCCTCGAGGTCGAGGGCCTGAGCGCCGGCGATCGGGTGCAGGGGGTCAGCTTCCGGCTCTACCCGGGCGAGGTGCTCGGCATCGCCGGGCTGGTCGGCGCCGGCCGCACGATCCTGGCGCATGCTCTGTTCGGCAGCCTGCCGTGGACCTCGGGCGCGGTACGGCTCGACGGTGCGCCCTACCGGCCGACGACGCCTGGCGATGCGATCGCGCGCGGCGTCGCTTTCCTGACCGAGGATCGCCGGGCCGAGGGGCTGCTCCTGAACCTGCAGGTGGCGCCCAACATCACGCCGCCCGCGTTGGGTGAGGTGACCAATGGTCCGCTACTCGACGTCCGCGCCGAGCAGCGGATCGCCGAGCAGGAGATCGCGAGATACGCGATCGCGGCGCGGTCGCCTCGGGACGAGGTGGTCGCCCTGTCCGGCGGCAATCAGCAGAAAATCCTGTTCAGCCGCTGGGCGCGCGCCTGCCACAAGGTGCTGATCCTGGATGAGCCCACCCGCGGCGTGGACGTCGGCGCCAAGGTCGAGATCTACCGGATTATCCGCGCTCTAGCCGAGCAGGACATCGGGGTGATCATGATCAGTTCGGAACTGCCCGAGATCATCGGGCTGTGCGACCGGGTCCTGGTCATGCGCGAGGGCGTGATGACCGGTGAGCTGGCCGGTGCGGGCGCCACGGAAGAGGCGATCATGCAACTCGCCACGGCGCATCCCGCGAGCCTGCGCGAGGCGGCGGCGTGAGCGCCGCGGCCCAGGCGCTCCGCCGGATCAATCCGGCCCTGCCGATCGTGGTCGGCCTGCTGGTTGCGCTCGCGGCGATCGGCGCGGCCTTCAGCGACCGCTTCGGCACGCTCCGTAACTTCACCAACGTGTTCGAGCAGGCGGCCGGGCTCGGCTTCGTCAGCCTCGGCCAGACCCTGGTCATCCTGACCGGCGGCATCGACCTTTCGATCGACGGCATCGTCACCGTCGCGGCGATGCTCACCTCCGGCCTGATCGACGGCGCTCCCGCGCGCGTTGTCCCGGTGGTCGCCTTGGTTCTGCTGGTCGGCACATTGATCGGGGCCGCGAACGGCGCTTTGACGGTCCTGCTCCGGGTGCATCCGCTGATCGTCACCATCGGCATGGCGAGCGTGCTGCAGGGCGCGGGGCTGCTGTACTCGCTCAATCCGCCCGGCTCGGTGCCGCTCGAGTTCGAGGGGTTCGCGTACGGCCGCGTGGCCGGCGTGCCGGTCGCTGGCGCGATCATGCTGGCGCTGTTCCTTCTGGTCGGGATGTTTCTCCGCTCGACCCGCCTCGGCCGGCAGATCTACGCGGTCGGCGGCGATCCGTTCGCGGCGCGTCTGATCGGCATCCCGCACGACAAGGTGATCATCGTCGCCTATGCCCTCTCCGGCCTGTTCGCGGCGCTCACCGCGGTCTACCTGGTCAGCCGGCTCGGCATCGGCGATCCCTGGGCCGGCCAGGGCTGGGCGCTGCGCTCGATCACCCCGGTCGTGGTCGGCGGCACGCTGCTTGCCGGCGGTCGCGGCGGCGTGACCGGCACCCTGCTCGGCGTGTTCCTGATCTCGCTGCTCAACAACCTCCTGAACTATCTCGACGTCTCGACCTACTATCAGTGGATCATCCAGGGCCTGATCATCATCGTCGCCGTCTCGGTTTACGTCGAACGGAGGCGTCGGGCGTGAGGGACGCGGTCATCACGCCAAAGGCCGCCGGCGCCGCGGCGCCCGAGTGGCGGCATGCCGCGCGCGACTTCCTCGAGCGCTATGGCCTGTTCGTTTTTTGCGCCCTGCTCATCGCCTTCGGCGCCCTGGTCTCGGACAAATTCCTGAGCGCCAAGAACATCCAGGACGTGCTGACCCAGGCCGCCCCGCTCGGCATCGTCGTGGTCGGCCAGGCGTTCGTGCTGCTCGTGCGCGGCTTCGATCTCTCGGTCGCGTCGCTAATGGCGACCGTCGCGGTGATCGGCACGGCGTTCAACGCGACCTCCAACCTCATGGTGCCGGCGATCTTTCTGGTCGGGATCGCGTTCTCCACCGTGGTCGGGCTGATCAACGGCTGGCTGGTGACCAAGCGCAACGTGTCGCCGTTCCTGGCCACGCTCGCGATGATGATCGTGCTCCAGGGCTTCCGTTTTGCCTACACCGGAGGCGCCCCCTCTGGCGCGCTGCCCGACGGCTTTCGCGTGCTGGGCACCGGCCGCGTGCTCGGCGTCCCGATCAACTTACTTGCGCTGTTGCTGATCGCCGCCCTGTTCGGTTTCCTGCTGCACGCGACGCCGTTCGGCCGCAAGGTCTACATCGTCGGCGGCAACCCCGAGGCCGCGCGGCTGTGCGGCATCGCGGTCGATCGCGTCCGGATCGCCTGCTATGTCATCTCGTCCGTGCTCGCCGGCATCGGCGGCCTGTTCCTGGTCGGCTACGTCGGCAGCATCGACAACTGGGTCGGCCGCGGCTACGAGCTCGATTCGATCGTCGCCTGCGTGATGGGCGGCGTGGCGATCACCGGCGGCCGGGGCAGCATCTTCGGGGCGCTGGCCGGCGCGCTGATCCTGATCATCCTGTTCAATCTGGTTCTGCTGCTCGGTTTCCAGGTGCAGTGGCAGTACGTGCTGAAGGGCGTGATCATCATCGTCGCGGCGGCGTTCTATCTGAACCGGAACCGCTGAACGGGGTACCCTGGGACGAGGCTTATTCGTAAAGGGAGGCGATCATGGCGGACAACGCGGGTGGGCTGCCCGGCCTGTGCGGCACCGAGCACGTCGGGATCACGGTGCCGGACCTCGACCAGGCGATCGATTTCTTCGTCAACGTGCTCGGCTGCGAGGAGTTTTTTCCGCTCGGACCGTTCCGGGCCGACGACGACTGGATGGCCGTGCATCTGGGCGTGCACCCGCGCGCTGAGATCAAGAAGATGCGCTATCTGCGCTGCGCGAACGGCTCTAACATCGAGCTGTTCGAGTACGAAGCGCCCGACCAGAATCGCCGCCAGCCCAGGAACAGCGACATCGGCGCGTGTCACCTGGGCTTCTACGTCGAGAACCTGGATGCGGCGGTCACCTACCTCAAGGAGCAGGGCGTCGAGGTGCAGGGCGAGCCGACCACGATGACCGCGGGCCCGAGCGCCGGCAACCGCTGGGTCTACTTCCGCGCCCCCTGGGGCCTACAGCTCGAGCTGATCAGCTCGCCGCAGGGCCAGGCGTACGAGAAGGAGTACCGCAACCGGCTCTGGCACCCCAAGTACCCCGATCGCTGACGTCGCGGCGTGCGGCACGCCTGTCAGGAGCGGTCGCGCGTATGGCCGCAGCGCGTACAGAAGCGGTGTGCGGACGCGCGTTCGCTGCGCCGCAGCGGGCACAGACCAGCGAGAGCCTCGCTCCGCAGGCCGGGCAGAACGCTGCGCTGGCCGGCGCATCGCGCTGACACACGAGACATCTCATGGCAGCCTCTCAATGTCGCGGACAGCAGCAGCCGGCCGCCGATGCGCGTGGCCCCATGCGTTGTGATCAGCCTCGGCCGTGACGAACGTCGCGCGCTGGACCAGGCGCTACTCGCGCTGAATCGGAATCGCCAACGGGCGCAGTGGCGACGCGGTCCCGCCTCGAATCTTCAGGGGAGAGGCAATGAACAGGAACTCATATACCTGATCCCGCGCCAGGTCTTCCAGCCAGACGACTTCGAGGAGCGAGACCCCGCGCTCGGCAAACAGATACGTGTGGACCGGAACGAAGTTGTCCGGATTCTTCGAGGGAAAGCTCTCGACGCCAAAGTTATCGGCCCCCAGCAGCATCGCCTGTTGCCCCTCGACCAGCCACTGGGCTGCCTCGAGGCTCAGACCAGGTTGATCCGCGAGGCGGTACTTGGTCTCATCGGGCCACAGGGTCATGACCCCGGTCCGTGTCAGGACCACATCGCCCGGGCGAAGCGTCGTGCCTTGTTTCTTCAGCGCCTCCTGCAGGTCTGCCACCGTGATGGAATACGACGCGGGCAAGTGCGCCACGTTTTTGGACCTGGCCACATCGATGAGCACGCCCCGGGCCACGATGGGAGGGTACTTGTCGGCCCCGGATCTGGTCCACCCCCGCATGCCGAGCGCGTCGTCGGCGCTGACCTGGTTCCAGATCTTCCCCTGCAGCCCGAAGTGATTGAGGGTGTCGAGGTGGGTGCCGCTATGGGTATACAGCGAGATTGCGTCGCCGGAGTAAGACAGCAGTTCCTTGGCGGTGCCGCGGGCGGGCGTGTGCGTCATCCAGATCTGGAAGGTCGGATCCCCGAAGGGACCACAGCAGTTCGGCATCCCGACAAACAGGTCCACGCCCAGGTCGTAGACGTTGCCGTTCGCCACCTGCTTGAGGACATCGAGCCGGGAGGCGTCGGTCATCATGTTGAGGGTGCCGATTTCATCGGCGGGACCCCACGGGCTCTTGGCCGCAGTGTTCTTGGCGATCTGCGCCACCGCTGGCCCGGGCGCCGCCGCCAGCGCCGCCACGCCGACCATCGCAAGGATCGCGACCATCGGGGTCATGGCCGGCCTCCTGTGCGTGGGAGTCGAACCGGCGAGGTGTTGCGAATCAAAGAGTCGTCTCGACGCGGGACGGAGTGACATCATCGCTGCCCTCCCAATGACGGGTCTGGTGGAGGGAAGCTACCAAGTCGTTCCCGGTGGGGCAACCAATCGGGAGGACCGTCGGGGACGGCCTCGAGCGCCTCCGAGACCCTGGGCCAGGGCCATCAGCGCGTCGTGGATCCGCCGGTCGATCTCGAAGCCCTCGCGTGCGCGGCGCGCGTGCTCCCGATACGCGCGCTCGCCGGGAATCCGGATCTCGCCGACGCCCCCCTGGCGGGGGGCCGCCTTGATCAGGGCGATCTCTGCGGCCAGCGCGCGACGGTAGTCTTCCAGGGGAACGAAATGGATGCCGATCAGTCCGACTTGCGCCACCATTTCGACGTATGGGCGCTGCGGCCACTCATCCAGGTGTTGTTGACGCCGACGAGGGCGAAGCCGTGCGCGTGCGCCCGCTCGATCACGGCGCGCGTCGATCCCCGCGGCGATCCCAACGGCAGCGTTTGGCTTGGGAGCACGTCCGCGGCGCATTGCAAGGGTCCTTGAGGCGCTGTCGCGAGCGTCTGTGGCCGCCCTCGCATGACAAGTCCCGCGGCATCTGGGGACACGTCCCCACTCGGGGCGCCGCGTAACAAGCCGGCGGCATTCACGGGCGGTGCCATCATCGGCGCTCTTGACGGATTGATCGGGCTTGGTTGCTCACGGGTGCGGCGCAAACGGCAACCGGCGTTGCCGCCGGATTCTATGATCGTCGGATTCGCCAGTTACAGTTCGGATCGTAGCTTCGTCGTTCTTGCCCAGAATTCCAGTTTTGTGCTGGTGATGGCCGCTGGCTCGATCGTTGGCAGTTTCATTGGCGGCCTGTTGCTTGGATGGATTTCATCACCTGTGTTGCTGCCCTTGCTAGCAGCGATCTTGGCGGTCAAGGTCTGGCGACACAAATCGCTCGCTCTGGGCCAGCCTTGGTCGCCGCGTGCCTAGTGCCGAGCACGTCTCCATTTTGGCTAAGAGCCGAACTCCGGCGAGCATCTCCGAAGCCCGCGTGCGTCAGGTAGCTTCCGTTGGATCTCGACCACTAGCTGCAGCGGATGTGTACCGAGGCAGTCGGTCGGGCTTTGCTTGAGCAGCTTGGATGGCGCTCAATGCGGCATGAACGGCGCGGCGATCCCTCAGCCCGCCCTAATCCAATCACAAAGACAGACGAGGAACGGCGAAGGGAGCGGCATGCGCGGATTCGGGGCGCATCGCTCGGTCTGACGGCGTGACTGGCGGCACAGGGCGACGGGCAACCGCGGCGGCGCTAGTGGACAAAATTCCTAGCATCTGCTAGACTTCAGCTTCTCAGGGCGCCCTTCCGGGGTGCCTGCGCCACCACCGGCCCAGTTCCAGCAAGGAATCCCGTAATGTCTCGTATTGGCGCCGCGCCACGCGCGGCGGTTCCCGTGTCCGATGCGCGTGCCGAAGCCAGCCGGCGCAACGGTGCGAAGTCGCGCGGCCCGAAGACGCCCGAAGGCAGGTCGCGCTCGGCGCAGAATGCGCTGAAGCACGGCATGCGCGCGGAGAAGTATCTCGTGCTGCCGGATGAGGATACCGCCGAGTTCGAGGCGCTCGACGCAGCGCTGGTCGAGGAGCTGGCGCCAGTCGGCGCGTTGCAGGCCGTCCTCGCGCGGCGGGTCGCGGTGGCCGCCTGGCGTTTAACGCGGGCGGATCGCATTGAGGCCGAGCTGTTCGAGGAGCGCCGGGGTACGGACGGCGGGCTTGGGCTCGCTCTGATCCGCGATTGCAACGGCGCGCGCTCGTTCGAGACCCTGCTGCGCTACCGCGGCGCGGCGATGGCCGAGTTCTGGCGCGCGCTCCGCACCCTCAAGGCGCTCCAGGCCGAGCAGACGGTCGAGACCGATGCTACCCTGCCGATGTCCCCGATCCGGCCCGCGGCGCAGCCGAGGCTGGCCCTTCGCTTGCAACCGAACGAACCCGAGCGCGCCGCCGATCCACGGCTGGACTACCTGCCTAGCGAGCCGCCAGCGTCCGGCGCCCTGCACGAGCCCACCGCGGCTTGGCTGCCGAACGAACCCGAGACCAGACCCGCGCCGCATGTTTCTGCTCGAGCGGCTGCGGGCAGCGGCGCCGGGCGTCATCTGCCTACAGGAGCTCAAGACGGCCGACCCGAGCTTCCCCGAAGCGGCGATCAAGATGCCAGCCTCGCGCGTCCGATCTGGGTCGAACAGCGCGTGCCCGTCGCTCAAGGGCGCTCAGGCGCAGGACGGCCGTAGTCGCGCCGGGCGCCCCCCTCAGAGACGTAGCCTTCGCGGAGGTCCTCCTCGATCCGCCGGGCCTCGCGCTCGCACGGGTCGCCGTAGCCACCGCCGCCCGGCGTCGTCAGCTGGATGCGGTCGCCCGGCTGGAGCTTGATGTTGGCGTACTTGCTGCTCGACACCTTGTGGTACAGCTCCTTGACCGTCTGCCATCGGTCGCTGCCGGCCTTCCTGATCACGGTCGCGCCGTTGCCGCCGGGACCGCCGCCGAACAGCGCCCAGGGCTTGACCACGTGCCGGTCGCTGCACTGGCTGCCGTTGATTTCGACCTGGGTCGCGAGCAGGGTCCGGCGATAGCCGAGACCGCCGCGATACTTGCCGGGCCCGCCCGAATCCTGCACCAGCTCGCAGTCCTCCACGCGCAGCGGAAATCGGGTCTCGAACACCTCGGTCGGGTTGAAGCGGCAGTTGCCGTTGATCGCGATCACGCAGTCGTTGCCGTCGTGACCGAAGCGGCCGCCCCAGCCCCCGGACATGAGGTCGTAGCAGGCAAAGTACTCGTCGTGGTCGGGATGATTGCCGCCGAACACGAAATTGGTCCCGGTGCAGCTTTCCGAGGCCATCGCCCGCTCGGGCACGCACGCCGAGAGCGCGCCGATCACGATGTTGGCAAGGCGCGGATGGGTCTCGGTGTTGCCGGCGACCTCGGGCGCCGGGTAGTCGACGTTGGTCACCAGGCCCGGCGGCGAGACGACGCGGATCGGCCGGAAGCAGCCCGAATTCTTGGGGATCGACGGGTCGGTCAGATGGAGGAGGGCGTTGTAGGTGGCGCCCGTGGTGACGCCGAGGGTCGCGTTGACCGGTCCCTTGGCCTGCCTGGAGCTGCGCGAGAAGTCGGCGACCACCTCGTCGCCCTGCACGAACACGTCGACCCGGACGTAGTAGGGAACGTCTTCGACGCCGTCGTTCTCGATCACGTCCTCGAAGGCATAGCGGCCATCGGGAAAGTGGTCGATCTCGGCGCGCATCCGCCGCTCGGAATAGTCCATGAGATCTTCGCAGGTCCGCTTGAACACCTCCTTGCCATATTTCTTGATCAGCTCGGTCGTACGCTGGACGCCGAGGTCGACCGAGCCGATCATGGCGCGCAAGTCGCCGTAGTTCTGACGCGGCGTGCGCACGTTCGCGAGCAGCAGCTTCCAGACCTCGTCGACGTCGATCCCCTTCTTCTTGATCTTGATCGGCGGCACGCGGATGCCCTCGTGGAAGATCTCGGTCGCCTCGCCGGCGAACGCGCCCGGCACCATGCCGCCGATCTCGGCGATGTGGCCGATGCACACGGCGAAGCCGAGGAGCTCGCCGTCGACGAAGAACGGCTTGAAGAAGGTGTGCTCCGGACAGTGCAGGCCGCCTCGATAGGGGTCGTTGTGCAGGATGACGTCGCCCTCCTCGATCGTGTCGAACGGGATCTCCTGCGCGCAGGTCTTGATCAGGAGCGGCATGCCGCCGATCATCGTCGGGCAGAACTCGGCGCAAGCGATCATGTCGCCCTTGTCGTCCGCGAGCGCGCAGGTGAAATCGAGCCCTTCGTTGAAGATCGTCGAGTAGGATGTCTTCATCAGAAGGATGCCCATCTCCCGGCAGATCGACACCATCGTGGAATCGATGATGTTCATGGTGACCATGTCCATGGGGGCCGCTCCTCAGCGCACGGTCTTGATGGTGGGCTGGACGATCGGCAGCTGGAAGTAATCCTTGCCCGAATCCCGCAGCTCCGCCCATTCGATGCACCAATTGGAGCAATAAACCTTGTCCTGGCCTTGAGCTTGGATGCCGTCGTCGTAGATCAGCAGGCCGCAGTTGGCGCACTTGACGTATTTCTCGATGTAGTAGCCGTTCTCCGAGAACCGCATGACCTTCGAGCCTCCACCCTCAGGCCGCAGCCGCATCGATCACGAGATGGCCGTAGCGATCGATGGTCAAGTGCTGCCCGGGATTCACGATCGTCACCGACGCCGCCTCCTCGATCACCGCCGGCCCATCGATCAGGTGCCCGGCTCCCAGCTGCTCGCGCCGATAGATCGGCACCTCGAGGCGACCGCCCGGGAAGCCGATCGCGCGCCGGGCAACCGCAACGGCTGCGCCGGTGGCCTTTGCGATCGGGCGCAGGTCGGGCTTCGGCGTGAGCGAGACTGCGGTCGCGAGGTAGTTCACGATCTCGATGATCTCGCCGGGGATGCTGAAGCCGAACCGCGCCTTGTGCGCGTCGTGGAACGCCTGCCACAGCTCCTCCGTGGTCTCTGTGGAGAAACGCTCGAAATCGACCTGCAGCTCGAGCTCGTAGTTCTGCCCGAGGTAGCGCATCTCGAGGGCGCGCGTGATCTGGATGTCGCTGGTGTAGCCCTGAGCTTCGAGCTCGGCGATGCAGTCGGCGACCAGCTCCTCCATCACCTGAGTGGCGCGCACGGGATCGAAGCGCTTCGAGGTCAGCTGGGTAGTGCGCTGGCGATCGACCCGGGCGTCGGCCAGGATGAAGCCGTAGGCCGAGAACTGGCCGGGGTGGTTGGGCACGATCGCGCGCGGGATGCCCATCTCGACCATCAGCTCGCTGGCGTGCAACGGGCCGGCGCCGCCGAACGCCAGCAGCGTGAAGTCCCGGGGATCGAGGCCGCGCTCGATCAGCACGCTGCGGAGCGCGCCGACCATGTTGTTGTTGGCGATCCGTACGATCGCCATCGCGGTGTCCTCGAGGGTATGGCCGAGCGGCCGGGCGACCGTTTCGATGGCGCGCGCGGCCGCGTCGACGTCGAGCGCCATCGCGCCGCCGAGGAAATTCTCCGGGTTGATCCGCCCGAGCACCAGGTTGGCATCGGTCACGGTCGGCTCCGCGCCGCCGCTCCCGTAGCACGCCGGGCCGGGGCTGGCCCCGGCGCTCTGGGGACCGACCCGGAGCATGCCGCCCTTGTCGATCCAGGCGATCGAGCCGCCGCCGGCGCCGATCGTGCGGATGTCGATCATCGGGATCTGAATCGGCACGCCCCACTCGATCTCGAATGCGGTGGTGAAGCTCTCCCGGCCGCCGGTGATGGTCGAAACGTCGGTCGAGGTGCCGCCCATGTCGATCGTGACCAGCGACTGTACGTCCAAAAGCCGGGCGACGTGCCGGGCCGCGACCACGCCGCCGGTCGGCCCGGAGACCATCATGTTGACCGGCGAATCGGCGGCCGCGTCGAGGGTCATCTCGCCGCCGTTCGACTTGATCATGACCAGGTGGTCGCCAAGGCCGGCGTCGCCCAGGCGGCGGCGCATCGCGCGCAGCTGCTGGCTGACCACGGGCTTGAGATAGGCATCCGCGATGGTCGTGGACGCGCGCTCGTACTCCTTCCACTTGGGCAAGACCTCGTACGAGATCGAGACCGGCAACTCGGGCGCCTCCTCTGCGAAGATCGCCTTCAGCCGCTGCTCGTGCGCCGGGTTGAGGTATGAGAACAGCAGCATGATCGCGACCGCCTCGATCTCGCCGAGCTCGCGGATCTCGCGCGCGACGGCGCGGGCGCCCGCTTCGTCGAGCGACGTGATCACGTTGCCGTATTTGTCGATCCGTTCCGCGACCTCGAAACAGTGGCGGCGCTTGACCAGAGGCTTCGGCTTGACCCAGCTCATGTCGTAGTGCGACTTGCGGTTGCCCCGCTGGATGAAGATGACGTCGCGAAAACCCTTGGTGGTCACGTAGGCGACCACCGCGCCCTTGCGCTCGAGCACCGCGTTGGTTGCGATCGTCGTGCCCAGACGCGCGTTGCGGATCGCTTCGGGATGCGCGAACTGCTGCAGACCGGCAAGAATTCCGGCGACCGGGTCCTGCGGCACCGACAGGTGCTTCCAAACGTCGATCGACCTGGTCTCGCGGTCGTAGGCGACGAAGTCGGTGAACGTGCCGCCGACGTCGATGCCGAGCATGTACCGCATGCCGTCGGCTCCCTTTGCCCGGGATGGCAGCCCGGAATCGCTCACGCTTCGCCCTTGGGAATCACCCAGCCCTCGGCGTCCTTGCGGTTCAGGAACCCGACCAAGTGATCCACGACGACCTGCTTCATCCGCTCGCCCTTCTCCCGCGTTGCCACCGTGCCGAGGCCAGTGGCGCCGTATTCGGTCAGCTCCTGGTAGTTCCAGATCTCCTTCACGAGCCGGTCCTTGCTGTCGACCATGCCGCGGGCGCGGCTCGGGTCGACCAGGTGCGGGATCATGGCCATGGCGATCGAGGTCTCGGCGTCGCCGCCATGGCCGTAACCGTCATAGGCGTCCCAGGTATCCTTGGGCAGCAGCGAGAGCCCAGCCGTCCACCATTCGCCAAGCAGGGCGATGCCGACCTCGGGATAAGCGATCTTCACCCGCTGCGCCGCGATCTCGGCACAGGCGACGTTGCCGTCGTGACCATTGATCATGAGGATCTTCCTGAAACCCCAATGGATCACCGAGGTCAGGATGTCAAAGAACAAGGCGATTGTGGTTTCGTGGGACAGTGAGACGCACATGGGTTTGTGTCGATAGTGGTGGCTCATGCCGAACCATGTCGGCGGCAGGACCATGGTCGAGGGAACGCGAGCCGCTACTGCCAGCGCGAGGTCGTACGCGACGTATGCGTCAGTGCCAAAGGGCAGATGGTCGCCGTGCGCCTCGCACGAGCCGACCGGTACCAGCACCTTGTCGAAGCCCGCGGCCTCGAAATCGCTGGTATTCAGCTCCTCGTACCGAACTGTCTTCGGCATTTCCTGCAACTCCCGCAGTCCGGTCATCGTCCTCGGGTATAGAGCGATGCATTCCGAAGGCACAGCAGCCGCGGCACCATCCCTCGCGCCGTCGCGGGAACGGTGCCGCGGCGGTATCGGCTACTGGTTCAGCAGCTGCTGGATCTTGGGGTCGTCGAAGTTGTCCTTGGTGACGACCTGCGCGGGAATCTCGACGACCCGCGGCTCGACCTTCTCGCCCTTCAGCACCTTGTCCATCGCGTAGACGCCCCGATAGCCCATCTGGTAGGGATCTTGGACGATCAGGGCGTCGATGTAGCCGTCCTTGAACAGCTGCAGCTCCTCCGGCGAGGTGTCGAACGAGACCACGTGGACCTTGCCCTTCAAGCCCTTCTGTTTGACCAGCTGCCCGGAGCCGGTGCCGCCGCCGTCGCAGGCGCCGAAGTACCCCACGAGATCCGGGTTGGCAGTATAGAAGTCGGTCGCGACGTTCAGCGACTTCGCGGGGTCGCACCCGGAGTACTGGACCGGCAGCACCTCGACCGCGGCGAACTCCTTCATACCTTCGAGGAAGCCCTGCTCGCGCTCGCGCCCGGTCTGCGAGCCCGCGGTGATGCCGATGTCCCCGACCTTGCCCTTGCCGCCGATCAGTCCCGCGAGCGTCTGCGCCGCGATCCTGGCGGCGCCGATATTGTCGGTGGCGATGTACGCGTAGGGCTTGTCGGAATCGACGCCGGAATCGAGGGTGATGACCGGAACGCCGCGCTCGATCGCATGCTCGACTGCCGGCGCCAGCGCCTTGGCGTCGGTCGCGGCGATCAGGATCCCGGCGACCTTGCGCACCACCATGTCGTTGACCAGGTTCACCTGGCCGGCGATGTTGGTCTGTTCCTGGACCCCGACGTAGAGAATTTTGTAGCCGAGCTCGCCTCCGGCCGCCTCGGCGCCGCGCTTGACCGCGAGCCAGAACGTCGAGTTGGTCGCCTTGGGGATCCAGGCGAGCGTCTTCGTGTCCTGCGCCGTCGCCTGCGGTACTGGGCCGGCCAAGCCCGACAGCATTGCAGCCACCGTCGCGACGGCGGTCCAGCCTGCGCATCGAGTCGCCTTCATCTCTCACTGCCTCCCTTGGTTGACATGCGTTTGACCTTTGCCCCGCCGCCGCTCACGAACGGCGTGGCTTTCCGCGGCGCACGCCCTCCGCCACGGATCGCGCTCATTCGCCGCGCCGTCGCCGTCGCCAGCGGTCGAGGTAGACCGCGGCGATGAGGATCACGCCGATCGCGACCTGCTGCCAGAAGGCATAGACGCCGAGCACGTTCAGGCCGTTGCGCAGGGTCGCAATGATCAGCGCTCCCACCAGCGACGCGAACAGGTTGCCCTCGCCGCCGAACAGGCTGGTGCCGCCGATCACCACCGCGGCGATCGAGTCGAGCTCGTAGCCGGCGCCGCCGGCGGGCTGGCCGCTGCCGATGCGCGAGGCTTCGGTCAGGCCGGCGATCGCGGTGGTCAGTCCGCTCGCGGTGTAGATCAGGATGAGATAACGGGGAACGTTCACGCCCGAGAACAGCGTGGCCTGCAGATTGCTGCCGATCGAATAGGTGTAGCGACCGAGCCGCGTTCTGGTGAGGATCAGGTAGCCCACAGCGTAGGTGGCGAGCGTGGTCAGCGTGGGCACCGGGATGATGCCGGCGACGCGACCCTGCCCCAGCACCTCGAAGCCCGGCGCGAGATTGAACACGGGGATACCTTCAGTCACGATCAGAGCAAAGCCTCGAGCGATCCCCATCATGCCCAAGGTCGCGATGAACGGCGGGATACCGAGCTTGCCGATGGCGATCCCGTTGGCCGCGCCAAAGACCGCGCCGCACAGCAATCCGGCGGCGATACCGGCGGTCAGGCCGTAGCCGTGGTCCATCACGATGGATGCGACCACGCTGGTCGCGGCGAGTACCGCGCCCACCGAGAGGTCGATGCCGCCCGAGAGGATGACGAAGGTCTGCCCCACTGCGATCAGCGCGATCACGGCGGCCTGGATGGTGATCTCGAACAGATTGTCGAGCGTGAAGAAGTAGGGCGACAGGCGTGACAGGATGAGCCACATCGCCAGGAGGACGCCGGCCATGAACAAGGCCGGGTTGTCGAGGAGCCTGTCGACCAGGCCGTCCCACGGTCGGGCGGCTGGTCGGCCGGCCGCCGCGGGCGGGGCCGAGTCTTCCCGTGTGATGACCAGGCCCTCCGGCGATCAGGCCCCGGCGGGGCGGCGCGCCGACGACCCGCACGGGTCGAGAGCGGCCTGGCTCTGACCGCCGACCGCGAGGTGCATCACGCGCTCCTGGGTCGCCTCGGCGCCGGCCAGCTCGCCCGCGATGCGGCCCCCGCGCATCACCAGGATCCGGTCGCTCATGCGCAGCACTTCCGGGAGATCCGACGAGATCAGGAGGATCGCGCCGCCGCCCTTGCGGGTGAAGTCCACCATCAGCCGATGGACGTCTTCTTTGGCGCCCACGTCGATTCCCTGCGTCGGCTCGTCCATGATCAGGATGCGCGAGCGCGCCATCAGCCACTTGGCGAGCACCACCTTCTGCTGATTGCCGCCGCTCAGGTAGCGCACCTTGCGCTCGAGCGAGGGACTCTGGACCTTGAGCTGGCGCACGAGCTGCGTCGCGCTGGCGCGCTCGCCGGCGAGGCTCAAGAACAGCCCGTTGAGCAGGCCGAACTGGCGGAGCGAAGGCAGCGTCGCGTTGTGCACGATCGACATGGTCATGAGCAGGCCGCTGATCAGGCGGTCTTCGGTGACGAAGCCGATGCCGAGCTTGGCGGCATCCGCAGGATGGCGAATCCGGACCGGTCTGCCATCGACCCGGATCTCGCCCGCATCGATCGGATCGGCGCCGAAGAGCGCGCGCGCCAGCTCGGTCCGGCCCGAGCCGACGAGGCCCGCAAGGGCAACGATCTCGCCCTGATGCAGGCGCAGATCGATGTCCGTGAGCACGCCCTTGCGGCTCAGCCCCTCGACGCGCAGGACCTCCTTGCCGGGCGCCGCAGCGTTCCGCAACGCGGTGAGCACGAGGTCGCGCCCGACCATCATGCTGATCAGCGTCGGAACGGCGACCGCCGCGACGTCAGCGCTGCCGACTTTCCGGCCGTCGCGCAGGACCGTCACGCGATCACCGATCTCGGCAACCTCCTCGAGCCGGTGCGAGATGTAGATGATTGCCCGGCCTTGGGCCTTGAGCGCGCCGATGATCTCGAACAGCCGGCGGCTCTCGCGGTCGGTCAGCGCCGACGTCGGCTCGTCCATGATCACGATCTTGGCGTCGAGCGTGAGGGCCTTGGCGATCTCCACCATCTGCCGCTGCGCGACGCTGAGCTTCTTGATCGGCGTCTCTGGGTCGAGGTCGAGACCGACGCGCGCCAGCGCTTCGCGGCTCATCGCGCGGGTTCGACGCGCGTCGATCGTTCCAAAAGGGGTGAGCGGCTCGCGCCCAAGGAACAGGTTCTCCGCGACGTTCAGGTGCGGGGCCTGGCTGAACGTCTGATAGATGATGCTGATGCCGAGCGTCTGGGCGTGCCGGGGGTTGCGCGGCTCGATCTCCCGCCCGTCGATGAAGATGCGCCCCTCGTCCCGGGCATACACCCCGCTGAGAATCTTCATCAGGGTGGACTTGCCGGCGCCGTTCTCGCCGAGGAGCACATGGACCTCGCCACGCCGGACGTCGAGATCCACGCGATCCAGCGCGTGCACGCCGGGGAACCGCTTTGAAATCCCGCGAACCTCGAGCGCGAGCGGCGCGCCATCGGCCGCGGCTGCCTGCTCACCGATCATGAGATATGCCGGGGCGCCTTTTCACCCTCGCTCCAGACGCTCTCCCACCCCCGATCCGCACCCGAAGATCGCCCCTCGGCACCCAAGCGCGCATCGGCACGCACGTTTGGCTGGACACTGGTCGCGAGGCTCCCTTGCGTAAGAGCTCGTGTCGCGCCTGCCGATCACTTGAACTGGTTGCTCGTGATGTGTCAACGACTCACGACTGTCGCTCCGAAGTCGCGTGCCGGAACGCGTGCGCTGCTCGTTGCTTGGCAGAGTACGCCCGTCCGCTTCGCGCCGGAGCGGGACGTAAGATCGCCTCTGGCTGACCCCGAGATGGCGGTCACGGTAACGCTGGACTTGATGGCGGGCGGCGCCGAGGCGATCGTCGAGTGTGTCCTCAGCCTTTCGCCGGTATGCACTCGATGAAGATCGCGACCTTCAACATCAACAACGTCGTCCGCCGGCTGCCGAACCTGCTCGAATGGCTGCGCGCGGCGGCGCCGGACGTCGTCTGCCTGCAGGAGCTGAAGGTGACCGACGCGAGCTTCCCCGAAGCCGCCATAGGGGATGCCGGCTACCACGCGGTCTGGCGGGGTCAGAGAAGCTGGAACGGCGTCGCGATCCTGGCAAGGAAACGAAAGCCAGTCGTGGTGCGGGACGAGCTGCCCGGCGATCCCATGGACGCGCAGAGCCGCTATCTCGAGGCGGCCGTCGACGGCGTGCTGATCGCCTGCATCTACCTGCCGAACGGCAACCCGCAGCCGGGCCCGAAGTTCGACTACAAGCTGGCGTGGTTCGACCGGCTGATCGCCCATGGGGCCGAGCTCCACGCCGCGGGCGTGCCGGCCGTGCTTGCCGGCGACTACAACGTCGTCCCGACCGATCAGGACATCTACGCGACCAAGTCCTGGGCCAACGATGCGCTGCTGCAGCCGGCGAGTCGGGCGGCGTTCCGGCGCCTCCTGGACCAGGGCTGGACGGATGCGATCCGCACGCTCCATCCGTCGGAGCCGATGTACACGTTCTGGCACTACATGCGGAACCGCTGGGAGCGGAACGCCGGTCTGCGCATCGACCATCTCCTGCTGAGCCCGCCAGTGGCAAGCCGCCTCGTGCAGGCCGGGGTCGATCACCACGTCCGAGGTCAGGTCGACGCCAGTGACCACGCGCCGGCTTGGATCGTGCTCCGCTGAGCAAGCTCGCTGCACATATTTGACCTGAGCGGGATTCGGGACCAACCCGCGTGCCCGCCCCAGCGATTACTCCAGATGGCCGGGCTAGCGGCCCAGGGTAAGCTGGAACCGACGGATCCAAATCGGCTGGCGTTAATGCCGGGCTTGCGGCCGCGCGGTTCCGCCCGCTCAGCAGATTCAGATGGCCTCGCCGATGGGCAGGGGCGGCGATACCGCGGTGGTCATCCATGCACCGGCATTCTCGCCGCCGGCCACTTTCGCGACGCTCCATCGATAACCGACGACCTCGCCCGTCGGGCTGGTCACGGTCACCGCGAAGTCGACCTGATCGTCGGTGGCCAGGACCTCCCTGATTTCGTGCGAGCGGTGGCCCAGCAGGATCTGGTACAGCGGGCCCTTGATCATCTGCGCGAAACGCTCCAGCGGGCCGGTCACCCGCTTGTTGTCGGGGTGGGCGAAGGCCCAGGTCTGCGCGATACCCGCATCGGTTTCGGGCGTATCGTTCGTCTGCAGCGCGTTCAGCTGAATCGCGACGACTTCTGCCGGCGACAAAGCAGGGTCGGGTTTCAGGAGGCCGGCCGCCCACGATGGCGCCACAACCACCAGTAAAGCCACAGCAACCAGGCTCGATCGCACGATCATCTTCCTCATCGCTGAGACCAACAGGGCATGCCCGCTGGCTAAGGGTAGGGCGCCGCCGCGCAGCGACGAGCCATTTTGCCACGATCGTGGTCAGCTGTGATCAGCGATGCGCCTGAGGAGATGCTATTTCCATGGTGTAAGCTCGACGAGGGCTCCGGTCGTGTCGAGGACGCTCGGACGCGGCCGTAGGATCAAGCCTTCGCATTGCCGCCGCGAAGCGCGGCGCTATGGTTGCGCCGCGCCGTCCAGATCGGAGGTTCACCATGAAAATCACACTGCCTGTGCTGATTGCTTTCATCGCCGTCGCGAGTGTCGCTGCTACGGCCCCGGCCGCCGCGATGGATCCGCACACGATCGTCGCGCCGCAGGAAATCAAGTGGGGCCCCGCGCCCGCCGTGCTGCCGCCCGGGGCAGAGGCGGCGGTGCTGTTCGGTGATCCGGGCAAGGAGGGCTTGTTCGCGCTCCGGCTCAAGTTGCCGGCGGGCTACAGCGTGCCTCCGCACATGCACCCGGTCGACGAGGTCGTCACCGTGATCTCCGGGACGTTCAATCTGGGCACGGGCGAGACCGCCGATCAGAGCCAGGCACAGCCCTTGCCCGCGGGCAGTTTCTTCGCCCTGCCCCCGGGGATGGCGCACTATGTCTTCATCGACGAAGAGACGGTGATCCAGATCAACACCGTCGGCCCGTGGGGACTCACGTACGTCAACCCCGAGGACGACCCGCGCCAGAAGTCGCAGTAGCCCGCTTCGTGACGGACGAAAGGGCGGCCCGACCGCCCTTTCGTTTTGGGGTCCGACCGGCGGAACGCGACGTCCGAGCCTACAGTCGTTGTTTCGCGCCCTCGTGACGCTGGCCTTCCGAGGAGTTGGCTTCACTGATGCCCGACATCATCCGGCCATGCACCGATCAGGATCTTGAGGAAATTCTCGAGGTGATCAACGATGCGGCGCGGGTTTACGAAGGGGTCATCCCCGATGACCGTTACCAGCACCCCTACATGCCGGCCGCGGAGCTGACGCGTGAGACCGAGCATGGGGTCCGGTTCTGGGGCTTCGAGCAAGACGGACGGCTGCTTGGCGTGATGGGCCTGCAAGATGTCGACGACGTCACGCTGATCCGCCACGCCTATGTCCGGACCACGCACCGCCGGCGCGGCATTGGTGGCCGGCTGTTGCAGGACCTGCGCTCCAAAGCCACACGATCCCTGCTCGTCGGCACATGGGCAGCAGCCGCCTGGGCGATCGAGTTCTATTGCCGGCATGGGTTCGAGATGGTGCCGCGGGACCAAGCGCGGCTGTTGCTGCGCCGCTACTGGTCCATCCCCGAGCGCCAGATCGAGACCTCGGTCGTGCTGGCCGAGAAAGGCTGGCCAAGTCAGGCCGATTGCGCCGTCAGGTCTGCAGAAGACTAACGCCTGCTGACGAGACGGCGACCGGTCGGTTCGATCATCGTGCCGCGCATACTGGCTACCTATTCATCGCCCGGCGGGGTTTTCGCCGCAACTCCTCGAACGAGGACGAGCCGGTCGCCGAGAACGCTATGGTCTCAGCCATGAAGGGCAGCCGAAGAGTAGCGAGACACCGGCGCGCCGCCCGCGCCGGCAAGGAGGCCGAGTTTCCGGCACCGCACCTTGGGAGACGATGGCTGCCCCAAGCGCTCGCAAACGAAAGGCCCGCGGGCAGCCACCCACGGGCCTGGTCGGGTCAGCGTTGCTCGAACTTACTGGCGCTGCGTGCCGAACAGCTGCAGCAGCATCACGAATAGGTTGATGAAGTCCAGGTACAGGTTGAGCGCACCTCTGATCGCCTTCCGGGTCACGACGTCGGCGGCGTCCATCTCGTAGTACATCTCTTTGATGCGCTGGGTGTCGTAGGCGGTAAGGCCGGTGAACACGAGGACGCCGATCACGCTGACCGCGAACTGCAGGGCGGAGCTGCCCACGAACAGGTTGACCAGCGACGCGATGATGATGCCGATCAGGCCCATTAACAGGAACGAGCCCCAGCCCGACAGGTCGCGCTTGGTGGTGTAACCATAGAGGCTCATCGCGCCGAAGGTGCCCGCCGTGATGAAGAACACGCGCGCGATGCTCTCGTAGGTGAACACCAGGAAGATGCTGGCCATGGACAGGCCCATGACCGCGGCGAACAGCCAGAAGGTCAGCTGGGCCGCGCTCACGCTCATATTGTGAATCCGCGCGCTGAGAAAAAGTACGAAACCGAGCGGCGCCAGCATCACCGCCCACTTGAGCGGCGTGGTGAAGATCGGTACGTACAGCGCTGGGGTCGCCGCAACCAGGAACGCGACCGCCCCGGTGATCGCGAGGCCGAGGCCCATATAGTTGTAGACCTGCAGCATGTAGCTGCGCAGGCCCTCGTCGATCCGTTCGACGCCAACCTGGGCCTGGGCGAGGCGAGGCTCAGGGACGAATGCCATGGGTGCTTCCTTTCGCTCCAACTCGTTCAAGCGCGGCCGTGCGACGCCGCGCGCCGCACTTCGTTTGAACATATGGGAAAACTGCGGGTCCCTTCAAGCATGAACCGGCGGGCAGACACGTACCGGCGGCATCTGGTGCGGCGTGGCGTTGAAGCCACGAGCGCGGTCAGGCGCGGCGGGGCCCTGATGACCGCTGACGCGGCGGCGTGCGCTCGGTGACCACTCCGGCCGTGTCCGCAGCGGGCAAGGTCGCGCTGGTCACCGGCGGCGCGCGCGGCATCGGCGCCGCCATCGCCCACGGTCTGCGCGCGATCGGCGCCAAGGTGGCGGTGCTCGACCTGGACGACGCGGCGCTCGCCACCTGTCCCGCGGACGTGCTGACAGTTCAGGCTGACATCGCCCGCGCGGCGGACTGCGAGGCGGCCGTCGCCCGGGTGCACGCCAGCTGCGGCGGCCTGGACGTCCTGATCAACAATGCCGGAATCGGGATGAGCACGATCCGCGAGGATCATTTCGCGCAGCCGGTCCGGCTGTTGGAGATCACGCCCGACCACTGGCGGCGGATGTTCGAGGTCAACTGCATGGGCGCGTTCCTCATGATGCGCGCCGCGGTGCCGGCGATGGTCGCCCGGGGCTGGGGCCGCATCGTGAACGTGACCACCAGCTTCTTCACCATGCTGAACGAAGGCTTTGCGCCCTATGGTCCGGCGAAGGCGGCGCTCGAGGCGGCTTCGGCGATCTGGGCGAAGGAGTTCCAGGACACCGGCGTGACGGTCAACGTCCTGATCCCGGGCGGCCCGACCGACACCCGGATGGTGCCGGCCGCGGCGCCGTTCGCGCGCAGCGCGATGATCCCGCCGGCGGCGATGGCGCCGCCTGCGCAGTGGCTCGCCTCGGCCGGCTCGGACGGGGTGACGGGACGGCGCTTCGTCGCGGGGCTGTGGGATCCGGCGCTGCCGCCCGAGCAGGCGGCCGCGGCCGCGGGCGCGCCAATCGCCTGGCCCGCGCTGACCAGCCAGGGTCGGGTGTGGCCCGGGCGCTGAAGTCCGGATAGATTACCCGTCCTTCACGGCGCAAGGGAGCATCAGGGATGGCCACGGCCGCAACCGCCAGCAAGACCGCACAGCCGCTCGACCCCGGCTTCCCCAAAGGGCGCTTTGGCCTCGTCAAAGCGAAGGATGCCGACTGGCAGGTCGGGCTGCGCGCGCATTTCGCCTATCGTGATCTCGGCATCGCCGCGGCGACCGATGGCAAGGTGCTCGCCCAGGTGATCCGCGCCCGGCAGCCCTGCGACGGGCCCGGCGACGAGCACACGCACGATCTCGATTTCCAGATGGTGTACGTGCTCAAGGGCTGGATGCGCACCTCCTTCGAAGGCATCGGCGAGCGCACGCTCGACGCGGGTGACTGCATGTACCAGGAGCCCGGCATCAGGCACCGCGTGCTCGACTATTCCGCCGACCTCGAGGTGCTCGAGATCACTATCCCGGCCGACTTCGAGACCGCCACCGTCGCGCCCTAGATCGCCACCTCGCGCGGGCCTGAGCTCGAAGGCTCTGCCGGTGGCCGAGGGCGCCTGCTTGCAACCGATTTGGCTGAGCGAGCTCATTTCGTGTCATGCTGATGGTTGACGCGCCCAGCTACGGGATCTTCTGCCAATCCACGTCCGGGCCGAGACCTGCTACCTTACCAACTCACGTCCGGACCCGCGACCGGCTCGCGCGGGCTCGCGGCTGGTTCATAGAGGATTTCGGTCCGTTGACTTGAGAACGCGACGGACTGCTCGACGAGCTGTGCTGACGACGCCGGGCGGCGCAACCGTTCGTCCGGGAGGGGATCTTCCTCTGGTCGGGCGCGCACGATAATTTCGCCTGACGCGACGGGGCATCGGCGGGAGGCGGCGATGGCGCGGGCGGATCTGGGCGATCTCGGTCTGATCATCGAGCGTCTGGAGCAGCGCGGGCGGTTGATTCGCGTGAAGTCGGAGGTCGATCCGGTGCACGATCTGGCTGGCGTCGCCGCCAAGCTCGAGGGCCGGCCGGCCGCCATGCTGTTCGAGCGCGTCAAGGGCCACGAGGCGCCGGTGTTCACCGGGCTTTACTGGTCGCGCGCGCTGCTCGCGGATCTTCTCGAGCAGCCCGAGAAGCAGCTGCCGGCCTACGTCTCCGGCTGCATCAAGGAATGGCAGCAGAAACCGATGCCGCCGGTCATCGTCGAGCACGGTCCCGTGCTCGAGGTCACCGAGAACCGGGTCGATCTGACGAGGCTGCCGATCCCGACCCACGCGTTGCAGGACGGCGGCCCCTACTTCGATGCCGCGGTGGTAATCGCCAAGGACCCCGAGACGGGGGTGCGCAATGCCTCCATCCAGCGGTTCATGGTGGTCGCGAGCGACCGGATGAACATCAACATCGATGCCGGCCGCCACCTCGAGACCTACCTCGCGAAGGCGGCGCGGCGGGGCCAGTCCCTGCTGTTCACGCTGAACGTCGGAGTGGGGCCGGGGGTGCACTTCGCCGCCGCGACTCCCTCGGAAGCGGCGCCGATCGACACCGACGAGCTCGGCATCGCGAGCGCGTTCCAGGGCGCGCCCCTGGAGCTCGTGCCGAGCACCCGGTCGGACGTCGAGATGATCGCGCACGCGATGTACGCGCTGGAATGCGAGATGATCCCAGGCGAGGTCGACGACGAAGGACCGTTTGCCGAGGTCACCGGGTACTACGCGAAGCGGGCGCCGCGCCCGGTGGTCCACGTCAGGGCGATTCACCACCGCAAAGAGCCGGTGTTCCAGACCATCCTCTCGGGAGTGGAGGTGTGGAACTCGGTCGGCCTGCTCGGCGAGGCAAACGTGCTGGCGCTGGTCGAGCGCCAGGTGCCCGGCGTCAAGGACGTGTTCTTCAGCCACGGCGGCTGCGGCTTCTATCACTGCGTCGTCGCGATGCGGCCGGTGCGCGCGGGCTGGTCGAAGCAGGCGATCATGGCAACCTTCGCCGCGTTCCCGCCGCTCAAGATGGTCACCGTGGTCGACGACGACGTCGACATCCGCAATCCGATCGACGTGGAATGGGCGATGACCACCCGGCTCGATCCGCTGACCGGGGTGATCACCATCCCCGAGTGCTTCGGCCACGGCCTCAACCCGAGCTTTCCGGACTACCGGGGGACCAAGATCGGCTTCGACTGCACGCGGCCCTGCCCGTACACCTCGGACTACGACCGGGCCGCCTACAAGGAGGTGTCGCTGGACGATTACGACCTGGCCGGCGGCGGTGTGACCTCATGATGCCGGGTGCTCACGGCTGCAAGCTAGCCGGCCGCGTGGTGCGATGATCCCGATGCTGGCGACAAGGAGCCCGCGGCGCGGGGGGATGATGCCGATACTGGCGAAAGGAGCCGGCAGGCCGCGGGCGATGCCACTATGCCGAATGCTGGATGGCCTTCCGCCACGCTCGATCATTCTGGCGCCCTGCGGCTGCAGCGCCGTCCGTCCGATGCGCCAATTCGGCGCCACCTTTGGGACTGCAGCGCTGTCCCTCCGGTCCGCCCATGCCGCGCCACTCTGGGGCTGCAGCGCCACGCGCTGCGGGTTCAGTCCCGTCGTGGGTACTGCGGCGGCGCGCTTCGATGCATTAAGCAAGATTTAAGCCTCACTCGTTGATTCTTTTCTCGGATGGTCCATGCGACCGTGGGAATCCCGACCGTTCCAGGCTGGCCTAGCGCGCGGATTCCCAGGGTCGCATGGACCTTCGAGTGCCGAGATGATAGGGGGCAATGGTTAACGCAGTGTTAAGCCGACGGCGCTGGGGCTACCCGGGCACGGGATGAGCGGGAGCCGGGCGGATCTGGTCACTGGCGAGTTCCGGATCTCGACACTGGCGAATGGGAGTATTCCGCGGTGGGCGCGCAGGACTGGCGCAGGCGCCTGATCATCGGCATCACTGGCGCGTCGGGCACGATCTATGGCGTGCGCCTGCTCCAGGTCTGCCGCGAGCTCGGCCTCGAGGTGCACCTGTGCATGAGCAAGGCGGCCGAGCTCACCCTGTCCTACGAGCTCGACATGCGCGCCGCCGAGGTGAGGGCGCTCGCGCACAAGGCGTATGCGCCAAGCGACGTCGGCGCCGCGATCGCCTCGGGCTCGTTCCGCACCCGCGGCATGATCATCGCGCCGTGCTCGATCCGCACCATGGCCGAGATCGCGACCGGCACCACGTCGAGCGCGCTGACCCGCGCCGCCGACGTGGTCCTCAAGGAGCGTCGTCCGCTCGTGCTGATGGTGCGCGAGACCCCGCTCCATGCCGGACACATTGAGAATCTCCTCAAGCTCGCGCGGCTCGGCGCGGTGGTCGCGCCGCCGGTGCCGGCTTTCTACATCAAGCCCAGGTCGGTTGAGGAGCTGGTCGATCACGCCGTGGGCCGCGTGCTGGACCTGTTCGACCTCGACACCGATCTGCCCCACCGCTGGCGCGAGGCGGAGAACTGACGGGACGCCGGCGCGCCGAGGAGCTCTCACCGAAGACTGTGCATCCCACGTGTGTTGTGATGTCATCCTCGCAGCGCGCAGCAGCGTACGCCAACCGCGCTCTGTCCGCGGGCGATTTCCCAACTCCCGACCGCTGCCTCGGCCCACCAATCCTGGACGCCCGGGGTGTCGCTGCGTGGGGAATCGAATCTAGGAGATCGTCCGTACCGGCGGCGCGCATCGGCTCATATCGCCGGCACGGCAAGACCTCGATTGATTGACACGACGCTGGCGACACGGGCTCGTGGTCCTCTGTAGTTGCGGGCGTCCGGCGGTGATCAAGCCGGCGAGAACGCCTCCCGACCTGACAAGTCGCAGCTGCGGCTCGACGTGCACTTTTGGTGCGGCGTGGCGCCTCGTGTTCGCTGCAAAAAAACGCCGCACCTACCGGATTCACTTGGCTGCCGCGCGGGGTCTCGTTAAAAATCCCGCGTCATGCGCAAGGCCAACCACACTCGATTCGAATCGGCGGGAAGCGCTCGTCGGCGGCTGGCTGCCATCATGCTCGTGGCTGCCTTGGGGCTGGGCGCGCCGACCGGGTTCGCCCAACAGGGTGAGCAACCAGCCGCGACGCCGCAACAGCAGCCGCTCGAGGGCCAGGCCGCGCCACAACAGCAGACCCCCCCGAACGAAGCCGCGCCGCAACAGCAGGCGCCCCAAGGACAGGCTGCGCCGGCGCAGGCCGCGCCGGGGCAAGCTGCGCCGGCCGAGGGCTCGGTCACCGAGCAGCAATTCAAGGACTGGACGGTGCGTTGTGGTCGGCAGAGCGAACAGGCCCCGCAGGTGTGCGGTATGCAGCAGCAGACGACGGATAAGGAGGGCCGGACGGTCATGGCCGTCGCCGTCGGCACGGTCCCGGGCAACTCGAAGCTCGGCCTGCTGATCATCCTGCCGCTCGGCGTTCTGTTGCCCGCCGGCGTGACCCTCCAGGTGGACGGCGGCCCGGAAGTGCCGCTACAGGTCGACTGGTGCGAGCGGCAAGGTTGTCGGATCGAGATGCTGCTGGAACCCGATCTGTTGGACCGGCTCAAGGCGGGCCGCGAGGCGAAAGTGGTGTTTGAGGCGATAGATCCCCAAGGTAAACCGCGGCGCCTCGGCTATCCGATTTCGCTCCTGGGCTTCGTTGCCGCGCTGAACGAAGTGACGAGCTGAAGTTGCGGAAATTGCGGCGCTTACGTCGACGGAGTTTGCGGCGCGGCTGATCAGCCCCGCCAGCGCGCGGCGGCCTCGTCGTCGACGGTGCGCGCTTCGACCCAGCGGCTCGCTCCGCCGGTCTCCTCCAGCTTCCAGAACGGCGCCTTGGTCTTCAGCCAGTCGATCAGGAATGCGCACGCTTCGAGGGCTGGCGCCCGGTGCACGGCGGCGGTCGCGACCAGCACGATCGGCTCGCCCGGCAGCATCCGACCGTAGCGATGGATGATCAGGCTCGCCTGCAGCGACCAGCGCGCATGCGCCTGCGCCTCGATCTCGACGAGCTTCTTCTCGGTCATTCCCGGATAGTGCTCGAGCGTCATCGCCGTGATGGGAGCGCTGCCCTCCGCGCGCACTAGGCCGACGAAGCTGGCGAGGGCACCGATGTCGATGCGCGCGGCGGTCAGCGCCGCGAGCTCGATACCGACGTCAAAAGGTTCCTGCTGGACGCGAACCATCACGCTGGATCCGGAGCAGCTGGCTGAAACCTCAGCCGCCGGTCACCGGCGGGAAGAAGGCGATCTCGTCGTCGGGGCGCACCGGATCCGCCGGCTGGGCGTAGTCGTGGTTGACCGCCGCGCGGATTACGCCGGGCGCGGCGAGCGCCTCGGCAAAGCCCGGGCGACTGGCCGCCAGCCAGCTCATGAGCGCGCCAACCGTGGTCACCTCGGGCGGCGGCGAGACTTCTTCGCCTGCCATGCCGGTCTTGGCGCGCAGCCGGGCAAAATAAAGGATTCTCAAGGCCCCCTCGCGCTGCGCGCTGTCTTTGCCACCGGCATCCCCGGCCGCGCGCCGGCGCGCTCCATCTGCCGCGCCGGCGAGGTGGAATGGCGCAGGCCAACCAGCAGATAGTCGAAGCCGGTCACGAGCGTCAGGCCGGCCGCGAACCACAGGCCGGAGGACCCGACGGCTTCGGCATGGAGCCACGCCGGTGCAGCCGTGCCGACGATCAGGAAACCGATTGCGACCATCTGCACCCCGGTCTTCCACTTGGCGAGCCGCGATACCGGCAGCCCGACCTGGGCTTCGGCCAGGAACTCGCGCAGGCCCGAGACCAGGATCTCGCGGCACAGGATGATCAGCGCCGGCAGGGTCGGCGCCCGGTCGAAATGGACGAGCATCAGGATGGCGGCGCCGACCAGCAGCTTGTCGGCGATCGGATCGAGCATGCGCCCGAACGGCGACTGCATCGACCAGCTGCGCGCCAAGTAGCCATCGAAATAGTCGGTCACTGCGGCCGCGGTGAAGATCGCGCAGGTCACCCACTTGCCGAACGCGCCCGGAAGGTAGAACGCGGCGACCATCGCCGGCACCGCCAGGACCCGCGCTCCGGTCAGCAGGTTCGGCGGGTTGATCAGCATCGCGCCGCTCTCCTAGCTCGCCTCGTGAAAGGCGTCATACACCGCCCGGGCAACCGCCTTGCTGATTCCTGGCACGCGCTCCAGATCGAGCAAACCGGCCGTCTCGATCGCGCGCACCGAGCCGAAATGGCCGAGCAGCGCTTTCTTTCGTTTGGCGCCGACGCCCTCCACGCGATCGAGCGCCGAACGTGCGGCCCCCTTGCTCCGTCTGGCCCGGTGACTGGTGATCGCGAAGCGGTGTGCCTCGTCCCGGAGCCGTTGCAAGAAGTACAGGACAGGGTCGCGTGGGTCCAGCCTGAACGGGGCTCGTTCGGGCAGATGCAGCGTCTCCCGGCCGGCGTCGCGCTCGGGGCCCTTGGCGATCGCGAGCACCGGCACCGCGGCGACGCCGCACGCGCCGAGCGTCTCGAGCGCCGCGCCGAGCTGACCCGCACCGCCGTCGATGATCACCAGATCCGGCCACTGGCCGCTCTGCCGGCCGGGGTCCTCGCGCTGCAGCCGGGCAAAGCGGCGGCCGAGGACCTCGCGCATCATCGCATAGTCGTCGCCGGGCGTGAGATCCCTGCTCCTGATCGTGAAGCGCCGATAGGCCGACTTGGTGAGACCCTCCGGGCCGGCGACGATCAGCGCGCCCAACGCATCGGTGCCCATGATGTGGCTGTTGTCGTAGACCTCAATGCGGTTTGGCCGTTCCGCCAGGCCGAGTCGGTCCGCGAGCTGGGCGAGCAGCCTGGCCTGAGCGCTGCTCTCGGCGAGCTTGCGCGCGAGCGCATGGCGGGCGTTGAGTTGCGCCTGCTCGACCAGCTGGCGCTTTTCTCCGCGCTCCGGCCGCAGCAGCCGCACCTTGCGGCCGGCACGTACGGCGAGGGCTTCCGCCAGCAGCTCCTGCGAGGCGGGCTGGTGGCTCAGGAGGATCAGCCGGGGCGGGGTGCGCTCGGCGTAGAACTGCCCGAGAAAGGCATCCAGCAGCTCGGGCGCCTCGGCGTCATGCACATGACTCGGGTAGTAGGCCCGATTGCCGTAATTGCGACCGCTCCGATAGAAGAACACCTGCACGCAGGCCTGCCCGCCGTCCTGCGCCAGCCCGATCACGTCGGCGTCGTCGACAGAGCTGACGTTGATGCCCTGGCGCGAAGTGATGTGCGCCAGCGCCTTCAGGCGGTCGCGGATCGCCGCGGCGACCTCGAACTCTAGGCGGGCAGACGCTTCCGCCATGGCTGCCTTGAGCTGGTCCTGGATGGCATCGCTGCGCCCGGCCAGGAATTCCCGCGTCTGCTCGAGCAGCTGCGCGTAGTCGGTCGCGTCGATCCGCCCGACGCAGGGCGCTGAGCACCGCTTGATCTGGTACTGCAGACAGGGCCGCGTGCGGTTGTTGAAGATGCTGTCCGGGCAGGAGCGCAGCGGAAACGCGCGCAGCAGCGCGGCAAGCGTCTCGTTGACCGCGCCGGACGACGCGAACGGCCCGAAATAGTCGCTGTCCTTGCGCTTGGCCCCGCGGTGCCGGCCGATGCGCGGAAACCGCTGCTCCTCGGTGGCCTTGCCGACGTAGATGTAGGGGAACGACTTGTCGTCGCGCAGGACGATGTTGAACGGCGGCCGGTGGCGCTTGATCAGGTTGCACTCGAGCAGCAGCGCCTCGACGTCGCTGGCCGTGGTCACCACCTCGAGGCCGTGGGTCAGCGCCACCATGCGCTGCAGCCGGGCGCTCAGCGCCGCCGGTTTGGCATAGGCGGGCAACCGCTTTCTCAGGGATTTGGCTTTGCCGACGTACAGGACCTCGCCCGTGGCATCGAGCATGCGATAGACGCCGGGGCCGTTCGGCAGGGTCGGCCCATGGCTCTGGATCACGGCGGCGCCGCTGGCCCGGTCTGGCGCGCCGGACGCGCGAGCCCTGTCGCCAGCCTCGTCCCGCCCCAGCCGGACGGAATCCTCCCGGGGTCGCGCTCGATCCATGGGGTATCCGCTCTCTCTGCCACTTAAGTGGCGAGATCTCGCACCGCCGTCAACGCTCCGCGGGGTCCCGAAATTCGGTAGCGGCTGCCGCTTGCGGATACTCGAGCGCCTCGGCTTCGTGGCCCACCAGTGCCGGACCGATCCGCTCTTTCTACCTGACATCGCTCTCCCGCGTGGCCGTTTGCGCAGCATCCTGCTGCCGCATCTGCGCCGAGCGGAGCGCGTTCAGGAAGACCGATCCTGCGCGGCCGGCGATGGATCATCGGCCGCGATTGACGTCGACCAGCCCGTCGGGCTAGGGTGCGCGCACGTGGTGATTTGGGCCGGCCGGCTTGCAGGCCACGTTAAACAAGCTGCTAAAAGGTCGGGTCGTGCGCGCCCTGGCCGAGGCCGGGGCGATTTGTTTTTGGAGGCACGGCAATGAGCGAGACCTGGCGGCCGCGCACCCGGCTGATCCACGGCGGCAGCCAGCGTTCGCATTTCGGCGAGATGTCGGAGGCGTTGTTTTTGACCTCCGGGTTCCGCTACCTGCGCGCCGAGGACGCTGCCGACCGGTTCGCCGACCGGGCGCCGGGCTACACCTATTCCCGCGTCGCCAATCCGACCGTGCGGATGTTCGAGGAGCGCCTCGCGCTGCTCGAGGGGGCCGAGGAAGCGGCCGCCACGGCGACCGGCATGGCAGCGGTGCACGCCGCCCTGATGAGCCAGCTGCGCGCCGGCGAGCGCGTGGTCGCAGCGCGCCTGCTGTTCGGCTCCTGCCACTACATCCTAACCGAGATCCTGCCGCGCTTTGGGGTCGAGGTCGTCCTGGTCGACGGCGCGGACCTGGCGGGCTGGGCCGCTGCGCTGGCGCGGCCGGCGCGCCTCGTGCTGTTCGAGACGCCGGCCAACCCGACGCTTGATCTGATCGACATCGCTGCGGTCGCCGAGCTTGCGCACGGCGCCGGCGCCAAGGTGATTGTGGACAACGTGTTCGCGACCGCGATCCTGCAACGACCGCTGGAGCTCGGCGCCGATCTGGTGGTCTATTCCGCGACCAAGCACATCGACGGCCAGGGCCGCTGCCTCGGCGGCGCAATCTTGAGCGACCGGACGCTGCGCGCGGAGGTGCTGCAGCCGTATCTCAAGCACACCGGACCGGCGCTCAGCCCGTTCAACGCCTGGGTCCTGCTCAAGGGTCTCGAGACCCTCGATCTGCGCATGCAGCAGCACGATCGGGGCGCGCTGGCCGTGGCGCGCTTTCTCGAGCCGCACCCGGGCGTCGCAGAAGTGCTTTACCCCGGCCTGCCGAGCCATCCGCAATATGCGCTCGCGAGGCGGCAGATGGGCGGCGGCGGCGGCATCGTGGCGCTGCGCACCGGCGGCGGCCAGACGCGCGCGTTCGCCGTGCTCAACCGCCTGCGCCTGATCGCGATCTCCAACAACCTCGGCGACGCCAAGTCGCTGATCACCCATCCCGCGACCACCACGCACCAGCGCTTCGGCGCGGACGAGCGCGCCCGACTCGGAATCACCGACGACCTGCTGCGCCTCTCGGTCGGCCTGGAGGATCCGGCCGATCTGATCGAGGATTTGGATCAGGCGCTCGCCGGCTGAGGTCGCCGGTTGGCCGAGCATCAGTCAGCGTTTCCCCACCTCGACAGACACGACCAGTCCGGCTAGAGAATTTGTGGCGGCGTGGTTGGAGGCGGGTCGATGGCCCCGCGCGTGGAACGCAGGCTGGCGGCGATTTTGGCCGCTGATGTTGTTGGTTACAGTAGGCTCGTTGGCGCCGACGAGGCTGGCACGATCGCCCGCCTCAAGGCGCTGCGCAAGGAATTCATCGAGCCGATGGTCGCCGAGTACCGCGGCCGTTTCGTCAAGCTGATGGGCGATGGCGCGCTGGTCGAGTTCGCGAGCGCCGTCGATGCGGTCGAGTGCGCGGTCGCGATCCAGAATGGCGTCGCCGAGCGCCAGGCCCCCGAGCCCGAGCACCGACGCATTCAGTTCCGCATCGGCATCAACGTCGGCGACATCATCGTCGAGGAAGGCGACATCTACGGCGATGGCGTGAACATCGCCGCGCGCCTGGAGGGTCTCGCCGACCCCGGCGGCATCTGCATCGCTCGCAACGTGTACAACCAGGTGCGCAACAAGCTCGCGTTGCCGTTCGAGCCGATGGGACAGCACCGCGTCAAGAACATCGCTGAGCCGATCGAAACTTTCCGTATCGCGCTCGACGGGGTGATGGCCGCGGTGCGGCCGCGGCGCGCTGTTGCGGGATCGCGCGTGATGCGCTGGTTCGTGCCCGCGGTCGCCGCGGTGCTGGCCCTGCTCTTCATCGGCGGGGTCTGGCATTTCTGGCCTAGCGAGCCGGCGCCTAAGGGTAGGCCCGCGATCGCGGTGCTGCCGTTCGAGAACCTCGGTGGGGACGAGGCGACGGGGCGACTGGCCGACGGTATCACCGAGGACATCATCACCGACCTCGCCCGCTTTCACGACCTCGACGTGATCGCGCGCAACTCGACCGAGGTTTACAAGGGCCGGCCCGTCGACATCCGGCAGGTAGGCACGGATCTCAACGTCGGCTACGTGCTCGAGGGCTCGATCCAGCACCAGGGCGACAGCGTGCGGGTCACCGGTCAGCTGATCGACGCAGGGACCGGTGCGCACGTCTGGTCGGATCGCTGGGACCGGCCGGCTGCGGATGTTTTCGCCGTGCAGACCGAGGTGGCCGAGAAGGTCGCCGCGGCCTTGGGCGGAGATTTGACGATGGGCGAAATCACCCTGGCGGAGCTCCAGCGCGCCAAGCGCCTGCGGCCGACGCGTACGCGTAGTCCTCGTTGATCATGCGCTCGGCCGACACATTCGGGAATGCTTGTAGCGCCTTGCTTCTAATTAGGGCGGCCTCTTCGGTCCGGCCGAGGCGAGCGTAGCTGGCGACGAGAATCACCCAAGCGTCGCGGGATCGCTGTGCCTCCGGCATGCGCGCCACGGCATCGATCGTGTCCTGATACCGCCGCGCCATATAATAGGCGTCCTTCACGCCGCTCAGGTTGGCAGGAGTCATGCGCGGATCGAGCCGCAACGCGCGATCCCCGAAGCCTGCCCCCTCCACCGCGTGGCCAATGAATGAGAACCCGGTGGCGGCCAGGGCCAAGACGTGCGAGTTGGCGGGGCACATCTCGACGGAGGATCGGAATTCTGCTTCGGCCTCAGTTCCACCGGCTCTGATACATGCGCGCGAACGCGAGCGTGCCGAGGGACTCGCAATCCTGTGGATCGATCTCCACGGCCTTCTCGGCGTCATCGACCATGCGCTTGAGCCCGGTCGCCGCGTCCCCGCCGAACATGATTGAGAAGTTGTACAGCCACGCCCGGATGGAATAGGCGCGCGCCAGCGTCGGGTCGAGGGCGATGGCTTTCGTGAGGTACTCGATCCCCCGATCGATATTGGAGACGGTAGCCTTCGATTCTTTCCCCAGCTGGAAGTAATCGTACGCAGTCAGATCGTCCGCAAGGAGGACGAGGACTTTTTCGTCGACGGTTTCCGGGTCGCGGGGCTTCCGGTGTGCATGACGGCGGAGGAGATCGCGCAATTCCCGACGCTCAAACCGCTCCCCGAGTGCCAGGCCGAGCGAGCCAAGGCAGTCGCTGCGAAGTCCTGATCAGGGTAAGGGACGCGGCCCGTCGAAACGGCAGGCCGGCGATATTCAAAGATCGGTGTGCACCGGCCGGTGGTGCCGCCCCGCGCGCCGGCTCCCCCAGCTGGGCGCGATCGGTGCGTGATCCTGGGCGGGCGTATTCTCCCGCGTCAGTAGAAAATCTAGCGTGTGCTCCCCTTGCGCTACGATTGCGCTTGGGGCACCATCGGTATCGGGGAGACGAGCAGGGTCGGGCGCACCAGGGGGCGAGGGGAGCAGCGATGCGACACCTAGCCGTGCGCGAGATCATGACCGATGGCGCGATCTGCGAGGCGGCGCCCGGGACGAGCGTGCGCGCCGCGTGCCGGCTGATGGCCGAGCATCGGTGCGGCAGCGTGCTGGTCACGGAGCGCGGTCGCCTGCTCGGCATCTTCACGCGCGGCGATCTGGTGCGGCGCGTGCTGGCCCCGGGGCGCGACCCGAATCAGGCGCCACTCGGCGAGGTCATGACCAAGGAGCCGGACACGATCCGGCCGCGTGATTCCGTCGATGAGGCGATCCGCCGGATGGACGAGTGCGGCTATCGCCATCTCCCGGTGGTCGAGGCGGGCGCCCTGGTCGGCATGGTCGCGCTGCGCGACTGCTCGATCGAGGACCTCGCGGCGATGCACGCCGAGCTGGAGACGCGCCGGGTGGTCGCCGAGCGGGCCTGGTGAGCGGCCGGGAAGCAGGCGCCTGGGAGCGCGCGGCTGCCGAATCCAAGCTCGTGATCTCTCTCGCCGGGTTGAGCGCGCTTGACCCGCAAGCCCGCCAGCGGACGGGCGAAGAGGACTTCAGCAGGCCACGTTCGAAGTGGACCAGCGCAGTCCGCCGCCGCCCAACTAAATACGCCCGGGCGTACGATCGTTCCCTGACGCGGGCTCGCGCGTCGTTCTGGCCATGAACAGATGGCCTCCGTGGCGACCTACTTTTCGTTCACCGCGTCCTTCGGATATCTTCGGCCGGAATCCGGGCGCTGCCAGCCGCAGGTTTCAGGAGCCGTCGATGCCGTGGGCGCTGCTCAAGTACGGCCTGCATCGCAAGCATCCGGTCGCGCCGCACTTTCCGCCCCGGCCCGAGCTCAGGCGGCGCTATGACGTCGTGATCGTCGGCGGCGGCGGTCACGGTCTCGCGACGGCGTACCATCTCGCGCGCGATTACGGCATCACCGACATCGCGGTGCTCGATCGGAGCTATCTCGGCGGCGGCAACACCGCGCGCAACACCACGATCATCCGCGCCAACTATCTGACCCCGGAGGGTGTCGCCTTCTACAAGGAATCGGTCGAGCTGTGGCGCGACCTCTCGATCGAGCTCGACATCAACCTGATGTACGCCGAGCGCGGCCACCTGACGCTCGCGCACACGGACGCGGCGCTGCGCACCGCGCGCTGGCGGGCTGAGGTGAACAAGCACCTGGGGGTCAATTCGGAGCTGGTCTTCCCCGATGATATCCGGAAGATCTGCCCGCAGCTGAATCTGTCCGAGGAGGTCCGCTACCCGATCCTCGGCGCGCTCTACCATCCCCCCGGCGCCATTGCCCGCCACGATGCCGTCGCCTGGGGCTACGCCCGCGCGGCCGCAAAGCTAGGCGTCGAACTGCACCCGCAGACCGAGGTGACGGGCCTCTTGATCGAAGCCGGGCGCATCCGAGGCGTCGAGACCACGCGCGGCAGGGTGCACACCGGCAAGGTGCTGCAGGCGGTCGCCGGCTCCAGCACGCTGCTCGCCGACATGGCGGCCCTGCGCCTGCCGATCCGCACCGTGCCGCTGCAGGCCTGCGTGTCGCAGCCGCTGAAGCCGTTTCTCGACGTCATCGTCGTGTCGGGCTCGCTCCACGTCTACATCTCCCAGAGCGCGCGCGGCGAGCTGGTCATGGGCGGCTCGACCGACCCTTATGCGCTCTATTCCTCGCGCTCCACGCTCGAGTTCAAGGAAGGGCTGATGGCGCACATGCTCGAGCTGTTCCCGTTTCTCGGCGAGGTGAAGGTGCTGCGTCAGTGGGCGGGCATGGTCGACATGACGCCCGACTTCAGTCCGGTCATGGGCCTCACGCCGATCGAGGATTACTACATCGACGCCGGCTGGGGCACCTGGGGCTTCAAGGCGACCCCGGTCGCCGGCAAGCGCATGGCCGAGTGCATCGCCACCGGCCGCCAGCCGGCGCTGCTCGAGCCGTTTGCGCTGTCCCGCTTCGCGCGCTTCGCCCTGGTCGGCGAAAAGGGCGCCGCGGCGGTCGGTCATTGAGGGCGCGCCATGAAGATCATGAACTGCCCCCTGAACGGGCCGCGCAACATCGCCGAATTCGTGTGCGGCGGCGAGGTGCGCAAGATGCCGGACCCGGATCGCTGCTCGGACGCCGAGTGGGCGGGGCACGTGTTCATGCAGGACAACCCGGCGGGGGAAGTCACCGAATGGTGGCTGCACGCGCCGACCGCGTTCTGGTTCATCGCCCGCCGCGATACCCGAACCGACCAGATTCTCGAGACGATGACGGTGCGCGAGTTCATGGCGCGGCATGGGCAGACCTGATGCCACGATGACAAGAATCACGACCCGTGGACCGCTCTTCTCGTCATTCCCCGGTTCGACCGGGGCAGACGAGATGCCCCGGACAAAGCGGCGGCATGACAGAGAACGCGCACGGGTCCAGGGAGCGTGACAGAGAGCACGCACGGTTTGATGGGGCGTGACGCCATGGGGCGGGCATAAGATGGTGCGGCCGGCGCCGGCGCCGCGGCTGGGGCAGGGCTTCGGCCTGCTGGTCGATCAGAGCCGGCCGGTCGATTTCAGCTTCGAGGGCCGCAGCTGCCGGGGTTTCCAGGGCGACGTCATCGCGAGCGCGCTCGCCGGCTGCGGCCAGTGGTTGGTGTCGCGCTCGTTCAAGTACCACCGCCCGCGCGGCATCCTGTCGATGGCCGGGCACGACGCCAACACGCTGGTCCAGCTGCCGGACGAGCCGAACGTGCTCGCCGATCGCCATGGCATCGAGCCAGGTCTCGCGGTCATGGGCCAGAACTACCGCGGCTCGCTCGCCCACGACCGCGGCGCGTCCTTGCGGCTGTTCGGCCGGTTCCTGCCCGTGGGCTTCTACTACCGCACGTTCCACTGGCCGAAGGGCGCCTGGAAGCGCTGGGAGCCGATCGTCCGCAGCTTCGCGGGGCTCGGCAAAGTGAACCTGAGCGCACCGCACCGCTATTACGACAAGGCGTATGGCTTTTACGATCTGGTCGTGGTCGGCGGCGGGCCGGCCGGCATGAGCGCGGCGCTCGAGGCGGCGACGCACGGCCTCGAGGTGCTGCTGGTCGAGGAGTTTCTGATCCTCGGCGGCGCGCTCGCCTACGCCCGCTTCGGCACGGAGCCGATGCGGGCGCAGCAGGAGCATGGCCGGCTCGTCGCCGAAATCGAGTCGAGCCAGAACATCACCGTCTACACCGATGCGGTGTGCAACGGTCTGTTCGCGGACAACTTCCTGCCGATCATCCGCGGCGGCCGGATGTACAAGGTCCGCGCGCAGCACGTGGTCGTCGCTACGGGCGCGTTCGAGCAGCCGATCGTATTCCGCAACAACGACCTGCCGGGGATCATGCTCGGCTCGGGGGCCCAGCGCCTGATGCGGCTTTACGGCGTGGCGCCGGGCCGGCGCGCCGTGGTCGCCAACGCGAACGAGCACGGCTACGAAGTGGCGCTCGACCTGCTTGATGCCGGCGTAGAGGTGGCGGCGATCGTCGAGCTGCGCCCCGAGACGCCGCACAGTCCCGCCGCTGATGCGGCGCGGGATCGCGGCATCGTCGTGCATGAAGGAACCACGATCGCGGAGGCGCTCGGCAACGGGCACGTCTCCGGTGTGCGCATCGCCGCGATCACCGGGCAAGGTGCGTACGAGCGGAACGGGCGCGTCATCGAGTGCGACTGCGTGGTGACCAGCGTCGGCTACGCCCCGGCCGGCAACCTCGTCTGTCACGCCGGCGGGCGCTTGGCCTATGACAAGGGTACCGCGACGCATCGCGTGCTCGAGCCGCCACCGGGCGTGGCGCCGGCGGGTTCAGTCAACGGCGTCTGGCACCTGGATGCCGTGCTGGCCGACGGCCGCCGCGCCGGCTGGCAGGCGGCTCGGATGCTGGGCCGCGCCAAGGGCGAGCCACCGCCTGCTGCCGCGGATCCGCTCGCCAGCCAGATCACCCATCCATGGCCGATCTTTCCGCATCCGCAGGGCAGGGACTTCGTCGATTTCGACGAGGACCTGGAGGTTAAGGACATCCGAAACGCCGTGCTGGATGGATACGATGACGTCCAGTTGCTGAAGCGCTACTCCACGCTCGGCATGGGGCCGAGCCAGGGCCGGCATTCGAACGTCGCCGCGATCCGCCTGCTCGCCGAGGCCACCGGCCGGCCGACCGAGGAGGTCGGCACGACCACGGCGCGGCCTCCCTACCTGGCGGAGAAGTTTGCGCACCTCGCCGGCCGGGGCTTCGACCCGGTCCGTCACACGCCGATGCACCACCGGCACCTGGAGCTGGGCGCCAGGATGATGGTCGCCGGCGCCTGGCTGCGCCCGGCCTACTATGGCGCCAAGGAGGACGCCGAGGCGCTGATCGCGGGGGAAGTGCGCAACTGCCGCGACAACGTCGGGCTGATCGACGTCTCGACGCTCGGCGGCTTCGACGTTCGGGGGCCCGATGCCGCCGAGTTCGTGCAGCGCATGAACACCTGGAACTACCTCAGGCAGGAGGTCGGCCGCGCACGCTACGCGCTGATGTGCGACGAAGCGGGCGTGATCGTCGACGACGGGGTCGCGTGCCGTCTGCACGCGCGGCACTTTTATGTCACCGCGACGACTGGCGGCGCCGATGCCGCGTACCGACAGATGCTGTGGTGGAACG
>JBKPNX010000208.1:0-6706 GCA_046732855.1 Pseudomonadota bacterium
CAGCGGACCTGGCGCGAGGCGCTGGCCTGGCGCGGCCGCATCGATGTGCTGGTCAACAATGCCGGGATCTACGAACCGGCGCCGCTGGAGGCGGCGGCGGAGGCCTGGAGGGCCGCCTGGCAGCGCACGCTGGCGGTGAACCTTGTTGCGCCGGCCTATCTCTGCCGCGAGGCCATACTGCACTACCGCGGCGCCGGCGGCGGCATCATCGTCAACATCGCCAGCCGGGCGGCCTTCCGGGGTGACGATGCCGAGTACCAGCACTATGCCGCCTCCAAGGCCGGCGTCGTGGCGATGACGCGGACCATCGCCCGCCATCACGGGCGCGAGGGCGTCACCGCCTTCGCCGTCGCCCCCGGTTTCGTCCGGACCTCGCTCAACGACGCCGCCTTCCGTGAGCTGGGCGAGGAGGCGATCTGCCGCGACATTCCGCTGGGCGAGATGGCCGAGCCTGAGGACATCGCCAACCTCGTCGCCTTCCTGGCCTCAGGCCTTGCCCGCCACGCCACCGGGACCACCGTCGACATCAACGGCGCCAGCTACGTGCGGTAGCGCCCAACGCTTTCCTGCACGCCGGGTCCGGCGGCGAGATCCCCGGAGCGCGCCTCCCCGCCTTTTCAGCGGCCGTTAACCATTCGTTAGGATTTTGGCGGGATAGTTAAGGAATTATCCCGAGGGTTGTGCTTAGCTGACATGGGGTTCGTCTAGCGCGTCTCAGGACTTCGTTCAGGTTCCGCTTGGGCTTGCGCACGACTTGATCGTGGGACGGCAGGCAGGCACTTCGACGGCCCGCCATGCTTCCTCAAGCCATCGGTCGATGCTGGCGAGTTCTTCGTTGGTCAGGCGGCGGTGCAGCATGGCTGCGAGTATTCCAGGGGCGACTCAGCGCGCCGCCCACAATAGGCAGCATCGCGCATTGCAGTACGTCACGGCGCGACTTATCCGTGGCGCGAGGGTGATGGCTAGAGTCTGCCCTTCAGAGCTGGCCTCGGCACGTCTGAAAATAGGGCTCAGACCCGGACTTTCGGCACCGTCTTTCGACCGCCTAGGCTGTAGAGCAGACCTTCCGTGGGTAGGCTTCGATAGGCTGGTCGTGACCCGATTCCGAGTTGGCGGCAGCGTAGTTAGCGCAACGGTCGCCTGACCCCCCATCCGAGACCGCGATGGGGACAGTCAAGGGATCAAACGCTAGCTATAAGGCGCTTTCCTCGGTCTCCGGAGCGTGCCATCATGCCGCAGCGGTAGCCGAATGAGCTCTCAAATTCGCGCTGCCGTGGCGCCGGCATTCAAGCCGCTCGCGGAAGCGACTCGATTAGAGGCCGACGCCGGAGTTCTTACGGGGGAGAACTTTGGCAATGCATATCGTGCAGTCTCGCCGCGATTTTCTCGCCGCCTTGTCCGCGGCTGCCGCAGCAGCCGGGATCAGCGTCAGGGAGGGAAGGCCATGAAGCGATTTGGCGTACGACTGATTGCGGCATTTGTAGTCGCCTTCGGCTCCGGCTCGCTCGCTCACGCCGAGATCCTGATCGGCGCGGCGGGCCCGGTAACCGGCAGCATGGCCTGGTTCGGCGAGCAGATGCAGCAAGGCATGGATCGGAAGATCGCCGAGTTGAACGCGGCGGGTGGCGTGCTCGGCGAGCAGGTCCAGCTTTTGCTGGTCGACGACTACTGCGATGCCGAGCAGGCGATCGCCGCTGCCAAGAAACTCGTGGAGGCGCGCGTGGCCGCGGTCATCGGACATCTCTGTTCGGGCGCCTCGATCCCAGCCTCGAAGGTCTATGCCGAGGCTGGAATTCTGATGATCTCGCCGTACTCGAGCAACCCGATGCTGACCGAGCAGGGACTCGCAAATGTGTTTCGGGTGTGCGGGCGCGACACGCTCCAGGCCGCCTTGGTAAGCGAGTACTTGGCCAAGCACTGGGATGGGGACGACATCGCAATCGTCCACGACGGTGAGGCGTACGGCAAGGGCGTCGCCGAGGAAGCCCTCCGGCACCTCACCGATCGCGGTGTGGCGGGCATCCTGTTCGAAGCGATCGAACCGGGCCAGCCGGATTACTCGCAACTGATCGACAAGCTCCAGGCGGAGGGAATCGATGCTCTATATTATGGCGGCTACACTGCGGAGGCCGGGCTGATCATCCGCCAGGCACGCAGCCGAGGCTACGATCTGGAGATGATCGGCCCTGATGCGCTGAACTCCGAGTATTTCTGGCACGTCGCCGGGCCAGCGGCGGTGGGCGTCAAATTCGCTTCGTACGCCGATCCGCGCATCAACGAGGAAGCGGCGGCTGCCGTGGAGCAGTTCCGCACGGAGGGATATGAGCCTGAAGGTCTGACCTTGTATGCCTACGCCGGGGTCCAGGTCTGGGCGCAGGCGGTCGAGAAAGCCGGCACGGCCGAGCCCAAAGCGGTCGCCGAGGCGTTGCGCGCCCATGAGTTCGACACTGTGCTCGGCACGATCGGCTTCGATGAGAAAGGCGACGTGTACGGTTACGAGCCCTTCGTGTGGTACGTCTGGCAAGAGGGCAACTACGCGCCGGACGATTCGACCGAGGTGGCGGACTGAACTTTGGAGGACGCGCGGAACGGACCTGACCGGGAGTGTGAGTTGATCGCCTGACGCGTTGTGTCCCGACGGAGATAAAGCAATGATGGTGATTCGAGTCGCCTGCATACTCGCTGCGCTTGCGGCCGGGGCTGTGAGCCACGCGCGAGCGGAGATTCCGATCGGCCTCAGCACCGCGTTGACCGGGCCCTACGCCTGGGTCGGCGAGCCGCATCTCGCTGGCATCGAGTTGGCGGTCGCCGAACTCAACGCCAAGGGCGGGATCTTGGGCGAACAGCTGGAGCTCATTCTCGTCGATGACGGCTGCAATGCCGAGCTGGCGCCGTTGGCGGCGGAGAAGCTCGTCAGTGCGGCAGTCGCTGTCGTCTTCAGCGCCACCTGCTCGGGCGCCGCGATCCCCGCATCGAAGGTCCACCGGCGCGCGGGGATCCCGGTGATCGAGGCGGGTGCCACAAACCCGAAGCTGACCGAGCCAGGCGAGGGCGGTATCTTCCGTATCGTTGGTCGCGACGACCTTCAGGGCACTATCGGCGGTGATTACCTGGCGGACCGCTGGGGAAACGGCAATATCGCGATTGTGCACGATACTTCGACCTATGGCCAAGGGCTTGCCGAGGAAGTGAAAAAGCGACTGAACCAGCGCGGCGTCAGCGAAGTTCTGTTTACTACGTACGCACCCGGCGCGATGGAGTTCTCGGAATTGCTGGATCAGCTGAGCGCGGCTTCGGTCGAAGTCTTATATGTTGGAGGCTACAGTCCCGAGGCAGGCCTCATCATTCGCCAGGCACGCGATCGGAAGTACAGCGTTCAACTGGTCTCCGGGGACTCGCTGTCTACTGGCGAGTTCTGGTTGGTGGCCGGCCCGGCCGGCGAAGGAGCCTTGTTCACGTCCTTCAGCGATCCCACCCATGAGCCGCGTGCGGCTGAGATCATGGGGCGTCTCGAACGGCAAGTTCAGCAGCCCAATGCGCGGGCGCTCTACAGCTACGCAGCGGTTCAGCTGTGGGCGCAGGCGGTCGAGAAAGCCGGCACGGTCGAACCCAAGGCGGTCGCCGCGGCGCTCGATGCCAACCAGTTCGACACCGTCCTCGGCACCATCGGCTTCGACGACAAGGGCGACGTCACCGGCTACGAGCCTTTCGTGTGGTACGTCTGGCGGGAAGGCAATTACGCGCCGGTCGATCCGGCCAAGCTGACCGAGTGAAGGTGACCGCTGCTGCAGAAAGAAGCGGCGATGAGTGGTAAAAAGGCGGAGTATTCGATCAGCAGATCAGGACGATCGTCGGCACGTCTGTGCGGAAGGATGTGACGAGATTAGTCGGGGGGTGATCATGGTCTGGGCACGCATACTGCTGGGTGCGGGGCTCGGGGTTTGCGTCATCACGTCGGCTGCGCACGCCGAGGTGCGGATCGGGGCAGCGGCGCCGTTGACCGGCACCAATTCGTGGGGTGGCGAGCAGAACGAACGGGGTGTCACGATGGCCGTGGCCGAGATCAACGAGGCTGGCGGCTTGCTCGGTGAACCGATCGAATTGGTCGTTGCCGACGATTACTGCGACGGGGAGCAGGGAGTAGCGGCGGCGCGCAAGTTGATCGCCGACGGTGTCGTTTTCGTCGCCGGACACCCCTGCTCAGGGGCCGCCATCCCGGCTTCCGCGCTATATCAGGCGGCCGGTATCGTCATGATTTCTCAAAGCGCGACCAACCCGGAACTGACCGAGCAGGGCTTTTCGAATGTATTTCGGGTGGTTAACCGCGATACCGAGCAGGCCAGGTTGGCCGGCGACTACCTGGCCGAGCAGTGGGCTGATGCGAGAATTGCGATTTTGCACGACCGCACCGTCTATGGGCGGGGTCTGGCCGAGGAGACTAAGCGACAGCTCAACCAGCGCGGCGTCAAGGAGACCCAATTCGGCGAAATCGTCCCCGGCCAGCCGGAATACATCGAGACGGTTTCCGCACTCGAGGCTGCGGGGATCGAGGTGCTTTTTTATGGCGGGTACACAGCTGAAGCTGCTCTGATCGCGCGTCACGCGCATGATCGCGGATATGACTTGCAACTGCTCGGCAGCGACAATCTGAACAGCGAGTATTTCCTGCGCGTCGCGGGTCCGGCGGCCGAGGGGGTGCGGTTCGTCTCGATGGCCGACGCCCGTTCGCACGAGGCAGCGGCGCCGGTCGTCGCCAAGTTCCGCGCGGAGGGATACGAGCCCGAAGGTTTGACGCTGTACGGGTACGCCGTGGTTCAGGTCTGGGCGCAGGCGGTCGAGAAGGCAGGCACGTTCGACGCTCCTGCCGTTGTGGAGGCGTTGCACCGCAATGAATTTGATACTGTCCTCGGCCGGCTTGGCTTCGACGACAAGGGCGACGTAACCGGCGTGGATTCCTTCGTTTGGTACATCTGGTCCGACAGCGGCTATCATCCGGCGGAGAGCGAGTAGCCCAGAAGATTCTGCGAAACGCCACGTAGATGCCAAAGGATGTGACGAGATGAGTCGCAGCGGGAGGTGATTATGTTCTGGGTACGCATACTGCTGGGCGCGGGCATCGCGGCCCTCTTCGTCCAGTCGCCCACGCACGCCGAGGTCCGGATCGGCGCCGCGACGCCGCTGACCGGCCCCAATTCGTGGATCGGCGAGCAGCACGAACGGGGTGTCGCGATGGCTGTGGCGGAGTTGAACGAGGCCGGCGGCCTGCTCGGCGAACGGATCGAACTGATCGTTGCCGACGATTACTGCGAAGCTGAGCAGGCCGTAGCAGCGGCGCGCAAACTGATCGCCGACGGTGTCGTTTTCGTGGCCGGACACCTCTGCTCAGGGGCCACCATCCCGGCTTCCGCACTGTACCAGGAGGCCGGCATCGTCATGATTGCGCCCGCCGCGACCAATCCGAAGCTGACCGAGCAGGGCTTTTCGAATGTGTTCCGGGTGGTCAAGCGGGATTCCGAGCAGGCCAGGTTGGCCGGCGATTACCTCGCGGAGCAGTGGGCCGATGCCAAGATCGCGATCCTGCACGACGGCACCGTCTACGGGCAGGGCCTCGCCGAGGCAACCAGGAAGCAGCTCAACGGGCGCGGCGTCAAGGAAGCCCAATTCGGCGAGATCGTCCCCGGCCAGCCGGAATACATCGAGACGGTTGCCGCACTCGAGGCGGCGGGAATCAAGGTGCTCTTCTATGGCGGACACCCAGCTGAGTCCGCCCTGATCGCGCGCCAGGTGCACGAGCTCGGCTATGACCTCCAGCTGGTCGGCAGCGACACTCTGAACAGCGAGTATTTCCTGCTAGTCGCGGGGCCGGCCGCCGAAGGGGTGCGGTTCGTATCCCAGGCCGACGCCCGTACCTACGAGGCGGCGGCACCGGTCGTCGCCAAGTTCCGCGCGGAGGGCTATGAGCCGGAAGGTTGGACGCTGTACGCGTACGCCGTCATTCAAGTCTGGGCGCAGGCGGTCGAGAAGGCTGGCACCTTCGATGCTGCTGCCGTTGTCGAGGCGTTGCACCACAATGAATTTGACACGGTCTCGGCCGCCTGAGCTTTGACGACAAGGGCGATGTGACCGGCGTCGATTCCTTCATCTGGTACGTCTGGAAGGACGGCAAGTACGGGCCAGTTGAACCGGGCAAGCTGACCGAGTGAGGCCACCGCCGCCGCCCTCGCTGCGACCGAAATACGGCCTACACCGGACGTTACGCTGCGTTTCAGCCGCTGTAGGCCGAGAGCAGACCTGGCAGGCGTCGATAGGCCAAACGGGATCCTGTCTGTGTAAAAAACGCGGCGGGCAGGGCCGATCCTGTGTGGTTGCGCCCGGTGGTGCCCGATGCTGGGCAATCCGGTCGCCCCAAGCCGACAGGGTCGGGCGACCGGCGCCCGACCCGTGTCTATGCATTCCCGATCGCCGGGATGAACTACTTGGCTGCAGCCTCGATGTTGCTCTTGTCTTAGACAGAGACGGTCGCGTAAGCACGCGTATGCGAGGGCACGCTCCGAGATCTCGATAGGGCGGGCGCGCGGGTGGTAAGCGCCGGAGTGCGCGATCGCAATTTGCGCACCGGCTTCGGGAGTCGCCGCGCCTCAAGGAGGCGCGCCGTCCAGCCGAGCCATTTTGGGGGTCGCGGCCGCCGGATCGTCCTGGCGCTGAG
>JBKPNX010000209.1:0-5345 GCA_046732855.1 Pseudomonadota bacterium
CGTCGACGCCGCGAGCGACCGCGCCGCCCAGCGCCTCGATGGCCGCTGGCTCCGGCAGAAAATACGGGCTCTGAATCCGGATCCGCTCGCGGGCGCAACAGATGGCCAGGTGATGGAGGATCTTGACCGCCGGCGCGGAGCCCTCCGGCTTCACCCGCGCGACGTGGATCGAGACATCGCCTTCGTGATGCAGCTCCGGGAAGAAGTCCTCGCCGATGAACAGCTCGCCCGTCTCTTCAACCCAGTTCTCACTGAACGCCGACTGGATCGCATGCACGATCGGGCCGCGCAGTCGCACGGAGATGTCGCGGACATGCTCGCCGTCCTGCGCGTCGCCGAGCCACGAGTCGACGATGCAGTGGCCGCCGACCAGGGCGGTACGGCCGTCCAGCACAATTATCTTGCGGTGATCGCGCTCGTTGAGCACGCCAACGTTGCGAAATCGTGTCGGATGGTAAGTGTCGAACCTGCAACCGGCCTCCTTGAGCCGACGCTCGGCAGCCTCGCCCATCTTCCTGCCGCCGGCGGCATCGACCAGCACGCGCACCGTGACCCCGGCGCGGCTCCGCTCCGTCAGCGAGTCGACCAGTCGCCGCCCGAGCATGCCGTCCTTCCACAAGTACGTCTCGAAATGAACCGACCGCGTTGCCCGGCCGATCTCCTCGAACATGACCTCCAAGAAAGCGCCATTCTCCAAAATCTCGACCGCGTTGCCTTTGAGCGCGGTGCCGTGGGTCAGGCCGGAGAGCGACGGCAGCAGCTCGGCAAGCGGCGCGTCGCTTTCGATGCGCAGACGCGGATCGCGGTGGCGCTTGATCGACCAGATGACGACCACGGTAAGAAGCAGAGCGCAGCCAAGCACCGCGACGACGACGTTCAGAACCAGATCGATCATCTCAATTGTCTGTCCTGCTCATCCGGCACCACGCAGGAGGATCGCTCGATGCTTAGCCCCAAGCAGGAGCACTGGTGGCCGCACGACCAGCCACTGGAATTGATAGGCCAGCAGATGCCGACGCCTCAGCCTGAAGCCGCCGCTGCCTTCGGCGTAGGAGGAGCAGCGCGAGCAGCTCTGCTGATGCCCTTTTGCGCTTGGCACTGGGCTAGCGGCCCATCTCTACCTGGGCCCTTCGAAAGCGTCAGCTTCCTTCTTAGAGGCGATGTTTCTCCCGGCTTGTCAGGAGGCGTGGCTGCCGCACTCCACCTCGTTCATGGTCACTATCGTGGTGGGGCTGATCGTCGTCTGCGGCTGTGGTCACTGTCCCGCTAGCAGCACCGTCTACCGGATCACCCGGCTGACCTCCCGCTACCCCGTCTTACGCCGCCGCGGCTTCGCGCCCGGCGGCGATCTTTTCATGCCCCTTGGCCGTCGCCCCATCACAGCCAACGCCCGGCGAAGTTCTTAATGGCCGTGGGTCAATTTCAGAGTCCAGCCAACGGGCTGTGCCGGCTGCGGTTGTTGTGGCTTCTCGACCAACCTTCATCCGTCGCGGGAACGGAAGTCGCGCGCTCAAGTTCTTCAAGAAGCCGCGCCGGGGCATATCGCCGGGCGCACGTCCAATCCACGCCAAACCGCGCCAACCCCCACCAGTACCGGAGAACACATGACCCTGCATTCTGCGCGCGACGCGACTCGACGCGCCCTCGCTCCCGTGCCGGGGCCCGGCGCAATCACCATCGCACTCGGGGTCGCAGCGGCACTCGGCGGTGCGGCTCTTTACAACCGGGCACAGGCCCGCCGCGCGGAGCGGGAGAACCCGCCGGTCGGTCGCTTTCTCGAGGTGGACGGCACGCGACTGCACTACCTGGAGGAGGGGCCGGCGGACGCCGCCACGACAGGCGTCGGCGGGGAACGGCCGGTCGTCCTCCTCCACGGCAATACCGTCACGCTCGATGACTGGATCGTGAGCGGCGTCTTCGTCCTCATTGCGCGCTCGCGCCGGGTAGTTGCTTTCGACCGGCCGGGCTTTGGCTACAGCGAACGCCCCCGGGATAGGTCGTGGACCCCGGCGACGCAGGCGAGATTGCTTCGCCGGGCCTGTCGCCGCCTCGGCGTCGAGCGCCCGGTCATCATCGGCCATTCCTGGGCAACGTTGGTGGCACTCGCGTGGGCTCTCCAGGCCCCGCAGGAGGTAACTGGTCTCGTCCTGGCCTCCGGCTACTACTACCCGAGCAGGCGGCTTGACGTAGCGCTGGCGACGCCGGGCGCCGTGCCGCTGCTGGGCGACCTGCTGAATAACACCGTCTCTCCACCGCTCATGCAGATGACGCTGCCGGGCACATTGCGCAAAATGTTTGCGCCGCGCCCGGTGCCGGCTCGTTTCAGTGACGTCTTCCCAAGCGCTCTCATCCCGCGGCCGGAGCAGATCCGCGCCATGTCCCAGGAGGGTGCGATCATGGTCCCCGCGGCAGCGGCGCTGCGACGGCACTATAGTGGATTCAGCTGTCCGTCGATCGTGATGACAGGCGATTCAGACCGCGTCGTTGATCCCGAAGACCAGTCGATCCGGCTGGCGCACGAGCTCAACGACGCGGAGCTGCGGATCGTCCCGGGAGCAGGCCACATGGTCCATCATGCCGTTCCGCTCGAGGTGGCTGAAGCGATCGACCGGGTCGCTTCCGGTCGCGGGCGGCTCCACGAAGTGGCCTGATGGACACAAGCGAGGCTGCAAGCTTTCCGATCGCGGCCTTGATTCTGTTTGGGCCGGGTCTGGTGGCGACGATCGCCGGCCACAAGCCGAAGCGCCGCGGGTGACCGCTACTCCTATCAGGATAGGCTTGCTCCGGCCGTCCGCTCGCACGTCTGATCATGCAAGAACCGGGCGTCGCTATCTCGCGCGCTTCCACGGCGCACACGCGGCTTGAGAGCCGGGCCGAGCGGCGAGCCGACGCGCTGGTTCACGTCGTCGGAGTGACGCTTGGCATCGCTGCCTGCGTCGCGCTCGCGATCGTGGCGTCGACGAATGCGGATTTCGCCGTGCTCGTGAGCCTCGCGGTCTATGCAGCCGGGCTGATGTTTATGTTGGGGTGCTCGGCTGTCTACAACATTGCAGTGCATGATCCACGGAGGGCGTTCTGGCGCCGGCTCGATCACGCCGCGATCTTCGTGATGATAGCGGGCACCTACACGCCGTTCGCGGCCATCGCGATCGGCGGCGCATTGGGCACGGGTCTGCTGGTGTTCACTTGGACCGTGGCCGCGGCTGGGGTGCTGTTGAAGCTGCTCCACCCGGCGCGACTCGAGATGCTGTCGATCTGCGCATACCTTCTGCTCGGGTGGACTATCCTGCCGGCGATCGATCGCCTCTTCGCTGCGGTTTCGGTGCTCGCGTTCGTTCTGCTTGCGGCCGGAGGCCTGCTCTACACCGCCGGCGTCGTGTTCTACCGTTGGAACGGATTGCCCTATAACAGGGCAATCTGGCACGGGTTCGTGCTGGCTGGCGCCACGTGCCAATATCTTGCAGTGCTGGACGTCATCATCAGCTAAGAGCAAGTCTTGACATGCGTTACGCCGCTTCCCGCGCGCCAGCGATTTCAACGAGGGTCCGGCCGTCGCTGTCCCTGACCGCGGTGCCGCCGCTATAGGCTTGCCAACGCTGGATGATCGTGTCGACGTACTTCGGATCGAGCTCGATCAGATGTGCCTGGCGACCGGTCTTTTCGCAGGCGATGAGAGTCGACCCGGATCCGCCGAACGGGTCCAACACGATGTCCCGGTTCTGCTCGAGTTGCGGATTGCCCGTTCGACCAGGGCCACCGGCTTCATCGTCGGGTGCAGTCGCTCCTCACCGGTTTGTCGAAGAACCAGACGTCGTCCTGGTCCCGCGCGCCGCACCAGTAGTGGTTACTCCCTTCCTTCCAACCGTAGAGGATAGGCTCATACTGGCGCTGGTAGTCGGCACGCCCGAGGGTGAACGTGTTCTTCGCCCAGATGACGAAGGTCGACCATTTGCCGCCGGCCGCGGTGAACGCCCGCTGCAGCGTGTGTAGCTCCGAGCTGCTCATGCAGATGTAGCAGGCGCCCTTGGTGACCGAGAGGACATTGACGCAGGCGTCGTAGAGGAACGCCTCGAAGCCGGCCCCCAGATCGTCATTCAGGATCGGCCGGTGCTTGCCCCGCAGCTTGTCCTTCGGCGAGTTGGCGTAATCTACGTTGTAGGGACGATCGGTCCAAGTCATGTGGGCGAGCTGACCACCGAGCACGCGCTCGACCTCGGCCAGCACGGTGGCGTCGCCGCACAGCAGGCGATGGTTGCCCAGGATCGAGAGGTCGCCCGGCTTGCTGACCGGATCCTCCGGCGGTTCCGGAACCTAGTCCTCGGCCTCGTCGCTCGCCGCCTCGCCATCGGCGATCGCCAGCAGTCGCTCCAGCTCGGGCGCGTTGAACCCGATCTGGTCGAGGTCGAAGCGCTCATCATGCAGCCAGGCCAGCTCCTCCGCCAGGAGCGCGTCGTCCCAGCCCGCCTGCAGGGCGAGCTGGTTGTCGGCCAGGAGATACGCGCGCTTCTGGGCCTCGCTCAGGTGCTCGAAGCGGATTACCGGTACCTCGGCGAGCCCCAGCTTGCGGGCCGTGAGTAGGCGGCCGTGACCGGCTAGAATGCCAGCGCTTTCGTCGACCAGGATCGGGTTGGTCCAGCCGAACTCGACCATTGACGCCGCAATCTGCTCGACCTGCGCCTCACTGTGCGTGCGCGGATTCCGCTCGTACGGGCGCAGGCGGTCGATCGGCCACAGCTCGATTCGGTCGGCGAGAGCGACCAGCGGCCCCGGGGCGCTAGGCTCTGTTTTCAAGCCCAAGGCTGTGATGGCACGTTGGGGGGCTGCTAGGAGCACGCGCACAGGGGCCAGCGTCGAGGCGGCAAGGGAACACGGCGCCGCAGCGGCGGTTCTCCCCATGCTTTGGAGGGAGTTCCATGCCTAATCCTTGGATGAGTCTCTGGCTGCGCGCCGCCAACGCCTGGGCTGGGGCGGTGCGGGGCTTCTGGATGGCGGAGATGCGTCGGCAGCAGACAGCGATGATCAACGAGATGACCCGCCAGATGGTGCGCTTCTGGACGGGTGCCTCGGCGCAGCCGACATCTCACGCGAGAAACAGGACGAGGCGGCGCTAGGGTGGTAACTGGCGCCACGCCTGCAGCCGCCTTTGAGCTGAGAGCCGCGAGGCCCGGCCCTCGCTCTCGCTGACGCGTTCGGTCGATGATCGCCCGATGCAGGACCTGTCCGCAGCAGACCGCCAGATCAGCGCCTCGACCCTCGGCCAGTATCGCGCGATGGCCGCGCCGTATCGCGACGGCACCTGGAATCACGACGTCAGCCAGAACGTTCAGGCGCTGCTCGCGGCGATC
>JBKPNX010000210.1:0-13578 GCA_046732855.1 Pseudomonadota bacterium
CGACCGAACCGCGCCAGGATGCCTCGGGCATCGTCTGGCGAACGGAAGCGGCCCGCCAATCCGACCACTTGATCGAATGCGAGATGGCTCCAGCCCGTGCAGGCCGGAGGCCGCCAATCAACTCCCATATCTTCCGAGTGCCAGAGGCGGACGTTCGGCGGGTCGGCGATCCCCGGGAAAGGCGGAACCGGCGCCGTTCCGCATGGCGGCCGCGGCCCTTCGGCCGCAAGTGCGAGCTTCGCTCCCGGTAGCAACAAGATCAGTGATAGAGATCGCAGGACAAGAACGCTCGCGGGAACTTTGGCGACCACGTCATGATCTCGTTCAAAACCGACTGAAAGAGTCAAGGCGTCTATGACGTGCCGGTCGTTTCGCAACCAGCGGGCGTGCCGGATGGTTTCGCCACTGTCGCTGCCGGCGCACCAAGTTCCCGGTCCGGATCGTAACCGTGTCGGCGCGGGCGAGCAGGAGCCGGTCGGTGGCAGTGCCGCGGTCGCTGTTCGCCGACATCTGCGCCGCATCACTCACCTCCGGCCAAGCCACCGCCGCTCCCGGCATAAGGATCGGGAGCGCTGAATGAACCACAACCCTGCAGGCGAGGTGCGTCCCATGATCCACCGAAAGCCGCCAATGATACGGCAACTCTGAGCGCAAGCCTCAGATCCCGGCTGTGGACAGCCTCACAGGCGGGTCCAGGCCGTCAGACGCTTGCCTCATGCAGCCGACCGACGCATGATTGCGTTCGGGAGCCGGTAAACGGGGAATCCCGGCTGAGATATGCTCGTGGGCGTCGAGGGATGGAACCATGAAACGAATTGCATTTTTGTTCGTGGCTGTTGTAACAGTAACAGGCGTTGTTGCGTGGATCACGCCCTCATCGTTGGGACAGGACAACACAGGCATGAGTGCCGGAAATGCAACAGCTGACACCAAAACACAAACCGACAGCAAAGAAGCTAAGCAAATCATCGTAACAACGATCCCGCCCGGATATCGCGACTGGAAATTCATTTCGGCTGCCCACGAAGCAGGTGACCTCAACGACATACGCGTTGTGATCGGCAACGACAAAGCGATCGAGGCCTATCGCGCAGGCAAGCCCTTCCCCGAAGGCACTATCATCGGGCGAGTCGCTTGGAAGATGGTCCCATCAGAAGAGAACAACAAAACATTTGGTCAAGCGCAATCGTTCGTTCCCGGAGACGCACCCGACTGGTACCTGCAGTTTATGGAGAAGGACACCAGGAAGTACGCCGCGACGGGCGGTTGGGGTTACTCGAATTTTGATAAAGAGCTCAACCCGCTCACCGACGAAAAGATAATGTACTCTTGCTTTTCCTGTCACAAAGCTGTCGAGGCCCGTGACTACATCTTCACGAAATACGCGCCTTGATCGCTGCAGTGCACGCATGAAGCAGCCGCCGATTTCGGCAAATGAGATTTGATATCAACATGAGCATCGATGTGCTTGCCTTGCGGGCGATGCTCCGCCTGATTCTCGGCCAACAGCGCCTGCAACTCGCGCGGCGCGCGTTCGGCTCATCAGCTGCAGGAACCGTTCGCTGTTCTCAGCGTCGGAGGCCGGGGTTGGCCGTGACCGATACCTCGCGATGAACGGGAAACGGCGGCTCGTCGGCTCGTTCTGGCACGGTTCGATGGCGAAAGCGATGGCGCAGGGGATCGGCGCTCAGGCCGCCTTCCCGGGCCGCTCGCTCTCCGGCGATGGCGGCTTCACCATGCTGATGGGTGAATTTTTGACCCTCGCGCAACAACGGCGCGCTTGGCTTCATCGAGTTCGAGCAGAGTTCCACCGGGTTCCTCACGTTCGGCACCGAGCTCCAGAACCCGAACTTCGCGGCGATGGCCGAAGCCGTCGGCATCCGCGGAATCCGGCTCGAAGATCCGGCCGAGGTGGATGAGGGGATTGCGGCCGCCTCCCCCATGACGGACCCGTCCTGGTCGACGCGGTCGTCAACCGGACGGGACTCGCGATGCCGCCTTCGATCACCTTCGAGATGGCCAAGGGCTTCACGCTCTACGTGGTCAAGGCCCTGATCAGGGCCGCGGTGATGAGATCATCGATCTAGCCCGTTCCAACCTGTGGCGCTAGCGGGTGTTTGGGATGTGACCGGTTGGAGCGGGAAAAACTGCGTCTCGATTGATCAGATTTGCTGGTCACCGTGCGCGAACCACGGTAGCTTAGCCACGGCAATTCGACGATCTCCGAACGCGAGCGAGGGGGGCGAGCCCGTTCGATGAGCAGAACTGCCAATCCGCAGCACGGGCTGCGGTGTTCCGGCTTGATTCGCTGGCCGGTGGTATGCGCCGCGACGCTCGTCGCTTCCTGTCAGCCCGCGGGCATCTTGGATCCGCGTGGGCCGATCGCTGCGGCGGAGCGCCTGCTTCTGATCAACACCACCGCGATCATGCTCGTGGTCGTGGTGCCCGTGATCCTGGCGACGCTGGCGTTTGCCTGGTGGTACAGGTCGTCCAACCCCCGCGCGGGCCGCAGCCCGGATCTCCGCTACGAAGGGCGTATGGAGTTCGTCATCTGGTCGATCCCGGCGCTGACCGTGATGCTGCTCGGCGGGGTCATCTGGATCAGCTCGCATGAGCTGGATCCGCGGGCGCCCATCCCGGCGAATACCGACCCGCTTCGCGTAGAGGTTGTGGCGCTCGATTGGAAATGGCTGTTCATCTATCCTGATCAGAGTATCGCCGCCGTCAATCAGCTGATCTTCCCGGCCGGAACCCCGGTCAACTTCCGGCTCACCTCGGCGACCGTGATGAATTCCTTTTTCATCCCGCAGCTCGGGAGCCAGATCTACACGATGGGCGGAATGACCACCCACCTCAACCTGCTCGCGGATGCGCCGGGCGATTTTCCCGGGCTGTCGGCCAATTACAGCGGCGACGGCTTTTCCCAGATGCGCTTCATCGCGAAGGCGGTGCCGGCCGTCGATTTTGACGCCTGGGTCGCGCAGGTGCGCGGCGCCGGGTCTGCGCTCGACGATGCCGGCTACGCCGAGCTGGCGAAGCCGAGCCAGGCCGTGCCGCCGAAGACCTACGGCTCGGTCGCGCCGCAGCTGTTCGAGCGCATTGTCGACCAGACGGCATCGGGTGTCGAAAAGAAGGGTGCCGGCGGGGCCTGAGGTCCGCCGGCGCGACAGGCGGGGGTTGAGAAGCTGGGCAAGCTGAGCTGGGCAGCAATTCCATTCAACGAGCCTCTGCCGCTGATCAGCATGGCGGTGGTCGTCATCGTCATTCTCGTCGTGCTCGGGATCGTCACCTTAAAGGGCTGGTGGCCTTACCTGTGGCGCGAGTGGCTGACCAGCGTCGACCACAAGCGCATCGGCGTGATGTATGTGCTGCTGGGGCTCATTATGCTGCTGCGCGGCTACTCCGATGCAATCATGATGCGCACGCAGCAGGCGATCGCGGTCGGCGATGCGCAGGGATACCTGCCGCCCGAGCACTACGACCAGATCTTCTCTGCGCACGGCACGATCATGATCTTTTTCGTGGCGATGCCGCTCGTGATCGGGCTGATGAACTTTGCCGTGCCATTGCAGCTCGGCGTGCGCGACGTCGCCTTTCCCACGCTCAACTCGGTCAGCTTCTGGCTGACCGCCACGGGCGCGCTCCTGGTCAACGTGTCGCTCGTCATCGGCAATTTCTCGCGCGCGAGCTGGTGGGGCTATCCCCCGCTTTCCGAGCTCGCGTTCTCGCCTGACGTCGGCGTCGACTACTACCTCTGGTCATTGCAGATTTCGGGAATCGGCACGTTGCTCACCGGCGTCAATTTCGTGACCACGATCCTCAAATTGCGCGCACCCGGCATGACCTATTTCCGCATGCCGGTGTTCTGCTGGACCGCATTGGCTACGAACCTGATGATCGTGGCGACATTCCCGATACTGACCGCGACCTTCATGATGCTGCTGCTCGACCGTTATCTCGGCATGCATTTCTTTACCAATGACGCCGGCGGCAACCAGATGATGTACGTCAATCTGTTCTGGGCGTGGGGGCATCCCGAAGTCTACATCCTGGTCCTGCCGGCGTTCGGCATCTTCTCCGAAGTGGCGGCGACCTTTTCCGGCAAGGGCCTGTTCAGTTATCGCTCGATGGTCCTCGCCACCCTGGGAATCTGCGTCCTCTCTTTGATGGTCTGGCTACATCACTTCTTCACGATGGGGGCCGGCGCCAATGTCAATGCTGTCTTTGGTATTATGTCGTCGATCATCGCGGTGCCGACCGGCGTCAAAGTTTTCAACTGGCTGTTCACGATGTTCCGCGGCCGAATCGTGTTCACGACGCCAGTACTGTACCTGGTCGGCTTCATGGTCACATTCGTCATCGGCGGCCTGACCGGCGTTCTCCTGGCGGTCCCGCCGGTCGATTTCGTGGTGCACAACAGCGCCTTTCTGGTCGCCCATTTTCACAACGTCATCATCGGCGGCGTCGTGTTCGGCGTGTTCGCCGGTTACCAATATTGGTTTCCGAAGGCGTTCGGGTTCACCCTCGACGAGCGGCTCGGCAAGGCCGGCTTCTGGTGCTGGCTGATCGGCTTCTATCTAGCCTTCATGCCGCTCTACGTCCTGGGCTTGATGGGCATGACCCGGCGCCTCCAGCAGATCGCCGAGCCGAGCTGGCAGCCGCTGCTGCTGGTCGCGGAAGCCGGGGCGATCGTCATCTTCGTCGGCGTCCTCTGCCAGATTGCACAGCTCTACGTCAGCATCCGCACGCGCGAGAGCCGCCGCGACCTGACCGGCGACCCGTGGGACGGCCGAACTCTGGAGTGGGCGACCTCGTCGCCTCCCCCGGCCTACAATTACGCCCTGCTGCCCCACGTCGAGACGATCGACGCGTTTTGGGAGATGAAGCAGCGGGGCGTGAGCCCGATGGAAGCGGCTTATGAAACCATCCACATGCCGCGCAACAGCCCCACCGGTTTCATCACTGCTTTCTTTGCCACGGTCACCGGATTTGCGCTGATCTGGCACATCTGGTGGATCGTGATCCTCGGCCTCCTCGCCGCCGCGATCACGGTTATGGTGTTCGGCTGGAGCGATGAACGCGAGCGCGAGATCCCGGCCACCGAAATTGCGCAGATGGAACGGGCGCGGCCGGGCCTGGGGCGGGCCGCCTGACCATGGCGACAGCAACGATCGGCGCGGTTCCAACCGAGCTCACGCGCGGGCGCGGCGGTGGCGGGCCGGCCCCGACGCGCATCGTCGTCGCGTACGGGTTTTGGGTCTTCATCCTCAGCGACATGGTCATGTTCTCGGCGTTGTTCGCGGCCTATGCGGTGTTGTCGGGCAACACCGCCGGCGGACCGACCGGGCGCGAGCTGTTCAATCTGCGCAATGTCTTCATCGAGACCATGTGTCTGTTGCTCTCGAGCTATACGGCCGGGCTCGGGGCATTATCCGCCGAACGGCGGCAGCCGGGGCGCTTCCTGATCTTCGCTGCCCTCACGTTCGTGCTCGGTGCGGCCTTTCTTTTCATCGAGGTCTCGGAATTTGCCAGCATGATCAGCAAGGGCGCCGGACCCTCGCGCAGCGCCTTTCTGTCCGCCTTCTTCACCTTGGTCGGCACGCACGGCGCCCATGTCACCATGGGCCTCCTTTGGCTCCTCTATCTGGTGGCTCAGGTCGTCGCCAAGGGCCTGCGCGCCGCCGTGCTGCGGCGCCTGTTGTGCTTCAGCCTGTTCTGGCACGCGCTCGACATCGTCTGGGTCGGGGTATTCACGCTGGTCTATCTGATGGGAGTTCAGTGATGCACCGTGACGATCTCCTGTTTTACGGCGACCGGACGCCGGGTGTCGAAGAGCACGAGCCCACGGCCAACATTCTATCGTACACGGTGGGGTTCGCGCTCGCGGTCCTAGCGACGATCGTCTCTTTCGTCGTGGCGCAGACCGATCTGTTGTGGCCTCCGGGCATAGTGGTCGGGCTGGTGGTGCTCGCCATCGCGCAGATCGGCATTCACCTCGTTTTCTTTCTGCATCTGGGCAGCGGGCCCGAGAGTACGAACAATATTCTGGCCCTCGCGTTTGGAGTGCTGATCGTCGTTCTCGTCCTCGCCGGCTCGCTTTGGATCATCGCCAACCTCCACGCCAACATGATGCCGATGCCTGTGCATTAACCTGGACGCCTACGGCGTCTATCGTTTCCTCTGGCATCGAATGCGATCGAAAAGATTTTCGTCCAGAAGATGCGTCAGGGCGGTCGAGCGGCCCACGTCGGCAGCTGGGGCCCCTCCGGGATCAACCGCGAGCTGCGCTGGCCGGTGAAATAGGACCACACCCACTGGTGCTGTACGCGCAGCCGATTCTGCAGCTGCGGAAGCGACAGCACGTGAACGAATGCCCACACCAGCCAGGTCAAGAAGCCGCCCGTGCGCAACGAGCCTCTTTCCAAGACCGCATAATTCTTGCCCACAACGGCCATGTTACCCTTGTCGAAATAGCGGAACGGACGTTTGACCTCCCGCCCCTTCAGCTCTTTCGCGATCAGCTGCCCGACGTACCGCCCTTCCTGAATCGCTGCCTGCGCCACGCCGGGCACGGGATGTCCCTTTTGCATGACCGACGCCGCGTCGCCGACGACGAACACTCCGGGCGCCTCCACGACTTTCAGGAACGGGTCAACGATCGCCCGCCCCGCGCGGTCGGTTTTGGTACCGAGCATCTTTGGAACCGGCGATGCCGCGACCCCCGCGGTCCACAGCACCGTCGCGCTCGGGATCCTGTTTCCGCCGGCGATCACGCCCTTGTCGTCGACTGTCTCGACCTTGACATCGGTCACGACCTTCACGCCAAGCTTCTCGAGGCGCCTGGCCACCATGCGCGACACCGACTCGGCAAAAGCCGGCAGAACCCGCTTGCCTGCGTCGAGCAGAATAATGGTGCTCTTCGACGGATCGATGCGGCGGAAGTTGCGCCGCAGCGTGACCTTCACCAGGTGCGCCAAAGACCCCGCAAGCTCCACGCCGGTGGGACCTGCGCCGACCAGTATGAACGTCATCTGTCGCGCGCGTTCGTCCTCGTCCTCGGTCGTTGCCGCCAGTTCGAACGCGCCCAGGATTTTGGCTCGGATTGTCTCCGCGTCGCCAAGGTTCTTGAGCCCCGGCGCATATCGCGCGAATTCGTCGTGCCCGAAGTAGCTCGGGCGCATCCCGGTCGCGACCACCAGATAATCGAACGCGATCTTGCGGGCGCCCACGCCCGGGGCATACGCCTCGATCGTGCGGGAAGCAACGTCGACGCCGGTGACCTCCGCCAGGAGTACGCTGACATTTCGCTGTTTCGCCTCGAGTTGACGGATTGGCGCCGCGATCTCGGCCGGAGAGAGGACCGCCGTGGCCACCTGATAGAGCAGCGGCTGAAATATGTGGTGGTTGCGGCGGTCGATCATCAAGACTCGGGCATCGGCGTGCCGCAGCGCGTGCGCCGCCGCGATCCCGGCAAAGCCGCCGCCAATGATCACGACGCGCTTGCGCTCTCGGCGAGGTGCTTCGATGACGGCTTTTGCCTCGTCAGGCCTGATCTCGGCCAACATTGCACTCATGGATTACCTCGTTCGTGCTGCTTGTGATAATGGCTTCAGCAGCACTCTTTCGGTGCGCGCTCTCAACGCGCCAGCCACTCGGGTTTGCTCGAGCCTCGTGGCACGAGCACCGTTCTGAAAGAGCCCGGAGTCCTCGACAGGACCACCTGGTCGGTCATCCCTTGATACGTGCCCAACGGTGTCTCCGCGATGAAAAGGTCCGGAGCAATGTCTGCGTGCTCGTCGGACGATCCGGCGGTCGCCTGGGCATAGGCCTTGTCGAAAATGCCGAGCGAATACAGCCACAGCAAGGTTCGGGTCAGAGAAACAATGACCCGATAGCTGCCACCCTCCACGGCGCGCCTGCGCAGCGCCGCGAGAATGCCGACTGTGCCGAGCCAGCCTACCACATTGTCGCAAATGGGGATGATTGGCGGCGATTTGGGATGCGTGGCTGTCCCCTCGATGCAGAACAGCCCCGATACGGCTCCACCGATCTCATCAAATCCGACACGATTCTTCCAAGGGCCTTTGTCGCCGTAGAGAACGACACGGGCATGGATTAGCCCCGGCTTCTTTGCGCAGAGTTCTTCTGCGTCGAGGCCGTTCCGCTCCAGATAGCCCGGACGCCTGTTGGCGAAGAATACGTCGGCATCCTTCAGCAGCTGATCGAATTTCGCGCGATCGTCCTTGGAATAGTCCAGAATTGTTGAACGCATCCCGACCTGTACGTCCCAGACAAACGACTCAGCATCAGTGTCCTCGGGCCGCCAGATGTTGAGGACATCGGCCCCGTAGCAGGCGAGGTCTCTCCCTATGCCGGCTCCGGCTATCACATGGCCCATTCCGAAGGCGCGAATGCCATCCAGCGGGCTCCTTCCATCCCTTTCGAAGGGAATCGGATCACTTTCGCCGATCTTCTCGACGCTGATCAAGGACATCCTGGAGAGCACTTCGGTGTATTGAAGCTCCGTGCGGAATTCGTCGAAGGTGCGCACCATGGCGATGGCAAGGCCGGCTTCTGCTGCGGCGTTCTCCAGCTCTTCGGCACGCCACTGCAGAATGGCATTGTTCACGGATTCGACGCTGGAGTCGCAGCGGAGGAATTTGAGAGCGTGTGCGTATAGCTTGGGGTAGATGTTCAGCGCCACGACGTGCCGCCCATCCCGCGCTTCGCGAAAGAGCGGTAGGTTTTGGAACGGATTCGTGGGGTCCCACCCGAGCGGGGGACGTCCATTGATTGTTTCCCATTTCCGATCGAAGAAACCACAGAACCGCCGCAACGCTTTGCGGACATCCACCCCAATATCCTGTCCCTCACCGGTCCGGTGTCGCCACAGCGCCGCCACGGCGACGGCCTTGGCGGCCAGGCCGATCGCGGCCATGCTGCCAAACCGGAAGGGGCTCGGAATGATCGGATCGCGGCCGTAGAAGGTGACTTTGCCGCCGCTGTCCGCGGTCGACATCCCAACGTCTTTCAGAACCTGATTGGTTGCGGCGTGCAGGTCGATATCCGAGCTGCGTTCTGGATTCCCGAGCTTCGATAGAAGTGTTTCGGTGAGCAAATCCGGTTGGGGCTTTTCTGTCGGCAGATCAGGTTTGGACTTTTCTGTCCGCAGGCCGGTCGCGATAGTCATTTGCAAGCTCCTGTTTGGGTCGAGTCCTATCGTTACTCGGCTGCGACGGTGTGCGCGGCGAGCTTGTCGGCGCGCTTGGTGCGCAATTCGATGAGGCCGAGGAGAATCTCGTCCCGCTCCGCCTCCAACTCCTCGATCGAGCGCGATCCGACCTCGGCATGAACGCTGTCGATGAGCTTCTTTTGCACCTCCGGGGTGAGCGCCGGCGAGCCGAGGGTCTTCCACCAGGCCGTCATCGGACCGCTGAACTGCTGGAAGAAGTGCTCGATGCCGCCCGGACCGCCGCCGAGGTGGTTGAGCATCATGTTGCCCATCACGCCCCAGCGCAGGCCCGGGCCCCAGCACAGGGCGGTGTCGACGTCGGCGGCGCTCACCACGCCCTCGGCGACAAGATAGTAGACCTCGCGCGCCAATGCGGCCTGCAGTCGGTTGGCGACGTGGCCGGGCATCTCCTTGTTGACCCGCACCGTCCGCTGCCCGATCGACGTGTAAAATTCCGCCGCGCGCCGGATCGTCGCTTCCGAGGTCTTTGCCCCACCGACAATCTCGACCAGGGGGATCAGGTGCGGCGGATTGAACGGATGGGCGATGACGCAGCGCTCGGGATGCGACGCGGCGCCCTTCTGGATTTCGCTCATGGTGAGCCCCGACGAGCTCGATGCGATGATCACGTCGGGGGGGAGCAACTCATCGAGCTGTCCATAGAGCTTCTGCTTGAAGTCAATCCGCTCGGGTCCGTTCTCCTGGACGAGATCGGCGCCGGCGACCGCTTGCGCGAGGTCGGCTGTGAACTTCAGATTCGACTGCGAGGCTCCCGGCGACAGGCCCAATCGCTTGAGCGCCGGCCAGGCGGTCTCCACGAACTTCCTCAGCGCGGCTTCTGCGTTCGGCGCGATGTCGGTCGCGACGACCTGCAGTTCCTTGGCAAGAAACAGCGCAGTCCAGCTCGCGCCGATGACGCCAGTGCCGATGATGCCGATGCGGCGAATGGGCTTGGTGTCGGTCATGTCATTTCTCCGATGGGCTTGTCAGACTTCGGCATATGCGATGCCGGTGAGATTGCCCTGGGCGTAGAGGAAGTTGCGCTCGTTCTTTCCGTCGAGATCGGCGGAATAGACCGAACCGGCGAAGTCGGTGACGAACATCCGGTTGCCGGGAACGTCGAGGGTGATGCCGATTCCCTCCATCAGGTGCGTGATCACGATCTCCGGCACTGCCTTTTTATCGATCGGCACGCGATTGACGGTGTTGCCGCGCGGAGGATCGCCGCGGTCGGTCCAATAGAGCACGCGGTTCGCGAGATCGAGCTCGAGGTCGATGGGTTCCGGCAGCCGATCGAACAGCACCTCGATGTCGGAGCGGTTCGTCGGGCTCTCGCCCTTCGGGATGTCGATGTTGGCGCGGAAGATACGGCCTAGCCCGCCGTTGTCCGGGCCTTTTTGCGTCCAGTAGATTTTCCCGAGCTTCGGATCGATGGTGATTCCGACGCACCACCGGTTCTGATCGCGCCGGTCCTTGTCGCCGCGGCCGGTCTCCACCAGCGTCTCGACCTGCGAGCCGTCGAGGTTCGCGCGCATCACGCGCATGCCCTCGCGGTCGCACCAATAAAGCTTGCCCGCGTCCTTCTCGAGATGGATCTGCTTCGGCGTGAAGGTGACGCCTTGCGGGACGATGATCCTGCGATTCCCGCCGTCGAGGTCGGCCCGCTCGATCGCGCCGTCATCGAGGTTGGGGACGCCCATGTTCGTCCAATAAATGTGACCCGCCTCAACATCCACGGCGATGCCGTCGGGGAGGCGGCAATCGGTGACGATGGTCTTGCGGTCGGAGCCGTCGGGATTCATCGTGTGAATCCGGCCGCCGCTCAGTTCGAGAAGGAATAATCGGCCAGAGCGGGCCGCGTCCGATGAAGCCTTTGTCTTCGTCGCCTGGGGTACGGTCATGGTCTGTCCTTTCGCGTCACCGAGGTTCGCGCAGGCATCAACCCACCGCCCGTTTGTCTCCCTGCCTGAGCGACGAGCCGGCGAAAGAAGCGCCGGCCCGCTCGCGGCGTCAGACGAAAGCGCTGAACCCCGTGACCGCCTTGCCGACGATCAGATGCTGCATCTGATCCGATACCCCCCAGATGAACTCGGCCGGCACCCGGAATCCTGCTCCTTAACCGATCCTCGGTCAAGGGAAGGGCATGCCCAGCGGCGGCTCTCGGGTGAGAGGAGTCGCTCAAGCCTGACCCACAGGCCGATCCCGGCGTAGCGCAGGATGCTCGAGGGCTGGCTGGGGCTTACGGGGCAACTGATGATTGGCTGGTCGACCGGACTCTTTGCCTACTTGATTACCAAGTATTACGAAGCGCGTCCGGCGCCGATGGTCACCCCCGATCGTCACGCAGGCCGCCCTGAGCGACGCTGCACCACCCGGGGCGACACGGTTGAGGACCAGCCGCCCAGCCAAGAGGGCGAGGCAGACGGGCACGATCGGCGGATGGGCTAAGCCGATCGCCTGGATCACCTCCGGCGGCTGCATAGCCTTTCTCGACGTCATCACGCCAACGGTACGGGAAGGATGCCGGGCGCCAGCCCCATTATCCAGTGGGCGGACGAAAAGCGATTTCGGCTCCTTGCTCAATGTCGCAGCCGCTGATGCACTGGCTCGGTGGACTTGGCGTCGATGATCCCGTCTCTGCTCCGCGAGCGGCCCTGGTTGACCATGCTATTACCTTCGCGGCCACCGCTCAGGACCCGGTACACCAGGCGCGGGCGAGTGCCACGTCAGCGATCATCGTCCGGGCGCACCCCGGCGATGAACAAACTGACCGCGCCTGGGCGAAGTCTCCAATGACCTTGGGGTTGGTTCTTGGTCTTAAGAGCCTGCCGTGCTTCATGGATTTTCGTGCTGCCGGGAATCCGCCGCGGCTATGTTCGACGTTCGTTTCTGGTGGGCGCGGAGGGTATCCATCATGAACTCGCTCTGGATCGCCGCGATCGTCGTGGCATGCCTGCTCGCGGGCGCGCTGTTGGGCACGGCTCTTCGCGCCAAATTGCCAGAGCGTCACTTGAGTCAGGAATCGATGGACGTCATCAAGCTCGCCACGGGCCTTATGGCCACGCTGGCGGCTCTGGTCATGAGCCTTCTGATATCCTCCGCGAACACCGCTCACAATACGGTCGCGAGGTCAGTCGACCAGACCATTGCCAGCGCCGCACTGCTCAACCGCTATCTGGCGGCTTATGGGCAGGACACGCAGGCAGCGCGCGAGCTGCTCCGCCACGCTATGGCCCGAAGAGCCCAAGCCAGGTGGCCCCAAGAAGATTTCGGGCCAGCAGAGCCCCCGATACCCTCCAATCGCAATGATCTGGTCGAACTGGAACAAACGGTCCTACACTTGGCGCCACGGGACGATGCCCAGAAATGGTTCCAGGCGCAGGCGCTGCAGCTTGCCAACGAGCTTGCTCAGGCTCGCAGCCTCCTGACAACTCAGCTGCAGGCAAACGACCTGCCGATCCCTATACTAGTCGTACTGATTGTGTGGACCACGGCGATCTTCACCAGCTTCGGTGTGTTCGTCAGAATGAACTTAACGGTCATCATTGCTCTATCCATCTCCGCCATAGCCGTAGCGGCCGCCATCGTCCTGATCCTGGAGTTGAACGATCCCTTTACTGGATTAATTCGTGTTTCCAGCGCCCCGGCACATGCACTTCTTGCGGTGCTGGGGAAGTAACCATACTTCTTTCGCCAGGATCTGTCCGTCCCCAAGGCAAGGTGCCGGCCTTGGAAACCCGATACCTTCACCCCGGAGCATCTCTCTGTGGCCGGCGACGCAGCTTGCTTGGGCGGCGCTCGACTATGTCGCCGAGCAACGCAAGATGGGTGCCACTTCCACCCGCGCGCTGTCTAGCTCTTTGCGGATGGCCTCTCGCTTGAGCACTCGCTTCCGAAATCGCCCCAGCGCTCGCCGTTGCACTTGTTCCCCGTCACCCCCTGAACCTGCGCCAGCTCCCTCAACTTGCTCATCTCCTCCTGGCAGGCGCCTCCCTTTGCTCCTAAGTGTCTTAGATTTAGACATTCGCTGCACCTGTCCAGGCACCCGACCGGGCGGGAGCGCGGCCTCGCCTTCGGCGAGGGTCAGTATTTCGAGACTACGGACAAGGCCGTCCTGATCTTTCAGGGCTCGCTGGCGGTGCTCGACGTCGGCTCTCTGGTTAACTCCGCGGAGTCAGGATGGGCTCTGTCACCGGGATTATCTGCGTTCAACAGTGGAACCGCTTCGAGGAACTATTCTCAAGTTCGGTATTCTCACTGAACACGCTAAGCCCAGCCGCACGGAGCTCCGCGCGTTCGCAGAACTGCTGCGCGACCCCTACATGAAGGCCTGCTCGCGGTGGAGG
>JBKPNX010000211.1:0-7973 GCA_046732855.1 Pseudomonadota bacterium
AGGATCCGCCGCTTTCGGTGACCCCGCTCGCCGCCAGCGCCGATGAGGGGCTGCCGTTCGCGTTCGACATCGCGGTCGGGGTGCGCAAGCAGGATCGCACGCTGCGCGACCTGCTCGATGAAGTGATCGCACGCCGCAAAACCGACATCGACCGTATCCTCGCCGAGTATCACGTACCGCGGGTCGCTGGTGCGCCAGCCGCGGGGAGTGACCGGTGAACGCGCCTGGGGCGCTCGGGCTGGCGCTGGGCGTGGCGCTCGCGCTCGCGGGCTGCAAGCGCGAGGAGCGCGACTACAGGCCGAACCCGGCAGCGGCGGCGCGCGCCCAGACGATCGCGCTGAGCCCGCTCCAGCCGGGCGGGTCCCACCCGACCCTGGTCGTGCCGAACGAGTACGAAGAGAGCGCGTACGCGGTGTCCGAAGGTCAGCGGCTCTACCGCTGGTACAACTGCAACGGCTGCCATGCCAATGGCGGCGGCGGCAATGGCCCGCCGCTGATGGACGATCAGTGGATCTACGGCAGCGCACCCGCCAATATCGTCGCGACCATTCTCGAGGGTCGGCCGAACGGCATGCCCGCATTCGGCGGCAAGATCCCCGACCAGCAGGTGATGCAGATTGCGGCGTATGTCCGTTCCATGAGCGGTCTCCTGGCCAAGGACGTCGCGCCGGGGCGGACCGATCACCTCAGCGCGAAGAAGCCGGAGTCGTCGACCGAACAGCTGACGCCCAAGGCCTCCTCTCCGCCGGCGCAATGACCGCATGAGCAGGCTGCCCCGATCAATTGTCCGTCTGCTGCCACTAGCCGGTTGTTCGCTGTCAGCCTGCGGCGGCAATCAGTCCGCGCTCGATCCGGCCGGTCCCGGCGCGGCGCGGATCGGCGACATCTGGTGGCTGATGCTGGTCGTCTCTGCGGCGGTGTTCGGCCTGGTGATGCTGATGCTGCTGTGGGCGATCGCCCATCGCCGGCCTAGGACTGAGCCGACCTCCGGGGCGGCGCGACCCGACCCGCGGCGTGATCGCACCCTGACACGGGCGGTGGGCGCGGCGGTTGCCGGGACGGCCGCGATCGTGTTCCTGTTCGTGCTCGCGAGCTACTGGGTCGGGCGCGCTCTGGTCGTGCAACCGGTTGTGGCGCTCAACATCGATGTCACTGGGCAGCGCTGGTGGTGGGACGTGCGCTACCGCGACCCGCTGCCGAGCCGCGAGTTCTCGACCCCGAATGAGATCCACATCCCGGTCGGCCGCCCGGTCCTGTTGACCCTGCGCTCGACCGACGTGATCCACAGCTTCTGGGTGCCGAACCTGCAGGGCAAGAAGGACCTGATCCCCGGGCAGATCAATACGCTCTGGCTCCAGGCCGACCGTCCGGGGGTGTTTCGCGGCCAGTGCGCCGAGTTCTGCGGCTTGCAGCACGCGCACATGGCGCTCGACGTGGTGGCCGAACCGGAGGACGAGTTCGCGCGCTGGCAGGCGCAGCAGCGTCAGCCCGCGCCAGAGCCGACGACGGACGAGCAGAGGAAGGGGCGGGATGTTTTCATGACGAGGTCGTGCGTGCTCTGTCATGCGATTGCGGGCACCAGCGCGGCCGCCATCATGGGGCCAAATCTGACCCATGTCGCGAGCCGCCTCAGCCTCGCGGCCGGCACCCTGCCCAACACCCGCGGGCACCTCGCCGGCTGGATCGTCGACCCGCAGCTGCGCAAGCCGGGCAACAGCATGCCGCCCAACCCTCTCCCGGGCGACCAGCTCCAGGCGCTGCTCAGCTACCTCGAAACCTTGCGCTAGGCCCGTTCTCATGGCGCAGCCAGCAGCAACAATGCCGGAACTGAGGGCCGAGCGGGCTCGTCTGGAGCAGACCTGGGCGGTGCCACGCGGCGTGGTCGGCTGGCTCAGCGCCGCGGATCACAAGTCGATCGGCAGACGCTTCATCGTCACCACCTTCGCCTTCTTTCTGCTCGGCGGCGTTCTGGCTGCGTTAATGCGGATTCAGCTCGCCCGACCCGAGAACACCTTCGTCGACCCCGACTTCTACAACCAGCTGTTCAGCTTGCACGGCACGACCATGATGTTCCTGTTCGCCGTGCCGATCATGGAGGCCATGGCGATTTATCTCGTGCCGCTGATGATCGGGACGCGCGAGATCGCCTTTCCGCGTCTCGCCGCCTTCAATTACTGGATATTCCTGTTCGGCGGCGCGATGATCTACATTGCCTTTATTTTGAACATCGGCCCCGACGCCGGCTGGTTCAGCTATGTTCCTCTCGCGGGGCCACAGTACGCGCCGGGCAAGCGCATCGACATGTGGGCGCAGATGATCACCTTTACGGAGGTTTCGGCGCTCGGCGTGGCGGTGCAGCTGATCGTCACGATCCTCAAGCAGCGCGCCCCCGGCATGGCGCTGAACCGCATGCCGCTCCTGGCCTGGGCGACCCTCGTGACCTCCTTCATGACCGTGTTCGCCATGCCCGCGGTCATGCTCGCCAGCAGCTTCCTGATCATGGACCGGTTGATCGGCACGCATTTCTTCAATCCCGCCGAGGGCGGCGACGCCCTGCTCTGGCAACACCTGTTCTGGTTCTTCGGCCATCCGGAGGTCTACATCATCTTCGTGCCGGCGCTCGGGTTCGTGTCCGAGATCGTCGCGACCTTCGCGCGCCGGCCGGTGTTCGGCTACACGGCGGTGGTGCTCTCGCTGATCGCGACCGGCTTCCTCTCGTTCGGCCTCTGGGTCCACCACATGTTCGTCACGGGCCTGCCGCAGCTCGGCGCGAGCTTTTTCACCGCCGCGAGCATGCTGATCGCGATCCCGAGCGGCACCCAGATCTTCTGTTGGCTCGCGACGCTCTGGGACGGCCGGCCGCAGTTCAAGACGCCCCTTTTGTTCGTGATCGGCTTCTTCTTCATCTTCGTCCTCGGCGGCCTGAGCGGCCTGATGGTCGCATCCGTGCCGCTCGATACTCAGGTGCACGACACCTATTTCGTGGTGGCCCATCTCCATTACGTGCTGATCGGCGGCGGCGTGTTCCCGCTGTTCGGCGCGTTCTACTACTGGTTCCCCAAGATCACCGGGCGGATGCTCGACGAGCGCGCCGGCCGGTGGAACTTCTGGCTGTTTTTTGTCGGCTTCAATTTGACTTTCTTCCCGATGCATCAGCTCGGGCTGATCGGCATGCCGCGCCGCGTCTACACCTATCCGGACGGGCTCGGCTGGAACGAGCTCAATCTGCTTGCCAGCATCGGCGCCGCGCTGATCGCGGCGAGCGTCGCCCTGTTCGTCGCCAATGTGCTCTGGAGCCGTCGGCACGGGCAGATCGCCGGCGATGATCCCTGGCACGCCGGCACGCTCGAGTGGGCGACAACCTCGCCGCCGCAGCCGTGGAATTTCCAGGAGATTCCCGTGGTCGCCGACCGCGCGCCCCTATGGGAGGAGCCGACGCCGCGCCAGGTCGTGACCGGGCTGCGCAGCGACCGCCGCGAGCTGCTGATCACCGGTGCGGTCGACGCCGAGCCCGATCACCGCAACGAGCTGCCGTCGACGTCGATCTGGCCACTCCTGACCGCGCTCGCGACCACCGGCCTGTTCATCGGATCGATCTTCACGCCATGGGCGGTGCCGGTCGGCGCGCTGCCGCTGTTCGTGACGTTGGTCGGCTGGTTCTGGCCCAAGAGCGAAGAGGCCTCCCAGCCGCTGCCGAGCCCGTCATGAGCGCGCAAGCGGAGCGCATCGACGTATCCGATCTGCCGGAGTACGCGTTCGGCCATCGCAGCACGCTGTGGTGGGGTACCGCCGGCTTCATCGTGATCGAGGCGACCGCGTTCGCGCTCGCGCTGTTCGCCTATTTCTATCTGCGCAGCAAGCTGCCCGAATGGCCGCCGGGGGTGGCGCCGCCGGATCTGCTGTGGGGCACGCTGAACACCCTGATCCTGCTCGCCAGCACGTTGCCCAATCAATGGGCGAAGAATGCCGCGGAGGCGGAGCGGCTCGGCCCGGTCCGGCTCTGGCTGGTGGTCGCGATGGCCTTCGGCGTCACGTTCCTGGTCGTGCGCGGCTTCGAGCTCGCCGCTTTGAACGTCGCCTGGGACACCAACGCATACGGCTCGATCGTCTGGGCGATCATGGGCCTGCACACGACCCATCTGCTCACCGACGTGGTCGATACCGGCGTGCTCACGGCGCTCATGTTCACCCGTCACGCGCACGGGCGGCGCTTCGTCGACGTCAGCGAGAATGCGTTCTACTGGTACTTCGTCGTGCTGGTCTGGCTGCCGCTCTATGCGGTGATCTACTGGGTTCCCCGGCTGCATTGAGTCGCCTGTCATGAACGACCGACTCGCGGGACCTTCGCCCTCGACCGGCGACATCGTCACCTGGACGGCCGTGTTCAGCGGCCCGCTCGCCTGGTTCGCGAGCCAGCAGGCGAGCTACGCGCTGGTGCCGTGGGCGTGCCACGGCGGGACGCTGCTCGCGATCCACCTGGTCAACGTCGCCGCATTGCTGCTGGTCGCGGTCGGCGGCGCAACGGCTTGGCGGGAGTGGCGCCGCACCGGCCGCGCGGTCTCGGACGAGGCCGCCCCGCCTCTGGGCCGCGCCCGCTTTCTCGCGCTGACGGGCCTCTGCTTGTGCTGCCTGTTCGCCGGCGTGATCGTAGCCCAGGCGATCGGCGTCTTCTTTTTCGGGCCGTGCCAGCGATGAGCGGGGCACGAGCGCTGGTCCCGTGCGCTCTGCTCGCGGCGCTCGCGCCCTCGGCAGGGGCTCTCGCCCACGGGGTTGAAGCGACGGCGGGGTCCGGCGCGGGTTGGCCGATCGCAGTCGCCGTGCCGCTCTTGGTCGCAAGCGGCCTCTATTGCCGCGGGCTGTATCGTGCCTGGCGCCGGGCGGGTCCTGGGCGCGGCGTGCGCCGGAGCGAAGCGCTCGCGTTCGGCGCCGGCCTTGCGGTCCTCGTCGGCATGGTCGCCCTCCCCTTGCACGCGCTGGGCCGGCTGCATTTCGCGCCGCACATGCTCGAGCACGGGCTTTTGACGATGGTCGCGGCGCCGCTGCTGGCCGCCGGCCGGCCGGGCGTGCCCTACCTCCTCGGCCTGCCGTGGTCCTGGCGCGCCAGCCTCGGCCGTTTGCTCGCGAACGAGCGCCTGCGACGGTTCTGGCGCAGGCTCGTCCATCCCGGCGCGGCCTGGGCGCTGCATGGGAGCGCGCTCTGGCTCTGGCACGCGCCGGCGCTGTTCGAGGCTGCGCTGGAAAGCGAGGCGGTGCACTACCTGCAGCACCTCACTTTGCTGCTCACCGCGCTCCTGTTCTGGACCTCGCTGCTGCCGCGCCGCGCCGACGCCAAAACGCGGATCGTGGCGGTGTTCTCGCTGTTCACGACCTCGATCCACGCCACCCTGCTCGGTGCGCTTCTGACCTTGTCGCCGACCGTCTGGTACGCGAGTTACGCGGCTGCCGAAGGGTCGGGCAACCTGTCGGCGCTCGAGGATCAGCAGCTCGCAGGGCTGATCATGTGGGTGCCGTTCGGCGTCGTTTACCTGGTCGCCGCGCTCGCTTTGCTCGGCGCGCTGCTGCGCGAGGACAGGCCGCCAAAGCGTGGGCGAGGGTTGCTGGCTGCGGCGGGCTAGGTGAGCGGATGCCGCGCGGGGTGGTTCTGCTCGCCAGCCTTCTGCTGCTGACGTTGATCGGCATTGCAGCCGTGGCGGGGCTGCTTCGCTCGAACGCGTCGGATCCCACGCGCACGCTCGCGGTCACGACCGGCGGTGACCCGGTGCGCGGCAAGGAGACGATCCGGCAGAACGGCTGCCCGATTTGCCACACCATCCGCGGCATCGCGGACGCGAACGGGCGCATCGGTCCGCCGCTCGAGCACTTGGCCGACCGCGTCTACATTGCCGGCGTGCTGCCGAACACGCCCGACAACCTCGTGGCCTGGATCAGAGACTCGCCCGGGATCGATCCCCTGACCGCGATGCCGGCGAGCGGCCTTAGCGAACCCGAGGCCCGGGACGTCGCGGCCTATCTGTACGCTTTGGACTGAACTGCTCGCAGGTCGCTCGCAACGGCCGAAAAATGGCTGAACTCCGCCGTTTTCTGCGAAAGCGTTCCAACTCGCTCCCGTGAACATCTTGCGGCCATAGCCGCCTTAGTTGGAACCGATCCGCACCATCAGAACGGATCGCGAACGCAACATCCCGCACCTTCCGAAGGTGCTTCGGAAAGTGACATCTCACAGTGTGATGGAGGGTGCTTCAGAAACGGACACCGCCCGGTGAGCTTGGTCTCGGACCCGGGCGGCGCTGGACGACACAACGGTAACAGGGCAAGGCTGTATGTAGGCCGCGCCGTGTACCAAAGCAAGACCGTTGTGTCCAGCGTGATGCGAGACCAGCGCATGGGCAAACTGCGCGGGTAGCGGCTCGGCAGACTTTCCACGTCGGCAACAGCACGGGCAACCTTGCTACGCCGATGATCCCTGATGCCAAGCCCATCCAATCGGCCCATTCAGCGCGGGCAACGCTGTGCCCATTGCGACCCGCGACCAATGGCGGATCGGACCGACCATCCGATCTGGAGGGCCTCCAAGGGCCGTTGAACCGCCGCGTGGGTGATTGAGGCGGGCGAAGGCTGAGAGCAGGGCCAGGAAATGCTCTCAAGACGGACACGCGACCACACCGCGTTGAAGGCGCTAACCCGCCTTGGCTGGACCGAGTACGTGACTGAGGATCGGCCATTTTTAGGTAGGTCTTCAGTTGGTCTGATCAGACCCCCGAGGTCATACCAAGGGACGGAAAGGGCTGGGACTATGCCTTGAGAATAAAAAGGCGTTTTCCACTAAGGGCGATGGAGAAAAATGGATGACGTGACGGAACGCGAACCTTGGATGGCGTAACACAACCGAAGGCATCGGCGGACAATGCCCGAAATGCGGCTGCAACAAGATGCAACGGCGATACCGTGAACGACCGCCGAAGTGGTTCCGCGGGATCTGGTACTCGAAATGGGATCACTGCGCCTTCTGCATCGGCGGCGCCACCTATCAGGTATTCCCGCCTGAGTTTGAAACGTTTTCCACGGGAGGCGATGTCGTATGACAGACTATCTGACTAGGACAGAACTCGCCGACTTGGTCGGCCAGGGCGAAGATGGAGAAACGATGATGGCCGAACAGAACGAAGGCAGCGGCGCTGCATTACAGACGAGAAGGCCATGGCGCGGTTGCGTAAGCTAATGGGACTCACTCGGCGTGCCCGAGGACTTCGTGACGTTCGAGATCCGCGCGTGTGAGACAGAGCCGCACGAGTTCTACTGGTCCGCAGGGGTGCTGCCCGCACCGCCACGTGTCCCCGACAAAAGCAGCGAGCCAGCGCAGGACATGAGAAAAATTGCTCACAGCGCTGTGCCGTGACCGCCCGGATGCCTTCGCGAGCACTAAGTTTTTGACGCCCCTGCTACTCCGTTTCGCGGCCGAGCAAAGAAAGGACCCGCGGCGGTTCTTCGTCGAGCCGCCTTTGGCGAGACCTCCCCCGGCCCCCATCAGAATCTCACGACCTTCCCGCCGTACAGCAGATCGGAAGTCTCAGCTTTCCGACCTCGGGGCGTCGGCTCTGTCTCGTCCAACCGACCAGACTTCCTATCCACCTCAGCCTGGATTGAGATACGCAGTTTCAGGGCCGTGGCCGTCAGGATGGCCGCGAGATCTTTGGCCGCTTTGATCGCACCGGGGTCCGTGGGATTGGCGGCCAGCAGGCGCAGGTTCGCCCGCTGTGCGATCGCCACTTCGCAAAATTGCTCGAGCAGCTGAAGGCTGCCCGGCCGGAAGTAGTCCGCGGGCCGGCATTCCACGACCTCACGCCATAGTTTCCTCGCCTCGCGGCTCAGGTATGTAGGCGGCGTCGGGTGCTCCACACCCGCTCGCCAGATCGCTGCCGACTTTGCTTCAGCACTCGCTCTGGGCATCGAACTTACCTCTAGTGCAGCTGGCA
>JBKPNX010000212.1:0-9460 GCA_046732855.1 Pseudomonadota bacterium
GTCCTTGCTTCTCTAGGTCGTTTAGAGCCTGAATAGCGGCAATCACCGCCATTGGCTCGCCTGTTGAGAGAAGATTCTTCACTTCATCAAGCTTTTCTTGAAGTTGTGCCCGAAGCATTTCTTCCACTGTAGTGAGAAATATGTCATGGACGCCGCTCGCAGCGGTGACGTTAAGTTGCGGCGTGTGCGTGGGGTCGCCTTTGAATGCGTCCTCGAGATGCTTCACAAGTGTGCCGAGGCTGACCCTGCCGAAATTATCTCTATGCCCGTTTCTGAGCCCCTCGATTAAGTGAAAACTGAACAGCCCATGTATGTGTTCTTCTCCGCTAAGCGCATGCTTCCGTCTCTCCTCACGCGCAGTTTTGTCGGCGTCGGCTGAGGCCAAGATGAACCGACCGCTACCCTTGTTTTCCAGTCGAAGTTCCTCGTGAAAGCTTTCGATGTGTTTCCCGCTGTCGGGACTGCTTCTCTCTCCTTGTGTCGCCACGCCACTGTAACAGCAGTCGAGGATCATGATTCCCGTCTTCTTGGGCGTAGAGAGGAGAAAAAGCTCTTTGAGTTCTCGAATACGAATACCTCTCACAAACGGTGCGTCGTAATCTGCGTCGTGAGGCATGAGGTAACCGTGCTCAAATGGGTCGCGTTGACCATGCCCGGCGAAGTAAAACAGCACGATGTCGCATTGTTCTCTTTTCCAAAGGAGATCGCTGATGGCCATGCGGATCCTTTCGCATGTAGCTTTCTTGTCGATCAAAAAATGGTCATCGTCAATGATAAAGCGGCCGCTCTCCTTCAGAGTATCGCGAATTTCCGTTGCATCGTAAACAGCGCCCGACAGGTTATCAAGCTTGTCATGTTTGTATTCGTTGATACCGACGACCACGGCGCGTCTAATAAGATCCTTGTCGGCCTGGTCCTCGGCGCCGTCCCCGTCCATCAGGGGGCCTCGCTCTGCTTAACCTCGATCTTAGCCCCAGCGAATTCTAGCTTAATATCCTTCCTGGCGACCCAGGTAATGACGGGCTGAATGACCGCCCAGACCTGCTCGGCGGCAGCGACAAGGGTAGCCATGCCTTCTTTAGTCCACGCGCTCATGACCGCTTGTACGATCTTGCCGCCGAGGAAGAGATTGAAAAGCTCCTCGACTGTTCGTACGAGTTCCTCTGGCTTCGCGAATAGCGACTTGCCGTCGAGGCGCACAAACGCGGTCTCGCCGTCGGGTGTAGCGGCGAGCGGGCTAACTGCAGTGACAACGATCACGGGCAATGGCCCAATGCCGAACCGCTGGACAGCCCGCTTGTAGTCGGGATCGACGAGCGACCCGATGTTGACAAACAGGTTGTCACCCGTCCTCTGGCCGAGGGCGCGGAGCCGCCTTTCGGCCTCGTCCGTATCGACGTCACCGGGATAAAAGAAGGCAAAGACCTTGGGGCTTGTCGGCAAACTTGCGAGGAAAATGCTCTCCCCGCCGGCTCTCTTCTTCGCCCCACGCCCTCCGCCCCGCGAATCTTCCTTCTCGACGAAGATGACGTCGTAGGTCATGACTGCAATCCACGGTCGTTCCTGTGCGACATCCGGCAAACTCGATCGGCAAGATCCTGCTCTCGAGTCGAAGCTCAGTCAATACCATTCCACTTCCGGCAGCTGGTCTCATAAGACATAGCACCGGACATACGAACCGGGTCGACGCGGCTCGATGCTCCCGTGAGACATCACCGCTGAGGTCCGACTGGCTCGCACGAGCCCCAGAAACCGCGGGAAGAAGGTGCGCAGACTGCGGCCGTCGGGGCTGCGATACAGCTCGATCTGGTAGCGGGCGCCGTTGATCGCGGTCTCGACGCGGCCGCGCTCGAAGAAGCGCACCGTCCCGAGCGCCATCAGCCCCTCGATGCTGCACCCGACCCAGAAGCCGCCGATCGGCTCGTGCAGCGGGCGGCGCTGCCCGGTGTCGTAGTCGTAGGCCCGCCAGTCGTAGGCGAGCGTCGCGACCTCGGGCACGTCCCGGCCGAGCCTGGTCAGCGGCCCGCCCTGCCGGTACGGGCCGTCGTAGCGGCTGCCGTCGTAGTCGATGTCGTCCTGGCCCGAGAACGCCGCCCAATCGTCCAGCCAGTACTTGTACCAGAAGTGATGGCCGTTGACCTCGCCGCCCTTCTGCTCGCCGACCGCGACGTGCTCGAAGGCGGACAGGTCGAGGTTGCGCCCGTCGTCGAACTGCCGGAACCACAGCTCGAAGACCAGGTCCTGCCAGGCGTCGCTCGAATAGCCGGCGCCGTTCTGGCGCTCCAGGTGCGCGCGCGCCGCGGCCATCGGCGGAGAATCGGCGACGGCTTCGAGCAGCGCGATAATCTCGCGCGCCTCTGCCGGCTGATTGTCCTCGGGCTTGCTCTGGTCGAGGCGATAGTTGTCGAACAGCGCCTGGCACAGATCGTAGGTGCGGCGCTTCTGCGCCGGGATCTGCACCTCGGCGAACAGGCGATGCTCCGGGTCGTGGCCGCCGCGCTGATCGACCCGGACGAAGCCGCGCGCCGGGTCGCCCGCCTCGTCCATGGCAATCGCGGGGATGCCGCTCGCGGACTGATCGGCGTCCCAGATGCGCTGATAGATCGTGTCCCTCGCCGCGGCGCGCACGGCCGGCGATGAGGGCCAGAGCGCCACCGCCGCGGCCGCGCCCAGGTGCCTAAGAAAAGCGCGCCGTGCGAGTGGTGGCGAGCCGCGGCTTGCCCATGTCACGGCCAGATCCGGCCGGCGACTGCCTCGACCTTCAGTCATCTTCCGACAGCGGCTTGGCATGGCGACAGCGCAGCTCTCCGTTCACCAATCGATACCATCTGTCGCGCGAGGGCAAGTCGCGGGGCTGTGGGGGCGGCGCCGGCGCTGGTCCCATCGTCCCGCTTGCCCCGTAACGGCGCCATGGGCGGCACGGGGCATGCGGGGCGTTGAGCACCCGCCTGACCACCCCCAGCGCCGGGGGAGATCGGCGAGGGTTGATCGGCACGGCGCCGACCCCTAGTTCTCATGATCCCGAACGTGCGGACAGTCTGTGCGTCCGTAGAGGGCGCACCGGCTTCCTAAACGCCTGCGCCAGCCAGGAGTTGCCCTTTGCGCCACGCCGGTCCTGTCCGATGACTTCTGACGTCTTGTTTCACCCGGCGATCGCCGCCTGGTTCGATCGCAACTTCGCGGTGCCGACGCCGGCGCAAGCGCAGGCGTGGCCGGCAATCCAGGCCGGCCGGCATACGCTGATCTCGGCGCCCACGGGATCGGGCAAGACGCTTGCCGCCTTTCTCGCGGCGATCGATGCGTTGCTGCGCCAAGGCCTGGCGGGCGGGCTGGAGAACGAGACGCAGGTCGTCTACGTCTCGCCGCTCAAGGCGCTGTCCAACGACATCCAGCGCAATCTGGAGGCGCCGCTTGCCGGCATCCGCGATGCCCTGCGCGCACAAGGTCTGCCGGACGTGGAAATCCGCACCTGGGTGCGGACCGGCGACACCCCGCCGGGCGAGCGCGAGCGCATGCGCCGCTCGCCGCCGCACATCGTCGTCACCACGCCGGAGTCCCTCTACATCCTGCTCGGCTCGGAATCCGGGCGCAGGATGCTCGCGACCACGCGGAGCGTGATCGTCGACGAGATCCACGCGCTCGCCCCGAACAAGCGCGGCACCCATCTGGCGCTGTCGCTCGAGCGCCTGGCGGCGCTATGCGGCGATCGCCTGCTGCGGATCGGCCTCTCGGCCACCCAGAAGCCGATCGAGGCGACCGCGCGCTTTCTGGTCGGGGCCGGCCCGGATGGCGCGCCAAGTGACGAGTGCACGATCGTCGACGTCGGCCACCGCCGCGTGCGCGACCTCGCCATCGAAGTGCCGCCTTCGCCGCTCGAAGCGGTGATGTCGAATGAGGTCTGGCAGCAGGTCTATGATCGCCTCAGTCAGCTGATCGAGGCCCATCGCACCACGCTGATCTTCGTCAACACGCGCCGGCTGGCCGAGCGGGTCACGCGGCAGCTGTCCGAGCGCCTCGACGAACGTCTCGTCAGCGCGCATCACGGCAGCCTCGCCAAGGAGCACCGCCTCGATGCCGAGCAGCGGCTCAAGCGTGGCGAGCTGAAGGCGCTGGTCGCGACCGCCTCGCTCGAGCTCGGCATCGACATCGGCGACGTCGATCTGGTCTGCCAGATCGGCTCGCCCCGCTCGATCGCGAGCTTCCTGCAGCGGGTCGGGCGCTCGGGGCATGCGGTCGCCGGCACCCCCAAGGGCCGGCTGTTCCCGCTGTCGCGCGACGACCTGGTCGAGTGCACCGCGCTGCTCGACAGCGTCCGGCGCGGCGAGCTCGATCGCCTTACCATCCCCGAGCAGCCGCTCGACGTGCTCGCGCAACAGATCGTCGCCGAGGTCGCCACGCGCGAGTGGCCGGAGGGCGATCTGTACGCGCTGGTGCGCCGCGCCTGGCCGTACCGCGCGCTCGCCCGCGCCGAGTTCACCGCCGTAGTGGCGATGTTGGCACAGGGGTTCAGCACCCGGCGTGGCCGGCGCGGCGCGCTGATCCACCACGATGGGATCAACCACGTGCTGCGCGGGCGACGCGGCGCGCGCCTGACTGCGCTGACCTCCGGCGGCACCATCCCGGACAATGCCGACTATCAGGTGATCCTCGAGCCCGAGGACCAGTTCATCGGGACCGTCAACGAAGACTTCGCGGTCGAGAGCATGGCCGGCGACGTGTTCCAGCTGGGCAACAACTCGTACCGCATCATGCGCGTCGAGCGCGGCACCGTCCGGGTGGAGGACGCGCACGGCATGTCGCCGACGATTCCGTTCTGGCTGGGCGAGGCGCCCGGGCGCAGCAACGAGCTGTCGCTCGCGGTCTCCCGGTTGCGGGCGGAGCTCGCCGTGCGCCTCGCGGCCGAGCCGGGCGGGGCAAGCCCGCTGCGCTGGCTGATGGAGGAGGTCGGGCTGGACGAGCCGGCCGCCGCCCAGCTGGTCAACTATCTGGCCGCGGCGCACGCGGCGCTCGGCTGTCTGCCGACCCACGACACGATCGTGCTCGAGCGCTTCTTCGATGCGGTCGGCGGCATGCAGCTGGTCATCCACTCGCCTTACGGCAGCCGCCTCAACCGGGCGTGGGGGCTGGCGTTGCGCAAGCGCTTCTGCCGCAAGTTCAATTTCGAGCTGCAGGCCGCGGCGACCGAGGACACGATCGTGCTCTCGCTGACCACCGCGCACAGCTTCGAGCTCGCCGAAGTGGCGCGCTACCTGCATTCGGCCACGGTCCGGACGGTGCTGATCCAGGCGCTGCTCGATGCGCCCATGTTCATCACGCGCTGGCGCTGGGTTGCCGGCGTCTCGCTTGCCTTGCCACGATTCGTCGGCGGCAAGAAGGTGCCGCCGCAGCTCGCGCGCATGAATGCCGAGGACCTGATCGCGGCCGTGTTTCCCGATCAGCTGGCGTGCGCCGAGAACCTGGTCGGCGAACGCGAGATTCCGGATCATCCCCTGGTCGGCCAGACCATCGCCGACTGCCTGAGCGATGCCATGGACATCGCGGGTCTGGAACGGCTGCTTGCCCGGCTGGAATCCGGCGAGATCAGCGTCGTCACGCGCGATCTGACCGAGCCGTCGCCGCTGGCGCTGGAGGTGCTCGCCGCGCGGCCCTACGCCTATCTCGACGACGCGCCGCTCGAGGAGCGCCGCACCCAGGCGGTGATGAGCCGGCGCTGGCTGGCGCCGGAGGAAGCGGCCGATCTGGGCCGGCTCGATCCCGAAGCGATCGCGCGGGTCCGGGCGGAAGCCTGGCCTGACCCCGCCAATGCCGATGAGCTGCACGATGCCCTGGTCTGGCTCGGTTTTCTGAGCGAGGAGGAGGCGCTGGCCGGACCGGGCTGGCGCGACTGGCTTCTCGCGCTCGCGCGGGCGCGCCGCGTGGCGCAGCTGCATGGGCCGGGGGCGACGCTGTGGGTCGCCGCCGAGCGACTGCCGCAGTTCCTGGCCCTTTGGCCGGACGCGCGGCTCGAGCCCGCGATCGCCGCTCCTGCTGCATCCGAGCGGGACGGGTCGCCGCAGGAGGCGCTGGTCGAGATCCTGCGCGGTCGTCTCGAGGGGCTCGGGCCGGTCACGGAGAGCGCGCTTGGAGCGCCGCTCGGGCGCGCGCCGAACGACCTCGCGGCCGCCCTCGCGGCGCTGCAGACCGAAGGCTTCGCCATGCGCGGGCGGTTCACGCCGCAGGTCGCCGCGGACGAGTGGTGCGAGCGCCGGCTGCTCGCTCGGATTCACAGCTATACCGTCCGGCGTCTGCGCGCCGAGATCGAGCCGGTCGCCGCGCGCGACTTCCTGCGGTTCCTGCTGCGCTGGCAGCGGGTCACGGCGGATGCGCGCATGCAGGGCCCCGATGCGATCGAGGTGGTCGTCGCCCAGCTCGAAGGCTTCGAGGCGCCAGCCGGCGCCTGGGAAACCGAAATCCTGCCGGCGCGCATCGCGGAGTACGAGCCGAGCTGGCTGGATGATCAATGCCTCGCCGGGCGGATCGCGTGGGCGCGTCTGCGGCCGCGCAACAGCAGATCAAATGGCAGCGAGCGCAGCCCCACGCCCGTGCGCACGACGCCGATCACGCTGCTGGCGCGCCGGCATGCCCCGCTCTGGATGTCGCTGTCGCCGGCGCCGGACGCGGGCCGTCCGAGCGCCAGGGCGCAAACGGTGATCCAATGCATTCGGGCGCAGGGCGCGTCGTTCTTCGACGAGCTGGTCGAAGGCACCGGCCTGCTGCGCTCTCAGGTCGAGGAGGCGCTCGCCGAGCTGGTCGCGCTGGGTCTCGTGGTCTCGGACAGCTTCGGCGGGCTGCGCGCGCTGCTGGTGCCCTCGGATCGCCGGCCGGGAAGCGGGCGCCGCCGCCGCGCCCTGTTCGGCATGGAGGACGCGGGGCGGTGGGCGCTCGCGCATCGCGCCCGCCTGCCGCAGTCAGAGACGCACGCCGGACCCGAGGCGGTGGAGCACGTGGCGCGGCGGTTGCTGCTCCGCTACGGCGTGGTGTTCTGGCGTCTGCTCGAGCGGGAGGCCGACTGGCTGCCGCCGTGGCGCGACCTGCTGCGCGTATACCGCAGGCTGGAGGCGCGCGGCGAGATCCGCGGCGGCCGCTTCGTCGCCGGCTTCTCGGGCGAGCAATATGCACTGCCCGATGCGGTCGGCGCGCTGCGCGAGGTGCGGCGCAAGCCCGTCGCAGAAGGCTGGGTCTCCGTGTCCGGCGCCGACCCGCTCAACCTCGTCGGCATACTGACGCCCGGGCCGCGGCTCGCCGCGCTGACCGGCAATCGCGTGCTCTACCGGGACGGCCTGCCGGTCGCCCTGCTTGCGGGCGGCGAGGCGCAGTTCCTCGCGCCGCTGGACACCGGCGCCGAGTGGCAGGCGCGCAAAGCGCTGCTGCGCGGCGCCGTGCCGGCGCCGCTGACCGGCCTCGCCTGAACAGGCGCGTGCCGGCGGCGCAATTGACAGGCGCGATGATCCGAGGCTCGCTCAGCCACGTCGATCTCACCGTCACCGATCTGGCGAGCTCGGTCGATTTCTATGACCGCGTGCTCGGGCGCCTCGGCTATCGGCGAGCGGACGACCTCGGCGCAGGCGCGCCCTGTTGGGGCATTTCGGACAGCGGCGGCGGGTTTTTCACGATCGCCCTGAAGCCGTCGCGATCCAAGAGCAGAGCGACCCGGCACGATCGCTATGCGCCGGGTCTTCACCACCTCGCCTTCCATGCCGACAGCCGCGAAGACGTGGATTGCATTCATGGTTTCCTACTCGAGATCGGCGCGACGGTGCTCGATCCGCCGACGGAGTACGACTACACGCCGGGGTATTACGCGGTCTTCTTCGCCGACCCCGACGGCATCAAGCTCGAGGTCGTGTTCGAGCCGCATCTGCGCGGCCGTGTCGGCGAATGACGGAGAGCTGACCGGCTGAAAGGCCGTCGGCCGATTTGGTCCGCGTGGTCGAGAGCGATGCGCCGGCTGCTTTTAGAACGGGAGCGAGGCCCTGCTTGCAGGCCAGCCCTTCGGACCGGGTCAGCTCGCGAGCCGGGCGGCGAAATCCGTGAGGTTGCTGATCTGATTGTCCGGAACCGTGACGATCTCGGTGTGGTCGGGCATGAGGACATACCGGCCAAGCCCATCCGATGCCATGTCACCGACCGCGAAATCGAGCGGGGGCCGCGCCTGGTCGTTGGTGAACAGAACGACGATGGTGCCAGGATCGACCAGGCCGTAGCCGTCGCCAGGCGCACCGTAGGCAACGCTGCGTTCGATCATGGTCTGACTGAACGCCGTCAGCGCCTGGGTGATCAGCTCGCTCTGCGCAGGATCGGCGACATGGCGTGTGTCCGGCGCGTCGCCCGGCGCGTGCCGGTGCAGAAGCCACGCTCCGCCGGCGTCGCGCTCGAAGCGGTACGACTTGTCGCGTGCGAAGATCTCGACCGCCGCCACCTCGCCGATCGGCAGCGGCACCAGCGGCCGCGGCCCAGGCGGCGCCTGGTCGCCGCGCGCCCCCGCGGCGACAGCCTGCCACTCCTTGCCGACGAAGCCTGACATCAGATAGAGGTCGCCGCGATCGATCAAACGCATGTACTGCAGCAGGCCATCGTTGTTGGCGGCGCCGAAGTCGGCGGTCAGGACCACGCCCCCGGCGTCCTCGAGCGTGATCGAGAGACGCGGGCGGTCGAGGCCGAAATCGGCGAGGCGGCTCCCTGCGACCTCCTCGGACTCGAGCGTGCGCACGGGGTTGGCGGTGTGCATCAACTTGACCGCACGATCGATCGTTTCGGCAAATTGGGCGTCGACCGGGCGCGCGCTGCCTTCCTTGATCCAGCCGCTCCCCTGCCGGATGAACGCGCTCGGTACTCCATCTGCGATCACCGTCGCCCGGGCGATGCTCTCCGGCGCCTGGCGGAGCACGCCGTTTGCCTCGGCATGGATCAGCTGCCGGCGCTCCGGCAAGGCGCCGGAGAGCAGCATCGCGACGAGGTAGGCGAGCGCCATCAGCGCCGCCGCCGGCATCCAGAACCGGCCGACCAGCGCGTTCATCGTCGCCGCCACCAGACGACGCCGCCCAGCAAAGCGATCGAGAGCGGCAGCAGCACGACGGTCACCAGGAACACGCCCTGCATCTGCGCCTTGGTCAAGAGGATCTGCGCTGGTGCCGGAATGCGCGATGCGATCGGCACCGCCTCCTCGTCACGCAGCAGCCAGCGCACCATGGCGAGCGCGAGGTCGCTGTTGGCGGTGTAGGGAAGAAAGGAATTGCTGGCGAAATCGCTGTCGCCGATCACGATCGCCCGGAATGGGCGAGCGTCAGCGCCCGCCAACGTGCCTTCGCTGGCGGCGGCAAGGGTCCGCGCCTGGGTCAGATCCGGCGCGACGGCGGCGGCAGCGACCGGCGCGGCCTCGGGCTGACGCTCGGCGACGGGCGCGGCAGCTGCGGCGACCGGC
>JBKPNX010000213.1:0-18041 GCA_046732855.1 Pseudomonadota bacterium
CCGTAGGTCGCTTCCAGATCGATGACGTCGCGCAGGAGCACCTTGCCTTCGCCGATCGCGTCCCGCCAGCTGATGATCGCGCGCATCGTGAGCGGGCTCTCGCACAGCGCTTCGAGCACCATGTTGCGGCCAGCCTCGATGCGCTTGGCGATCTCGATCTCGCCCTCGCGCGAGAGCAGCTCGATCGTGCCCATTTCGCGCAGGTACATGCGCACCGGATCGTCGGTGCGGCCGAGGTCCTCCTCCAACGAGGATCCGGCGTCGGCATCCTCGCCGTCCGTCGACTCCAGATCGCCTTTGCCGCCGCTACCGTTGCTGCCGTCCTCGTCGCGCGCCACGCTCACGCCCATGTCCTCGAACATGGCGATCAGCTCCTCGAGCTGATCCGGCGAGATCTCTTCCTCGGGCAGCGCCGCGTTGATCTCGTCCAAGGTCACGACGCCGCGCTCGCGCGCCTGGGCGATGAGCCGCTTCATATTGGGCGTTGCGCTGATCAGGTCCTGACCGGTCCCTTCCGCCAGCGCTTTGCCGACCGGCGGCTTGATTGCCGAAGCTCCGCTTGCCACAGCGTTTCTCGCCATGCGGTAGTTCCTTCTCAGTGCGATGCTTGGATCACGAGTGGCGGCGCTAGGCCGCGGGGCGGGCGCACCCCTCGGCTCGATGCAACAGCCACCAGCTCGGCCATCAATCCTCCGCGCTCTTCGCCCGCACAGCCCCGGCACCCGGGGTCCCGGCCGGGTTGATCAGGCGGTCGACCGCGAGCACCTGGTCGGCAGCCTCACGGTCGCGGTTTGCCGCGATCGCCGCCTCGGCGGCACGCGCGCATTCGCGCCGCTCGGCAAACCGACGCCGCTGAGCGACACGTGCGCGCCAGCCCTCGAGCACATCGGCCAGATCCTGATCGGCTGCGCACCACCCAGGCACCCGTGCAGACAAATGCTCGATTTCGCTGGCAAAACCGATCCTGCTCAGGTGGTCTTTCAGATCGCCCGGGTCAAGATGTCCTCGCTCACCGTACCAGGAAAGCGTGGCATCACGCAGCCGTTCGAGTTGCGGATCGACCAGTTCGACTGCCGCCAGTTCTTCTTCGATCACCTCGAGCAGCTCCGGATGCATCACCACCGGCCATACCAGCTCGCTTTCGACGAAACCCTCGCGGGTGACGATAGCCGCCGCCAGGCGCGCCGAGCCGACGCCCGGGTCACCGGACGTCGCGAACCAGCTGCCCCGCACGGGCGCCCGCCCCTTCCCGCTTCCCGGACTCGCCCTCAAACGCCTGAAGAAATCGTTGAGAACCAGCCTGCCGAGCGCGCGCTCCGGAATGCCGGCCGCCAGAGTACGGTAGCGCTGCTCCAGCGCCCAACGCTGCTCGGGCACTGCAGGCGAACGCGTCGCGGTTTCGCGCGCCCACAGGAAATCGAGGAGCGAGATCGCCTCGTCGAGGACGCGCTGAAGCCCCGGCGCCCCGGGGAACGCGCCGCTGCGGGCGCGCAGCATTGAGTCGGGATCCCGTCCGGGCGGCAAAAGCGCGAAGCGCAACGACTTGCCCGGTTGGAGCATCGGCAACGCGCGTTCGATTAGCCTGTGCCCGGCGCGCAGGCCGGCCTCGTCGCCGTCCAGGCAGATCAGCGGCGTGTCGGCGAGCTGCCACAGCAGGGTGAGCTGCGCTTCGCCGATCGCGGTACCTAACGGCGCTACCGCGTGGGCGAAGCCGGCCTGGGCGAGCGCGATCACGTCCATGTAGCCCTCGGCGACGATCACCGTCCGGCGCTCGCGGATCGCCGCCCGGGCGAGCGGCAGGCCGTACAACAGCTCGCCCTTGCGGAAGGCGGGGGTCTCCGGCGTATTCAGGTACTTGGCGCGCGCCGCGCCGAGCGCCCGCCCGCCGAAGCCGACCACGCGGCCGCGCTGATCGTGGATCGGGAACATCACCCGGTCGCGGAAGCGGTCGAAGCTGGGGCCGCCAGCTTCCGGCTGCGCCAGCAGGCCGGCCTCGAGCAGCTGCGCCTCGGTGTAGCCCTCGGCGAGCATGGCCCGCTTGAGCGCGGTGCGATCGGCGGGGGCGCAGCCGAGACCGAAGCGGGCGATGATCGCCCGGTCAAGGCCGCGCTGGCGCAGATACTCGGCGGCCGGGGCGCCCTCGCCGGTCTCGAGACGGCCGGCGAACCAGTGCGCGGCGGCCTGATTGGCGGCATAGATGGTCTGGTCGGCCCGGGGCTTGCCCTCACCCCCCAGCCGCGGCGCGGGCAAGCCGGTCAGCTCGGCCAGCCGCTGCAGCGCCTGGGCGAAGTCGACCCCTTCGATCGCCATCACGAAGTCGATCGCGTTGCCGTGCTGGCCGCAGCCGAAACAGTGGTAGAAGCCTTTGTCCGGGACGACGTGAAACGAGGCGGTCTTTTCGTGGTGGAACGGGCAGCAGCCCCACAAGTCGCGGCCGCGGCGGGTCAGCCTGACATGGCGCCCGACCACCTCCGCAATCGGCAGCCGCGCCTTGAACTCGTCGAGCGAGATGGCGGAACGGTCAACCACGCCGCCGCCTCGCCTGGCTCCGGCCAAAAACGCGCCCGGCCGGCCGTTGGCGCTGCGCGCTCAAAACGCGGCTCGCGTCCGCAGCGGGCGATCAGCCCAGCCGCTGACAGATCATCCGCCGCGCCTTGGCGAAATCCATCTGGCCGGGATAGCGGTTCTTGAGCTCGGTCATGACCCTGCCCGTGTCCTTGAGCTTTTCGGCTCCGACGTCGGCGATCGCTTCACGGACCGCCTGGGCGCACGCCTGTTCGTCCAGCTTGGGCGGCAGGAAGCGCGTGATGATGTCGATCTCGCGCGCCTCGCGGTCGGCGAGTTCGAGCTGGCCGCTCGCCTCGTAGCGCCGGACGCTCTCGCAGCGCTGCGCGACCATGGCCTCGAGCATGCCGGTCAGGTCGCCGTCGGACAGCCCTTGCGGCTGGCCTTCCGCACGCGCCTTCTGATCACGTTCCTTGAGCGCCGCATGAATGAGACGCACGATCGCCATTGCGCAGCGGTCGTTGGCCTCGGTGGCGGTGCGCAGCGCTTCGTTCAGCTGCTCTCGAAGCACTGATGGGACTCTCGTTGGCCTTTCGTTTCCGACTATCATCGGAAGTCATGCTCCGCAAGTGGACTGATCACCGCCCGTAACCGCTGCGCTTGACCATGTTTCAGGCCCTGACGTAAGCTCCTGTAGCTTCGGCTCCCGGTCGAGACAGCGCTTCGGGCGGGTCTCAGCGCTTACAGGTCACGAGCCGCCCCTTCCATGAGCCCCACCAACCGCCGCGGCACCAGGGCCGCCCTCGTGCTCGCCGACGGCACGGCGTTTCTCGGCCAAGGGCTGGGGGCGTCCGGCGCCGTGGTCGGCGAGCTGGTGTTCAATACCGCCATGACCGGCTATCAGGAGATCCTGACCGATCCTTCCTACGCCGGCCAGCTGATCACCTTCACCTTCCCCCACATCGGCAACGTCGGCACCAACCCCGAAGATGTCGAAGCCACCAACTGTTACGCGCGGGGCGTCGTGCTGCGTGCGCCGGTCTCGGAGCCCTCGAACTTCCGCGCAGCGCACCACCTCGATCGCTGGCTCGAGGCGCGCGGCTTGGTCGGGATCGCCGGGATCGACACGAGACGCATCACCCGTCGCCTGCGCGATACCGGCGCCCAGGCCGCCGCCCTGGGCTTCAGCCGCGACGCCGATCCGGATCTGGCCCATCTGACGGAGCTGGCGCGCTCGGCGCCGGGTATGGAGGGCATGGACCTCGCATCCGAGGTATCCTGCCGTCAGCGCTACGCGTGGGACGAAACCATCTGGCGTTATCCGCACGGCTACGGTCGCCTCCAGCACGGCCGGCATCATGTGGTCGCCGTCGATTATGGAATCAAGCGCAACATCTTACGGTCGCTCGCAAGCCTCGACCTGCGCGTCACGGTGGTGCCGGCGACCACCTCGGCCGAGGAGGTGCTGGCACTCGAGCCGAATGGCATCTTCCTGTCCAACGGGCCGGGCGATCCCGCGGCCACCGGCAGGTTCGCGGTGCCGCAGATCCAGAAGCTCCTGGCGAGCGGCAAGCCGCTGTTCGGCATTTGCCTCGGCCACCAGATGCTCGCGCTGGCGCTCGGCGGCACGACCGAGAAGATGAAGTTCGGCCATCACGGCGCCAACCACCCGGTCAAGGATCTGACCACCGGCAAGGTGGAGATCACGAGCCAGAACCATGGGTTCGCGGTCCGCCCGGACAGCCTGCCCGCGGAGGTCGAGCAGACGCACCTGTCGCTGTTCGACGGCTCGCTCGAAGGACTGAACCTGCGCGGGCGGCCGGTGTTCTCGGTGCAATACCACCCGGAGGCCTCGCCGGGCCCGCAGGACAGCGCGTATCTGTTCGAGCGGTTTCTCCGCCTGGTCGAGAGCGCCTGATGCCCAAACGCACCGACATCAAGTCGGTCCTGGTGATCGGCGCCGGCCCGATCGTGATCGGCCAGGCCTGCGAGTTCGACTACTCCGGCACTCAGGCGGTCAAAGCGCTCAAGGCCGAAGGCTACCGGGTGATCCTGGTCAACTCGAACCCGGCCACGATCATGACCGATCCGGACCTGGCGGATGCGACCTACATCGAGCCGGTCGTGCCCGAGATCGTCGCCAAGGTGATCGAGCGCGAGCGCCCCGATGCCTGCCTGCCGACGATGGGCGGCCAGACGGCCTTGAACGTGGCGCAGGCGCTGGCCGAGGACGGCACGTTCGATCGCTGTGGGGTGGAGCTGATCGGCGCCTCGCGCGAGGCGATCGCCAAGGCGGAGGACCGCCAGCTGTTCCGCGACGCGATGCACCGGATCGGGCTCGAGATGCCGCGCAGCGTGGTCGTGCGCGGGCTGGCCGAAGCCCCCGCGGCCCTCGACGAGGTCGGCCTGCCGGCGATCATCCGGCCGAGCTACACGCTCGGCGGCACCGGCGGCGGCATCGCCTACAACCGCGCGGAGTTCGAGCAGGTGGTCGCCGCCGGTCTGGACGCCTCGCCGATCCGCGAGGTGCTGATCGAGCAGTCCGTGCTCGGCTGGAAAGAGTACGAGATGGAGGTCGTGCGCGACCGGGCCGACAACTGCATCATCGTGTGCTCGATCGAAAACGTGGACCCGATGGGCGTGCACACCGGCGACAGCATCACGGTCGCGCCCGCGCTGACGCTCACCGACAAGGAATATCAGCGCATGCGCGCGGCCTCGATCGCGGTGCTGCGCGAGATCGGGGTGGATACCGGCGGCTCCAACGTCCAGTTCGCGATCGATCCGAGCGACGGGCGCATGGTCATCATCGAGATGAACCCGCGGGTGTCGCGCTCGTCCGCGCTCGCCTCGAAGGCCACCGGCTTTCCGATCGCCAAGGTCGCGGCGCGTCTGGCGGTCGGCTACACGCTCGATGAGATCACCAACGACATCACCGGCTGCACCCCGGCGTCGTTCGAGCCGACGATCGACTACGTGGTCACCAAGGTGCCCCGGTTCACCTTCGAGAAATTCCCGGAAACCGAGCCGATCCTGACCACGTCGATGAAGTCGGTCGGCGAGGCCATGGCGATCGGGCGCACGTTCGCCGAGTCGCTGCAGAAGGCGCTCCGCTCGCTCGAGATCGGGCTGGACGGCCTGGACGAGATCGACATCCCGGAACTCGACGAGAAAGACGCGTCGCAGCAGGCGGTCCGAGTGGCGCTCGCGCGACCGACGCCGGAGCGGATCCGGATGATCGCTCAAGGCTTCCGGGTCGGTCTCGGCATCGACGAGATCCACGCCGTGACCCGATACGATCCATGGTTCCTCGAGCAGATCCGCGCGATCGTCGCAGCCGAAGCGGAGGTGCGCCGAAGCGGTCTGCCCGCCGAGGCCGAAGGCCTGCGCGAACTCAAGGCCATGGGTTTCTCCGACGCGCGCCTGGCGCGACTGGCGGGGATCAGCGAAACGGCGGTTGCGGCGCGGCGGCGCGCGCATGGCGTGCATCCGGTGTACAAGCGGATCGATACCTGCGCCGCGGAGTTCGAGGCGCGCACGCCTTATCTGTACAGCTGCTACGAGACCGGGCTTGCCGACGGCGGTGGGGCGGAATGCGAGGCGGCGCCGAGCGAGCGGCGTAAGGTGATCATCCTGGGCGGCGGGCCGAACCGGATCGGCCAGGGCATCGAGTTCGACTACTGCTGCGTCCACGCCGCATTCGGCCTCGCCGACGCGGGCGTCGAGACCATCATGATCAACTGCAATCCCGAGACGGTCTCGACCGACTACGACACGTCCGATCGGCTGTACTTCGAGCCGCTCACCGCCGAGGACGTGCTCGAGATCGTGCGGGTCGAGGCGAGCCGCGGCGAACTGTGCGGGGTGATCGTGCAGCTGGGCGGGCAGACCCCGCTCAAGCTCGCCCGGCCGCTCGCGGACGCGGGCGTGCCGATCCTCGGCACCTCGCCGGGTGCGATCGATCTGGCCGAGGATCGTCAGCGCTTTCAGGAGCTGCTGCGCCGCCTTGGCCTGCGCCAGCCGGACAACGACACCTGCCACGATCGGGACGAGGCGCTGCGCCGGGCGGAGCGGATCGGCTTTCCCCTGGTGATCCGCCCCTCGTACGTGCTCGGCGGCCGGGCGATGCGGATCGTGCACGAGGCGTCCGAGCTCGGCGAGTACATGGCGGCGGCGGCGCAGCTCGCCGAGCTCGGGCCGATCCTGATCGATCGCTACCTGGACCAGGCGATCGAGGTCGACGTGGACGTCATCGCCGACGGCGAGACCGTGTTCGTGGCAGGGGTCATGGAGCACATCGAGGAGGCCGGCGTCCATTCCGGCGACAGCGCGTGCTCGTTGCCGCCGCATTCGCTCGCGCCCGACATCATCGACGAGATCCAGCGCCAGGCGGAGATGCTGGCGCGCGCGCTCGACGTGCGCGGCCTGATGAACCTCCAGCTGGCGATCAAGGATCGCGAACTGTACATTCTCGAGGTCAACCCGCGGGCGTCACGCACGGTGCCGTTCGTGGCCAAGGCGATCGGCCAGCCGATCGCCAAGATCGCGGCGCGGGTCATGGTCGGCGAGCGGCTGGCCGCGTTCGGGCTCGAGCCGCAACGCCTCGGTCACATCGCGGTGAAGGAGGCGATCTTTCCGTTCGCCCGTTTTCCGGGCGTCGATCTGTTGCTCGGGCCGGAGATGAAGTCGACCGGCGAGGTGATGGGCCTGGACCTGAGCTTCGGCGCCGCTTTTGCGAAAGCGCAGCTCGGCGTCGGCAATCGGCTGCCCGAGACGGGCGCCGTGTTCATTTCGGTGCGCGACCGCGACAAGGCGGTCATGGTCGAGCTCGGCCGACTGTTGCTCGAGCGCGGCTACCGCCTGATCGCGACCGACGGGACCGCCGCGCACCTCAGAGAGAGCGGGCTCGAGGTCGAGGTGATCAACAAGGTCCATCAGGGCCGGCCGCACGTGGTCGATCGGATCAAGGACGGCGGCGTCGCGATCGTGCTCAACACGACCGAGGGCCGCCGCGCGATCCGCGACAGCTACACGCTGCGGCGCACCGCGCTGGAGCATAAGATCCCGTACTACACGACCGTGGCCGGGGCGCGGGCGGTGGTTCAGGCGATGACCGCGCCGGCCGCGCGCGACCTTGCGGTTGCGCCCCTGCAATCCTATTATCGAATGCCTGTTTCCCCATATCTCAAGCGCCGCACGGGTGCCTCTGCGCCCGTGCGCTCCATGTGATGGCATAGATGACCGACCGGATTCCGATGACCTCGAGCGGTTACGTGCGCCTCGAAGAGGAGCTCAAGCGGCTCAAGAACGACGAGCGGCCTGCCGTGATCCGGGCGCTCGCGGAGGCGCGCGAGCATGGCGATCTCTCGGAGAACGCCGAATACCACGCCGCGCGCGAGCGCCAGAGCTTCATCGAGGGGCGTATGCTCGAGATCGAGGACAAGCTGGCGCGCGCGGCGATCATCGACATCAGCCAGCAGGGCGGCAGCACGATCCAGTTCGGCGCCCGGGTCAAGCTGGTCGACGAGGAGACCGAGGAGGAAGCGGTTTACCAGATCGTGGGCCCCGAGGAGGCCGAGGTCCAAAGAGGCCTGCTGTCCATCACCGCGCCGCTGGGCAGAGCTCTGATCGGGCGCGAGGCCGGCGATTCGATCGAGGTCAACACGCCGCGCGGCACTCGCTACTTCGAGATCCTCGAAGTCGCCTATCCCGGCGAGATCAGCGCGCAATAGCGGCCGACAGCGCGCACCGCGGGACTCCCTTCAAGGGGAGCCGGCGACCGCCGCGCCGGGACCAAACGGCGCACCGGCTGCGCAGTGGCATGGCTGCAACAGAGTAACTACACTCATTTGCCGTTCTGTGCTGAGGAGGCACGGCGATGGCGACGCGACACTGTAAAGTCCTGATCATCGGCTCGGGACCGGCAGGCTATACCGCGGCGATCTATGCCGCCCGGGCGATTCTCTCGCCGATACTGATTCAGGGACTGCACGTCGGTGGCCAGCTGTCGACCACGACCGACGTCGAGAACTACCCTGGTTTTGCTGAGGTGATCCAGGGTCCCTGGCTGATGGAGCAGATGGCGGCGCAGGCGGCGAACTGCGGCGCCGAACTCGTGTTCGACACGATCACCGCGGTCGACCTGAGCCGGCGGCCGTTCATGTGCACCGCCGATTCGGGCGACCGCTATGCGGCCGAGACGTTGATCCTCGCCACCGGCGCGCGGGCGCGCTGGCTCGGGCTGCCCAGCGAGCAGAAGTTCGGCGGCCATGGCGTGTCTGCATGCGCCACGTGCGATGGCTTCTTTTTCCGCAGCCGACCGGTTGCCGTGGTCGGCGGTGGCAATACCGCGGTCGAGGAAGCGTTGTATCTCAGCCAGATCGCGAGCCGCGTGATCCTGATCCACCGCCGCGACCAGCTACGCGCCGAGAAAGTGCTGCAGGATCGCCTGTTTCGTAATCCCAAGATCGAAATCATTTGGGACAGCGTGGTGGAAGAAATCCTCGGTCGCGAGCAACCGCTCGTGGCTACCGGACTTCGGCTGAGGAACGTGCGCACGGGCGCGACCAGCGAGATCGCGGTCGAGGGGGTGTTCATCGCGATCGGCCACGATCCGGCGACCGGACTGGTCAGAGGCCAGCTCAGCATGGACCACGAGGGCTACGTGATCACTGCACCGAACAGCACGGTTACCAGCGTGCCCGGCGTGTTTGCCGCCGGCGACGTCCAGGACAAGATTTTCCGCCAGGCGGTCACGGCCGCGGGCAGCGGCTGCATGGCGGCGCTGGAAGCGGAGAAGTTCCTCGCTGGCCTCGAGCGGCACGCGCCCGCGACCGCGTCTTACGGCGCCGGCGACTGAGGGGCGCGCAGCATGCTCGACTGGGACCGCGTCCGGGTGTTCCGCGGCGTCGCCCAAGCCGGCAGCTTCACCCGCGCCGCCGACACCCTCGGGCTCAGCCAGTCGGCGATCAGCCGGCAGATCGGCGCACTCGAGGAGGAGCTCGGCATGCCGTTGTTCCACCGGCACGCTCGCGGCTTGGTCATGACCGAGCAGGGCGAGCTGCTGCTGGAGGCCGCGCACGATGTCGCGGCGCGCATCGCCAGCGCGGAATCCAAGCTCGCCGAAACCAAGGAGACCCCGTCCGGCCATCTGCGCGTCAACACCACGGTCGGCTTCGGCACCGTCTGGCTGACCACGCATTTGAAGGAATTCATGGACGTCTACCCGGACATCACCGTCTCGCTCCTGGTGATCGATACCGAGCTCGACCTCAGCATGCGCGAGGCCGACGTGGCGATCCGTCTCACGCCGCCGCGCCAGCCAGATCTCGTGCAAAGACGGCTCATGACGGCGCACACCCACCTTTATGCCGCGCCCGAGTATCTGGACGACGCGCCGCCCCTGGACGCCCCCGGCGATCTCGACCGGCATCGCCTGGTGGCGTACGGCTCCGATACCATGCCGGCCCCGGTGCCGAGCCTGAACTGGGTTCTGGTCGCCGGGCGAGAGCCGTCGGATATGCGCCCGGCGCGCCGCGCGGCACTGATGATCAACAATGTCTATGGCATGCTGCGCGCCGCCGAGCGGGGGCTCGGCGTGGCCTCGTTGCCCGACTACCTGTGCTCGACCTCGCGCCGGCTGGTCCGCGTGCTGCCCCAGCTCGAGGGGCCGACGTTCGACGCCTACTTCGTCTATCCCGAAGAAATGCGGGCGTCCAAGCGGGTCAGAGTGTTCCGCGATTTCCTGCTGCGCAAGATCCCCGAACAGCCGGTGTGGTGAATTGGCAACATAGTTACAGAATCGCATGGCAGTTATGCACTGAGGCCCTGGTCAGGGGTGCCGCACCTGACTATATTTTGCGTTGCAGCAAGAAGCACGACGCGTGCGGCTTGCTGAAGTGGGCAGCGCGCTTTCCCTGAGGTGCAATGCCTGCGCTTCAGGCTCCGGCCTGAAGTCTGAGGATCGATGATCCTCACGTCTCCCAGACGTTAAGCCTCCCTGATTGACTAGCCGGGTCTTCGGACCCGGCATTTTTTTGTGCAGGGGTATGCAATTTCTAGGTGACACGAGAAGCGCGGTCAAGAGACCGAATTGACGAATTCGAGGGTGGGCGCTCAACCCCTATGGATCGTCCCGAGGCCGCCGGCTAAGCCGCATTCACATGAACAGCGGCTCGTTCTCCAGCCCCTTGTACAGGTCGGCGACGAACGCGCCGTAGCCGTTGAACATCACGGTCGGCACCTTGGTCGAACTGCCGAGCGGCGTCTCTTCGGCCTGGCTCCAGCGCGGATGGGGCACCTCGGGGTTGACGTTCGCCCAAAAGCCGTACTCGGTGCCCGCGATCTCTTCCCAAAAGCTTTTCGGGCGCTGGTCGGTGAAGGTGAGGCGGACGATCGACTTGATCGATTTGAAGCCGTATTTCCACGGCACCGCGAGGCGGAGCGGCGCGCCGTTCTGCGGCGCGAGCGGCTTGCCGTACAGGCCGATGGCGATGAACGCGAGCTCGTGCGTCGCCTCTGCCATGGTCAGGCCCTCGACATACGGCCACGGATACCAGAACTGCTTCTGACCGGACGCCGTGTCCGGGTCGAGAAACGTTTCCATGCGCAGGTACTTGGCGCTGCCGAGCGGCCGCGCCAGATCGACCAGCGCGCGCAGCGGAAAGCCGCTCCAGGGCACGGCCATCGACCAGGCCTCGACGCAGCGGTGGCGATAGAGGCGCTCCTCGAGCGGCATTTTTCGGAGCAGGTCGTCGATCTCCAGCGTCTGCTCCTGCTCGACCATGCCGCCCAGGGTCACGGTCCACGGACGCACCTGGAGCGCCTGCGCCGCCTTCCAGATCTGCTTGTGCGAGCCGAACTCGTAGAAGTTGTTGTAGGTGGTGACCAGCCGCTCGTCGCTGAGCTCGGGAATGCGTTGGTCGAGCTGGTAGCGCGGATTGCGCTGCGCCGGATAGAGGTCGGCGCCCGGGGCGGGATCCTCGGCCGCGGCCGCGCGCCACCTGCCGCCAGCGAGCAGGATCGGGCCGGCCGCGAGCCCCCGGATCAGGCGGCGGCGCTCGTGGAACAGATACTCCGGTGTCGCCGCGCTCTCAGGCAGCTCCCATCCGCGCCGTTGCCTGATCAGCATCGATCTTCTCCCTCTCCCCGCGACCTCCTGCGTGCAGCAAAGATAGGCCGGCAGCGATGTCGGTCAAAACCCGCCTCTACGGGCTTTTGGGCGTCACGCAGCGTAGTCGGGTTCCTCGCGATCGAGCAGGCGTTTCAGCGCGGCGAAATGCAGGTCGGCCTGTTCCCCGTAGAGACCGAATTCGGCGCGGGTGCGCGCGACCTCCGCCGCGGGCACGCGCTTAAGCGGCCAGCCGGTCGCCATGGCGAGCACCTGGTTCTGACAGGCCCGCTCGAGGTAGTAGAGGTCATCGAACGCGGCCGCCACGGTGCGGCCGGTCGTGATCACGCCGTGGTTGGCCATGAACAGCACGCGTTTGTCGCCGAGAACGGCGGCGAGCCGGTCGCCCTCCGCCGCGTCCAGGGCAAGCCCGCCGTAGTCGTCATCGTAGGCGACCCGGCCGGTGAATCGCAGCGCGTTCTGATTGATCGGCTCCAGGCGCGCGCCCTCGATCGAGGTCAGCGCGGTGGCATACGGCATGTGAGTATGCAGGATGCAGCGCAGGTCTGGCCGGGCAATGTGCATGCGGCCGTGGATGTAAAGCGCGGAGGCTTCGACCGCGCCGTCACCGGCGAGCACGCGGCCGTCCGCGTCGACGCGCAGGAGATCGCGCGCCTGCAGTTCGCTGAAATGGCGGCCGTGCGGATTGACCAGGAACTCGCGCCCGTCATCGCTCAGCGCTAAGCTGAAGTGGTTGCACACGCCCTCATGGAAGCCGCAGCGCACCGCGATCCGAAACGCCGCCGCCAGCTCGACCCGCCCGTCCCGCTCGCGATTGTCCATGGACTTCCTCTCAGATTCGGGCCTTATTTAACACCGGCGCGAACGATCACCAGCGGGACGGGATCATGTCAGGCGGCGGTGCGCAAAGGAAGACCCGCATGCTCGCGCGATACAGCGCGGCGCTCGGTGTGCTGCTGTCCGCGGGCTGCACCCACGATCCGATGGTCGTGCACAACGTCTACCCGGGATTGGTCGCGGCCGAGGCGCCCGAAGGCGCGCTGACCCAGGTTCTGTTCAGCGACGACGCCGTTCCGGCGCAGCAGGGCCTGCTGTACATCGCCATGTTTGACGCCGGCGTGGCCGGGCAGAACGCCAGCCTCGCCCGGGCCGCGGCCACCGCCGAGGGGGCCAGGACCCGGGTCGGCGAGGTGCTGTACGCGATCGACCCGGAGATCGCCCCGCCATGGCCCGCCAAGAACAGCGGCATCGTCGAGGTCTGGGCGGGCTCGGGCTACGGGCTGCGCCGCTCGCTTCCCCGCATGATCGACGACATCAGGGCCGCGCTCGACCGGGACAGCGCATCGGCTGCGGTGCGCAATTATGGCCCCCGCGCTATCCACTGCGCCGAGAACGCGTTCCAGGGTACGGAGCGGGTGCGCGCGCTCGGCGAGCAGGTGCTCGGTGCCACCACGGATGCCGAGCTCGATCCGCTGCTGCGCCAGCTGGACGAGGCGGCGACCGCGCTGAACAATGGCGTGCCCTCGCCCGACGACGAGGGCTGCGGGCTGCAGCAGACGTTTCTCTACCTGCAGCAGGTCGACATCTATTCGCCGGACGGCGGCGTATAGACCCGCGCTACACGGCCGCCCCCGGCAGGAGCGGGTCGCTGACGGAAGGGGAGGCGCTGGTGAGCATCAGCGCTCCGGTGCCCGTCCGGAGCTTTTCGGGCATCCCGAGATAGCCGGGTCGGGGCAGAATCGCGATCCGGTCGCACAGCTGGTCATGATCAGCCGGTCGCGCGCTCCTCGACGAGGATCTCGAGCGCGGTACGCAGCAGCCGCTCGGACGCCTCGCGCGTGGCGAACGCGGCGTGGGCGGTGAGCGTGACGTTCTCCAGGCGGGCGAGCGGATGGTCGGGCGGCAGCGGCTCGGTCGCGAACACGTCCAGTCCGGCGTGGGCGATGCGCCCGTCCTGGAGCGCCTCGATCAGCGCCGCCTCGTCGACGATCGCGCCGCGCGCGGTGTTGATCAGGATCGCGCCCGGCTTGAGCAGGCCGAGACGACGGCGATCGATCAGGCCGCGCGTCCCGTCGTTCAGGCTCAGGTGAATCGAGACCACATCTGCCTGCGCGAGCACGTCATCGAGCGCGGTCGCCTGCGCCGGCAGGTCCTCCGGCACGCCGCTGCGGTTCCAGGCGAGCACGCGCATGCCGAGCGCGGCGCCGAGGCGCACCATGACCTTGCCGATCCCGCCGGTGCCGACCACGCCGAGGCTCTTGCCGGCGAACTCGATGCCGCTCACCGGCTCGAACCGGCCGCCCCGGATGTCGCGGTCCATGCGCGCGATGCCGCGGCCGGCAGCCAACATCAGCGCGAGCGCGTGCTCGGCGACGCTCTGATCGCCGTAACCACCATAGGTGCGCACGCGGATGCCGAGGCGTGCGGCGGCGGCGAGGTCGATGAAGCTGGCCGCGCCGGTGCCGAGAAACACGATGCACCGCAGGCTCGGGCACGCCTCGAGCAGCGCGCGGTCCATCGTGGTGTGATCGTTCAGGGCGAACGCGCTGTCCTCGAGCAGCCGGATCGCCTCGTTCGCCGACGGGCTGCCGACGTTGATCGTGAGATCCGGCACGATTTCGGCGAGATCGCCGCGATACAGCTCGTGCAGGAACGGCGGACAATCGATGAACGTCGCTTTCATGGCCCCTCCCTGGCGCGACCTCGCGCCGCGCTCTCTCTCGTTGAGTTCCGCCTGCGCGATGATCGGCCTGAGGCTACTCCCGATCAAGCTCCCGAATTCGTGAGGCCGGGCCCGCTTGCGCGCATCGATCCGGTGGCCAGGGCTGAAGCGGGTCCAGAACGGCGGGAACCCAACTTGCCGCGCACCGCGGCCGCGCGAGAGCAGCGCGTCGGGGCGCGTCATAAAACGCCTGGGGCAGCCGGCCTGCTTCGACGTGTGGTTCGCCCAGCGCCTCGATTTGATTTTGGCGTCCATCAGGCAGCGCCGCCACGCGACCGGGCTGTACCAGATCTCGTGATCGCTTTGCCCTGGCGTTCGAAACGACAGCAGGCAACGCGCCGCAGTTTCTTGACCGCAGGCGGGAAGTTCTCAGCCATTCAGACGGGAACGGGCGCCCTCTATCGGCGCTCCGCGAGAAGGGCGAACGGGATATCCGCCGGGTGATCGGCCGGCAGCAAATTATTCGCTTCGAGCAGTTCAACAATCGCGATCTTGAGCTTGTGCACCAGCATGTCCAGGGTATCGGCGCCCGCGATGCTGCAATCTCGACGGGTTGCGCGAGCCGGCAACACCGCCAGCAGCGCAAAGGCGCATTGGCCGAGCCGAGCAGCCTCGGTCGGGCCTCACTCGGCGTCACATCATCGAGAGCGCGCCCGGAAAGTTGTCGAGCCGACCGAGGGCCTGCGCACCCGAGGCTGCGACCCGCAGACGCCTGGCGCGTGGCACGAATCGCCTCGTGTCATGATCGCCCGGATCGCGATACCGGCCCTGTCGGTCAGGCCTGAGCCCGCGCATAGCTCACGGCCATCAATGTGGAACCCGTGGAGCCGGATTCGCGTTTAGCCGTCGGTCGCGCCGTCGATTGCTGCGCCGGGAGAATTGCCTTGCCGTTGCGACCTGCCCTCAGGCGGTCCGCTTCCGTGTGCGTGGCCTGTTGCACTGTCCTGGCCGCGGGGTCTGCGATGGGGCAGGACGACGGCGTATGGCCGATCCCCGGGCAAAACCTGGCCGGGTTCCGCTACAGCCCGCTCGACCAGATCGACGCGGACAACGTCAAAGGCCTGGTCGTGGCGTGGACCTTCTCGGTAGGCGTGCTGCGCGGGCAGGAGGCGGCACCCATCGTGGCCGACGACACGATGTTCGTGGTCACGCCGTACCCCAACATTCTCTACGCCCTCGACCTCACCAAGCCCGGGGCGCCGCTCAAATGGAAATACGAGCCCAAGCCCGTCGCCGCCGCCCAGGGCGTGGCCTGCTGCGACACCGTCAATCGCGGTGCCGCCTATGCCGACGGCAGGGTGTTCTTCAACACTCTCGACGGCCAGACCGTCGCGCTCGACTCCGCCACCGGCGAGGAGCTCTGGCGGACCCCCCTCGGCGACATCAACCTCGGCGAGACGATCACGATGGCGCCGCTGGTGGTCAAGGGCAAGGTGATGGTCGGCAACAGCGGCGGCGAGAATGGCGTCCGCGGCTGGATGACGGCGCTCGACGCGAGCGACGGCAGCATAGCGTGGCGCGCCTATAGCACCGGGCCGGACCGCGACGTGCTGATCGGCGAGCGTTTCAACCCGTTCTACGAGCAGGACCGGGGCCAGGACCTCGGGGTCGCGAGTTGGCCGCCCGACGCCTGGCGGATCGGCGGCGGCACCGTCTGGGGCTGGCTGACTTACGACACCGAGGCGAACCTGCTCTATTACGGGACGGCCAACCCGGGGCCGTGGAACCCGGAGCAGCGGCCCGGCGACAACAAATGGACCGCCGGGATGTTCGCCCGCGACCCGGATACTGGCGAGGCGGTATGGTTCTACCAGTGGAGCCCGCACGACCTCCACGATTACGACGGCGTCAACGAGAACGTCCTGATCGATCTCGAGTGGCAGGGGCAGCCCCGCAAAACGCTGATCCATCCCGACCGCAACGGCTATCTCTACCTTCTCGACCGGCTGACCGGCGAGGTGCTCTACGCCAAACCCTTCGCCCCGATCACCACGTCCACGGGCGTCGACCTTAAGACCGGGCGCCTGATTTACAATCCGGCCAAGGAGCAGCAGGTCGGCCGAGTGACGCGCGAGATCTGCCCAGCCTCACCGGGAGCGAAGGACTGGCAGCCCTCCGCGTACTCGCCCAAGACCGGATGGCTCTACATCCCCCACAACAATCTTTGCCAGGATGCGGAGCCGGCGCAGACCAGCTACATCGCGGGCACTCCCTACGTCGGCATGGACGTGCGGATGTATGCCGGGCCAGGCGGCCATCGCGGCGAGCTGACCGCCTGGGACGTGGCGGCCGGGCGCGAGGTCTGGACCATCAAGGAGGATTTCCCGGCCTGGAGCGGGGCCGCGGTGACCGCGGGCGACCTCGTGTTCTACGGCACCATGGACGGCTGGTTCAAAGCGGTGCACGCCAGAACCGGCGAGCCGCTCTGGCAGTTCAAGGTCGGCTCGGGCATCGTCGGCCAGCCCACGGTCTATCGCGGACCGGATGGCAAGGAGTACGTCGCCGTCCTGTCTGGCGTGGGCGGCTGGGCGGGCGCCATCGTCGCGGGCGGCCTGGATGCGCGCGATGGCACCGCGGCGCTGGGCTTCGTCAACGCGATGGGCGACCTGCCGCAACACACCAGCAAGGGCGGCATGCTCTATGTCTTCGCTCTGCCGTAGGGCGCTCGCGCTGCTCGCGCTCGTCGCGCTCAGTGCGGCGCCGGCCAGCGCGGAAAAGCACGCCCACGTGCTTCGGGCATGTGCCGATCCGAACGACCTGCCCTTCTCCAACGATCGGGAGCAGGGGTTCGAGAACCGTATCGTCCGGCTGATCGCGGCGGATCTGGGCATGGCGGTCGAGTACGCTTGGTGGCCGCAGCGCCGCGGCTTCATTCGGAACACGCTCAATGCGGATCGCTGCGACCTCGTGGCGGGGGTGCCCGCGGACTACGAACCGACCCTGACCACGCGTCCTTACTACCGATCGAGCTACGTCGCCCTGACCCGGGCTGATCCCGGGCTGCACATCACGAGCTTGGACGATCCCCAGCTGCGCGAGCTGCGCATCGGCGTGCAGATGATCGGCGACGATTTCGCCAACACGCCGCCCGCGCACGCGCTCAGCCGGCGCGGCATGGTCGATAATGTCAGGGGTTACCCGGTTTACGGCAACTACGCCGAAACGAATCCCGCGGCCCGCATCGTGCGCGCAGTGGCGTCGGGCGAGATCGACGTCGCGCTGGTCTGGGGTCCGCTCGCCGGCTACTTCGCCGCGCTCGAGGATCCGCCGCTTTCGGTGACCCCGCTCGCCGCCAGCGCCGATGAGGGGCTGCCGTTCGCGTTCGACATCGCGGTCGGGGTGCGCAAGCAGGATCGCACGCTGCGCGACCTGCTCGATGAAGTGATCGCACGCCGCAAGACCGAGATCGACCGTATCCTCGCCGAGTATCACGTTCCGCGGGTCGCTGACGCGCCCGCCGCGGGGAGTGACCGGTGAACGCACCCGGAGCGCTCGGGCTGGCGCTGGGCGTGGCGCTCGCGCTCGCGGGCTGCAAGCGCGAGGAGCGCGACTACCGGCCGAACCCGGCAGCGGCGGCGCGCGCCCAGACGATCGCGCTGAGCCCGCTCCAGCCGGGCGGGTCCCACCCGACCCTGGTCGTGCCGAACGAGTACGAAGAGAGCGCGTACGCGGTGTCCGAAGGTC
>JBKPNX010000214.1:0-6187 GCA_046732855.1 Pseudomonadota bacterium
TTTGGCGAACCGGGCGCCCATGCCGTGGTACTCCGCGAGGCGGTCGCGCAGCCCGTCGAGCCCTTCGGTGACGGTCTCCTCGGGGAAGCCGGCGAGGGGCTCTGCGCCGGTGTCGACCTTGATGCCGGGAACGATGCCCCGGCTCGACAGGACCTCCGCGAGCGGCTTGCCGCCGGAACTCTTCTGCCGGATCGTCTCGTCGTACAGGATGGCGCCGCTGATGAACTCGGCCGCGCCCGGCGTGGTGAACAGCATTTCCCGGTACGCGCGCCGGCTCTGCTCGGTGGACTGGATCCCCAAGGCATCCAATCGCCTGGTCAAGGTGGCGACGCTCTCGTCGGCAGCAAGAATGCCCTTACCGTCAGCGACGAGCGTCGCCGCGATGGTCCCCAGATCCTCGCTCATCCTGCGCAGCCTTTTATGTGTCGACTCGGTCGTATCAGTCGCCTCAGTGACCTTCGGTGAACACGTAGTTCATCCAGCTCTTCATTCTGAGCAGGATGCGGCGGATCACAGCGAAATGGTGCCAATGCTCGGTGTATACGGCAACCTGTCCCGACGAGCCGGCTGGCAGCTGATACATGGATAGATCCTCGGCTATCTTGATCTGCGCGAGGGCGCGGCCAGGCTCCTGCCGGCTCTCGGGGTCGATCAATGTTCCCGTGGGCTGGAGCTGCCCCTCCACGATGGCGTCCATGATCCCCGCCACCTCGCCCTTGAACACGCGGCCGGGAATCGCGTCGAACGCGACCTCCGCCTCGTCGCCTGCACGGACGCGCTGCAGGCCATTCTGCTGGAACGCCGCCGCAAAGATGTTGTCCTCGCTGTGGATGAAGACCATGACCGGACGCAGCGGCATGGGGACCGCGATCATGCCCGGCCGTAGGAACAACTGCGTCACGTAGCCGTCGGTGGGTGCTGTCACGGTGGTCTCTTCCAAATCGTATTCGGCGTCGCGTAGCTCGGCCTGCAGCCGCGCGACCGTGGTGTTGACCCCATCGATTTGGGACTCATAGGCAAGTCGCGCCTGCTCGGCGCTGGCCTGCGCACTCAGCAAGGCCCCCTCGCTCGCCAGGTAGACGCCCCGTTGGTTCTCGACCTGGATTTCCGGGAAGGGCAGAGCCCGGCCAGCCTCGCGAGCATTCGCATTGCCCCGCTCGTAGCGGTCGAAGGACTGTTTCGCCCGATCGCGCGAGGCTGTGGCCTCGTTGACGTTAGCGAGCGCGACGTCCAGCGCGGCCTTGAGCTGATGCACGTTCTGCTCGGCCTCGGCCAGCGCCGCGCGCTTCTGCTCGACCACGTACTGATAGTGGCGGGGGTCGATGCGGAACAGCACGTCTCCCTTCTTCAAGGGGAGGTTGGGCTTCACCGGGACATCGATCACTTCGCCCCGCACCACGGGCACGATGGGGGTAGTGTAGAAATACAGGCGCGCCTGCCGGGTAAAGGGATGATTGTAGTTCATGATGAGGAGAATCAGGGCGATCAGAATGATGCCGCCGAGCGCGGCGGTCGGGATGGACCATTTGTTGACCGGGATCTTAAAGATTTTGAAAATCGCATAGCAGATCGCCGTGTAGGTGAGAATCATCAGGAGTTCCATCAGTCGGCCTCCGGCAGGGCGACTTCTTGTGGTCTACTTCGATTTCCATCACCTCGGGATTGCTCGAGGTGCGCCACGCGTTCCTCAAGCCGGGCAATTTCAAGTGACAGCCGGTCCAGGCTCTCCGGTGCCCCACGTTCGGCAAAGCCCCAGCCGCGATCGGGCCGGTACGTCATCGCCCAGATCCAGAGGAACGGCCAGATGGCGTGCAGCGTGAATAAGCTGACCCAGCCGGCGACGTGGATCGCATCCTGATGCGGATGGTCCCGATGCCTGGCGATTTCGTAGGGCACATCGTGGATCGCGATGATGGCATAGAACAACGTGATCACCACGAAGAACAGAATTGCGAGAGCGACATAGTCGAGGAACAATTTGACACCTCCTGCTGGCTGGTCCGCCGTACAGTGCTCCTGCGGCCGTGGCGCGGACCTCGCGCCGGTGCCGGATACCCGCTCGCGCACGAGGAGCGGGTCTTCTGCGCAGCCGATGCCCTGCTTCACGCAGGGCTCGTCGGCGGAGAGCGCCATGATGGGGCGGACTGATGCGATGGTCTGTCATGGCCCGGTAGACCCGGAACGCGGCTGCAGAGCGGTCTGGCCGGCCGGGCGTGCTGGCGGCCCCTCGCTCACCGCAACCGCCATGTCGGGTCGCACCTTCTGGATGCCATCTACGATCACCTGTCGCCGGTCTCGAGCCCCGTCTGCACCACGACCTCGGCACCCTCGTCAGCGCCCAGCGTGACGCGTCTAGCCTCCACCTTGTTGTCGCCGTTGACCACCAGAACATAGGGACCGACTTGGTCGAGCTGGACCGACCCCTGCGACACCGCGAGCACCCTCTCCGGCTCGCCGCGCTCGACCCGGACGCGGGCGAATTGGCCACTCACCAGGACGCGGTCGGGGTTGGGCAGCTCGGCACGCACCGTCACTGTGTCGGTGCCGGGATCGATCCGGTTGTCGAGGAAGTTCAGCTTGCCTGGGTGCTCGTAGAGCTTGTCCGGCAAGGTGACTCTGACCACCGGCTCGCCGCGTTCACCCCGATGCGCCTGGAGCTGCCGCTGACTCACCGGAAAAGTTACTAGATCGGATCCTGGCTCACGATTGTCGCGAGCACAACGCTGTGCGGGCGGACCAGGCTACCGACGCTGAGCGCGCGGCTGATGCGGCCGGCGATCGGCGCGCGAATTTCGGTGTAGCCAAGACGAATCTGCGCTTGGTCGATCGCCGCCTGCGTCTCGAGGATTTTCGCCGCAGCGATCTGATCGGCGGCGCGCCGCGCGTCCACTTCCGCCCGCGGCATATTCCTCTTCTTGACCAGCTCTTCGCCGCGCTTCAGTTGTGCCGTAGTTTTGGCCCTATTCGCCTCGGCGCTCGCCAGCTCGGCCCGGCGTTGCTCCACCACCGCCTGGTAGGACCCCTTTTCGATGACGAACAGGAGGTCGCCGGTGTCAACATCGGCTCCCTCCTCGAACAGCCGTTGCTCGAGCAATCCAGTCACGCGGGCGCGCAGCTGGACCTCGTCGACTGCGACCACGCGTCCGTTGAAGTCGAAGCCCGGCGTGACTTCAGTGGGCTGCACGTCGATCACCGTGACCGCCGGTAGCGGCGCGGACACCGCAGTGGCCGGGGTCTCGGCTGCCTGATCGCAGGCGGTGAGCGGCGCTATAAAGAGCAGCGCAGCCAAAAGCATCAGAAGCATGCGGCCGGTTCCTTCTGGCCAAACCAGGAAGTCATCCCTGCGTTTCAGTCTGGGTTCACATAGCGCGCCAGCCATTCGAACGAGCTCGAGCGACCAAGCAACGCACGTCCTTCACCGACTCGGTGAGAAGCCATATCCCGTTCGCGCATCTGGGGGGTAAGCGGGCAGTTCGAGGTGCTCCGTTGCGTATTCGCTACTCTCGCTTCGGCTTCGCTAAATCCAGTCCTGCTCCTCGGCTGCCGTCTTGAGTTGCGCCGCGATCTCGTCCGCGGTCCGCTTGGCGGCGCCTTGGATGGTGTCCGAGCCGGTCACTTCGCCGGTCCCCTTCACCACGCCACCGACCACCAGCCCGATCGGGTTGGCCGTCGCTGCGACCACCGCGAGCGGCACGACCATACCGGGCAGCTTGCCGCCTCCGGATTTGATCTCGCCGCGGCCGAGCGGGCGCAGACCCTGCGCCGTCATCTGGTAGGCTTCGACAGCGGTGTTCAGCTCGGCGGCGCCGGCGCCAAAGCCGACCAGCACGCGCTGGGTGGCGCTGCCCTCGTCGACCGAGACGAAATAACCCCGCAGCACGATGTCGTTCGCGCGCGGCGCCGGCTGCCCCGCGGCTGCCACGGCCGGCAGGCCCATGCCGCGCAGATCCGCCACCAGCTCCTTCGCGACCTGAGCGCCGAGCTTGCGGCCGAGCGCGACCTGTTGCGGCGCGGGCGTTCTGGCGCCGGCCATCTGCGCGGCAAACGCCGATTCGGGCGGAACGTCCGCAGGGTCCGCCGTGAAGTCGTAGACGATGATGCGATCGGGCCGGGCGAGCTTCGCGCCCTCGTAACGCTCGCGCTCCGTCACCTCGGTCGACGCGCAGCCCGCCACGACCACGAAAGCCAACGACCACGCTGCGGCACGGCTGAGCGGCTTCATGGCAACCTCCCATCGAGCACGGTCCTCCCCCCAGAGGGGGTAACATAGTGGGGGCCCTGTTCCTGCACCAGCGGCCCATCCCGATAGAATGATGGGCCGAGTGGCTAATCCGGACAGCGCAGAATCGCTCAGTTGATGAGTGAGTTAGAGGCCCGTCCGACGGGTCAACCTGGGCCCAAGGCGACTGCTTGGCGCAGCCGGAACCCGACCGGGCTTTGACCGAGCGTTTTGGGGCGGCCTTGACCAGGTTGTCTGTCCGTCATAGTGCCGTCGGGATAAGGGTCAGAACAGGGGGAGTCATCGCCGTGGCAGAAGGCTTGGTCACGCCTGATCAGCTCAGGCGAATCACCGAAGAGAAGGACATGGAGAAGGCGCGGGAAGCGCTCGAGAAGAAGCGCAAGGTCGATGACGAGCACCAGCAGCTCCGCGATGCGTTCATGTCGCGCGAGATCCATCCCGAGGTGTTCGAGCGCGTCTCCAAAGTGGTCCGGGCGGCCGCCGAGGGGGGCGAACGGGAGGTGCTTGCGCTGCGTTTCCCGAGCAAGTACTGCACCGATGGCGGCCGGGCGATCAACAGCTTCGAGTCCGAGTGGCCGCAGACCCTGACCGGCTTCGCGAAGCGGGCGTACGAGTTCTGGCAGAAGGAGCTCGAGCCGCAGGGCTACAAGGTGCGCGCCCAGATTATGGACTTCCCGGGCGGCATGCCGGGCGACGTCGGGATTTTCCTGAGGTGGTGAATCTGGATGGCCCGGTGACATGGAGCCGCATGACTTGCTCGATGGTCAGGTTTATGCTGCAATGCAGCAAGAGACCGCGACCAAGGTTGGGGCGTACTGAGCAACTCTCAGCGCTGCCGGCAAGCGTGCCATGGGGGACGTATGACAACCAGCAAAGGTGGCCGAATGGGCCGGAGTGATGACGAGAGCCATCGGTCGGCTCGAGCTCGAGCGACAGAGCCCGATGCAGGGGCACGCTCGGGGAATGGCCGGGCCGACCGGGTCGCCGGACCGACGGAGACTAACGCTGCAGTGCCCTCGACGTGGGTGCCCTTCGCTATGTATGCGGAGGCGACCGCTCGGTGGCTGCCGGAGCAGGTGGCGAAGGCCTGGGCGGGGGCGCTCCCGGACATGAGCAAGGCACCCAAGCCTGCCTCCGGCTTCGCCAAGGACGCCTGGGACTACTGGGTCGATTCCTGCCAGCGCACCGTTCTGTTCTGGGACGTGATGCGCAAACGCGGCAATCAGGCGATCGAGCACTATCAGAAAGGCAAGCCGCCGGTCCTGGTGTTCGATTACGAGCTGGTGGTCGACGGCCGCAGCCTCGAGCGGCCGGTCAACTACATGCTGCTTCGCATCAAGCCGGATCCCGGCATCGAGCTCGATCCGAACAAGCGACCGTTCGTGATCGTCGACCCGCGCGCCGGGCACGGCCCCGGCATCGGCGGGTCCAAGGAGGCGAGCCAGGTTGGCGTCGCCTTGCGCGCGGGTCACCCTGTGTATTTCGTTGCGTTTTATCCCGAACCCGAGCCCGGCCAGACCATCGCCGACATCGGCTGGGCCGAGGCGCAGTTCCTGCGCAAGGTGCAGGAGCTGCATCCCGAGGCCGTCGGCAAGCCGGTGGTGGTCGGCAACTGCCAGGCCGGGTGGGCGATCATGATGCTGGCCGCCGCCGCGCCGGATCTGGTCGGTCTCGTCAGCATCGCGGGCTCGCCGCTGTCCTACTGGGCGGGCGTCGAGGGCAAGAACCCGTTGCGCTACATGGGCGGCCTGCTCGGCGGCACCTGGCTCACCTCGCTCTGCGGCGATCTCGGCGACGGCAAGTTCGACGGCGCCTACTTGGTCGAGAACTTCGAGAAGCTGAACCCGGCCAACACGCTCTGGACCAAGCAGTACAATCTTTATTCCAGGATCGATACCGAGGAACCGCGCTACCTCGGCTTCGAGAAGTGGTGGGGTGGCTATTTTC
>JBKPNX010000215.1:0-36725 GCA_046732855.1 Pseudomonadota bacterium
CGGCTTTGCGCCGGGCACCACGCTCGCATCGAACCGCGCTGGCGGGCGCTGCACCGCTGCCTGACCCATGGGGAGACTCGTAACAGACGACCATCCTTCCGTGAACATCACGGGACGTGGGCCGGATCCGGCAAGCTAGCCCATCAGACAGACGACCACGCCTGTGCCGGTCGCGGGGGGCGTGGCGGGTGGCGCGCTAGCCACGAGCGCAGGCAGCTCGTTCCCTGGGCGCAGGAAGCCGAACGGATCGGCATTCCACCGGCGAATCATGGCTGGGGTCCAGGACGCAGCGAAGCACGCGATCAGCGCGATGTCGCCGTTGAAGTCCTGGTTGGTGGAGAAGCCCCAGCCCCAGCGGTAGATGCCGAACAAGGCGCTGGTGCTGTCGCCGCCGACCGCACAAGCGGACGGCGTCGGCCGGTGAAATATCAACCAGGACGCAAGAAGCAGCGCTGCATAGCGATGAGGTCCGGATCGCCCGCCCGATGCGTAGCAGTTGCGGTCCACCACGAGACTTACACGCCGCTGACGAATGCGACCGTTGCGCCGGTGGCGGCGTCAGAATGGGGGCCTCTGTGCACCACGCGCTCGATCTCCCGCGGCCGACGCCCATGTCCCAGAGCAGCCGGTCGCCGCACGCCATCAGGCGCCTCATCGCGTGCCGGGCGCGGTATCTCCGGATTGCCACCGCATCGACGCGCGTGATGCGCACAGCCAAGGGTACCCAACTTTGGGAGCCGTAGCGTACCGCCGGGGATCGCAAGGATAGGGGCGTGTGGGAGTAATGATCGGCGGAAACATAATTCCTCCTCCGGGCACACAGTCGCGCCGGCAGGCTCGGCGTGGTCGTCGCAGGGACCCTTACCGAGATCTCGGAGCGGCAGGCTTCAGGGCGCGGAGGCGGCTCTCGCCCGCGGGTCGAGCACCTCCGGTGCTGCCTCGGCGCCTTGCACGACAAGACCAATATTGGTCGAACATGTCGCGATGATTTCTGCTCGCGGCGAAAATGGTTTCAGCGTTTCGGTATTACTACTATGCGATAGGAGCTGGGCAGATACAGCCGCCCGATATCAGGTGGTCCCGACCGCCCGCCGATCCGCTTGTCTGAGTTCGACGCTTAGCTGCCCACGGTATGCGGCTGCGACAACCTGTCCTCCGACCTCAATATCGAATTGTAATATAACTATCCGATACATTGGGAGGAGTACAGCGTCACCATGGATGTCAAGACCCTTTGCCTCGGGGTGCTGACCGAGGGCAACAAGAGCGGCTATGAGATCAAGCGCTGCTTCGAAGAGGCGTTCAGCCACTTCTTCGTCGCGGGCTTCGGCTCGATCTATCCGGCGCTGGCCGAGCTCAGTCGGTCTGGCTCAGTGACCTGCAAGAGCGTGGAGCAGGAGGGGCGCCCGGACAAGAAGGTGTACAGCCTGACCCCGGCGGGCAAGCGGATGCTGATCGACGAGCTGTTGATCACGTCACCGCGGCATAAGGTGCGCTCCGAGTTCCTGGTCCTGATGTACTTCGCCCATCTCCTGCCGCCGACGCGGCTGGCCGCGATCATCGACGAACGGATCGCACAATGGGAACTGACGGTGGCCGAGATCGACGCCTGCCCCGCGTCGGACGGTGTCCATACGAGCCCGGGCATGCGGTTTGCCAGGGGCTACGGGCGGGCGGTGATCGGCGCGGCGCTGGCCTACGTGCGGGCGAACAAGGCCCGACTTGTCGAGGAGTTGACGGCGGCGGTCGGCCCGGAGCGCGTGGCAGAAGCGGGGGCTGAAACTGCTCCCGAAGAGCAGATCATCCGCGCACGACCTCGCGCGAAGCGTCGACCGGCGGGTGGTCGAAATGAGATCCATATCACCCCCGATACTGGCGCGTGATCGCGACGCGGGGATCTCCAAGTCGGTAGGGAATTGAATGGCGAGGCAGGGTTTAGCGTGGGTCGCCGTGCTGCTGGCGATCGGCGGGACGGCAGGCGGGCTCGGCTACTACAAGTATGCCGAGATCAGCGCCGCGATCGCTGCCGCCAAAGCATTCCCGGAGCCGCGGGAATCGGTCGAGGCGGTACGGGTGCGCAGCGGCGAGTGGGCGGCGTCGACCCGAGCGGTCGGGACCGTCGTCGCGTTGCGCCAAGTGGAACTCCGGAACGAACTTGCGGGCACCGTGGTCGAGAAGGGCTTCGCCTCCGGAGATATCGTCGAAGAAGGGCAAATGCTGGTTCGTCTCGATACCAGTCAGGAGCGCGCCGCCCTTGCGGCTGCGCAGGCGGAAGCGCGACTGGCGCAAGTTGTTTTCGACCGACGCGATCGGTTGCGTTCGAGCGACGCTGTCTCAGCGCTGGATCTCGATCGAGCGCGCGAGGAGCTGGCCGCCGCGACCGCTCGCGTAGCGAGCCTCGAGGCCGGCATCGCAAAGAAGACGCTGATGGCGCCGTTTCGCGCACGGGTCGGGCTGACCGATCTCCAACCGGGCGCCTATCTCGACGACGGCACGAGGGTCGCGATGCTCGAGGGCGTCGATGACGACGCCTTCGTCGATTTCTCCTTGCCACAGGACATGGCAGCGGCGATCCGGCCCGGCGTGTCGGTCAGCCTGGGCGGCGCGCAGATTCCGGGCAGCAGCGTCTCCGTCGAGATTGTCGCCGAGGATGCCAGCATCGATGCCACCAATCGAGCCGTGCGCTTTCGTGCGATCGCAAAGGGACTCGGCGAGATCCTGCGCCCTGGCGCCTTCGTTGACGTCGTTGCGGTCGTCGCCCCGCCGCGGCCGGCCCTCCTGGTACCGCTGACGGCCGTGCGGCGCGCCCCCTATGGCGAGCATGTCTTTGTTCTCGTGAAGGAGGAAGGCGAGTCACGCGCCCGCCAGCGCGTCGTGCAGACGGGAGGCGTCCAGGGCACCGACATCGTGGTCACCGACGGGCTCGCCGAGGGCGAGCTGATCGCTGGGGCGGGCTCGTTCAAGCTGCGGGAGGGACTGCTAGTCCAGATGATCGAGCCACCCGACGGCAGCGAGCCCACCCGGGTCAACTGAGGCGAGGTCAGCCCACATGCGGGCGATGGACGTCTTCGTCCGGCGACCGGTCATCGCAATCGTCGTCAATCTTGCATTGGTGCTGGTCGGCTTGCGCGCGATCACGGAGTTGCCGATCCAGCAGTTCCCGCGGATCGAGAGTTCGTCGGTCATCATTACCACGGCCTATGTCGGCGCCTCGGCCGAAGGCATCCGTGGGTTCGTAACCACGCCCATCGAGCGCGCCGTTTCGTCGATCTCGGGCGTCGACTATGTGGAATCGACCAGCGTCGCCGGGCTGAGCACTGTCACGATCCGCCTGAAGCTGAACCATTCCAGCACGGTCGCTTTGGCCGAAGTCGGCAACCGGCTGGATCAGATCCAGAGCGAACTGCCGGAAGAGGCGGAATCGCCTGTGGTCGAGGTGCAGCGCGCTGACCGCCCCTACGCGACCTTCTACGTCAGCGTGACGTCGGATAGCATGACGCCGCCGCAGCTTACCGACTACCTGTCGCGCCAAATTCAGCCGCGCCTCAGCACCTTGCCGGACGTCCAGCGGGTCGGCCTCGAGGGCGCGCGACCCCAGGCGATGCGGATCTGGCTGGACGCTGAACGGCTGGCGGCGTTCGGGATTGCCCCCGAGGAGGTCGAGCGCGCCCTCGCCCGAAACAACTTCATGGCCGCGATCGGTCAAGCCAAGGGCGGCGCGGTTCAAGTCGATCTCCTCGCCAATACCGACCTGAGCAGCGTCGAGGAGTTTGAGCGCCTGATCGTCCGTGAGGACGCGGGCCAGATCATTCGCATCGCCGACATCGGCAAGGTCGAACTGGGCTCGGAGGAGCCGAGCGCCAACGTCCGCCACAACGGCAAGGACGCCGTGTATCTCTCGGTCTGGCCGCTGCCGGGCGCCAACGAGATCGCCGTTGCCCGCGCGCTCAGGGTCGAGCTGGTGCAGATCGCCCACGACCTGCCGCCGGGCACCGAGATCAGTCTCGCCTATGATGGCACGGTCTATATGGAGAACGCGCTCAAGGAGATCGCCACGACGCTCTCCGAAACGATCATGATCGTCGGACTGATCGTGTTCCTCTTCCTCGGGTCGTTGCGTACGGCGCTAGTGCCGCTGGTCGCGATCCCGATCTCGCTGATCGGAGCGACCACTGCGATGCTGGCGCTGGGCTTCTCGCTCAACCTCCTGACCATACTTGCAATCGTCCTTGCGGTCGGGCTGGTGGTCGACGACGCGATCGTCGTGGTCGAGAACGTTGCCCGCTACATGCGCGAAGGGATGGGCCGCGTCGAGGCGGCGCTGACCAGCTCACGCCAGCTGTTCGCCCCGATCGTCGCGATGACCATCACTCTGGCCGCGGTCTACGCCCCGATCGGGTTTCTCTCCGGCCTGACGGGCGTCTTGTTCAAGGAATTCGTCTTCACCCTGGCGATCGCCGTCATCATGTCGGGCATCGTCGCGGTCACGCTGTCGCCGATCATGAGCGCCTACATGGCCCCTGAGAGCGGGCGCGAAGGCCGCTTCACCCGCATGGTCGGTCGCGTCTTCGATCGGCTCCGCGACGGCTACGGCGTCCTCCTCGATGGCGTCCTCCGGTTCCGCACCCAAGTTCTCGCGTTCGGCGCCTTCATCTGTGTCCTCGCGGTGCCGCTCTACATGTTCTCGGGCAAGGAACTGGCGCCGGTCGAGGATGAGGGGATCGTGTTCCTCTTGGTGACATCGGCGCCGGATGCGACACTCGCCTACACCGCCGGCCATATGGACAAGGTCTACGAGACCGGGCGGGCGCTGCCCGAGTTCCAGGCGATGTTCGAGGTCGTGTTCCCGTCGAACGGTTTTGGCGGCTATCTCCTGAAGAACTGGCACGACCGGAAGCGAACGTCGCACGAGATCCAGCCCGAGGTGTTCGGCGCGTTGTCGCAGATCCCGGAATTGAAGATCTTTGCGGCGTTGCCGCCCGCGTTGCCCGGCGCGGGCAACTACGATGTCGAGTTGGTCATCAAGGGGACCGGCACGGCCGAGGAAGTGGCGGGCTATGCCGGACAACTGGTCGGCGCTGCCTTCGCCAGCGGCAAGTTCATGTTTGCCGACACCGATCTCAAGGTCGACCTGCCCCAGGTTCGGCTTTCGATCGATCGCGAACGAGTGGCCGATCTCGGGCTCGACCTCGCCGAGGTTGGCCGGCAGCTGGGAATCCTGCTCGCCGGCGACTACGTCAATCGATTCACGATGGATGGGCGCACCTACAAGGTGATCCCGCAGGTCGGGCGCGATGCCCGCGAGGTCGCCACACAGCTTCTCGACTTCAAGATTCAGACCCGCGATGGCACGCAGGTGCCGTTCTCCGCGGTCGCCCGGCTCGAGACCTCGGCCGCGCCACGTACCCTGGCGCGCTTCCAGCAGGCCGACAGTTTCCGCGTTTATGGCGGGGTTGTGCCCGGCGTGACCAAAGCCGAGGGACTCGCAACGCTGGAAGCAGCGGCGCGCGCGATCCTTCCCGCCGGCTACAGTATCGACTACGCGGGCGAATCCCGACAGATCCGGCAAGAGGGGACCACCCTCGTCAGCACGCTGGCCTTCGCCGTCGTCATGATCTACCTCGTGCTGGCTGCTCAGTTCGGCAGCTTCCGCGATCCGCTCGTGGTCCTCCTCGGCTCGGTGCCGCTGGCCCTTTCGGGCGCGCTGGCGTTCACGTTTCTCGGCGTGACCACGATCAACATCTACAGTCAGATCGGCCTGATCACCCTGGTCGGCCTGATCGCGAAGAACGGCATTCTGATCGTCGAGTTCGCCAACCGGCTTCAGGAGCAGCACCGCTCGAAGATCGCGGCGATCCGGGAGGCATCGCTGACGCGCCTGCGCCCGGTGCTGATGACTACGGCCGCGACGGTTTTCGGGCATATGCCTTTGGTATTCGTGACCGGGGCCGGGGCTGAGGCGCGCAACAGCATTGGCATCATGCTGGTGACCGGAATGACGATTGGTACCCTGTTCACTCTCTTCATCCTCCCTGCGGTGTACATGCTGTTCGCGGCCGATCACCGGCCCGAGAGGACCCGAGACTCAGACGAAGAGCGGCTCGAGGCCGCGACCGTGACACGCCTGCGCCGCCCGGCTGCGGCGCCGGTACGCTAATTTGTGGTCAGCCTCATACCGGGCATCTCCACCGCGGGGGTTTGTCCCTTCGCTCCCCGACATCGGGGCGGGTGCTCGCACCATCTAGGCGAACTTCGACCGCCTCTCCTAGGGGACCAAAGCAATTGCGGCCGTCGACTCGTGATGGCACCGCCGGAAAGGCTGGGCCGCCGTACTCAACCGGGTACCGCGCCCCGTTCACCTGGATCTCTTTTCCCCCGTGTCGTGGTTGACGCGGGACGCGACGGGATGGCAGTCGCGCTCATTGCAAGGGCATTCCGCTCGGGGACCGCAGCCCCGCGCACCACTCATGGGATTCTGCGGGTAGCGCCGATGCCGCGGTCGCGACAAGCACCACGATCAGAGCGACCAACGACCGCATTTCCTGATTTCCCAAATGCGAGCACCAAGATCGGTGCGGGAGGGAAAACCCGCAGGTGCACCATATGATTATGGCTCTGCCAACATTATTCGGCGCCCACTGGTTCCTCCGGGGAGCCCTTCGTCCGGTCAGGCTTTCTTGGGCGTGCTTCTCGCGCCTCTGGCCGGGGGCTTGGAAACTCTTCCGCCGCGGCCCGACGACTCTTTCGACACGCGTAGACACAGGCGACCGTGGAGCTCCGATCGCAAGCCCGACGATAACCCCCGTGCCAAATGCTGTGCCCGTGAGCGCCGCCAAGACCAGGACCATGACTGCCCCCACATGAAGAAAACAGCGATTCTCAAATCGATCTCTCGAGTTCTACCGATCGACATGAGATCGCAACTCTGATGCTTCAAGCCCGTGGAGTCGCAAAATTGATACCTCCCAGACCTACCCTGTTGTTGCTGGCGTGGCCTGGTGCCGACGCTGTCGGTCGGCTCTTTTCACAAGCCCGGGCCTTGAGGGGGCGAGGGCTTACCCGGTTTGAGCAGAAGTGAGCGAGGACCATTGCTAGCATTTATGAGAACGTATTTGACGGCCGGCTGGCCAGCGAAGAGGTTGTATCATCACCGGCGCGCGTGAGGCAGATGCGGTGACACTGATTGCGGATACCGACGCGGCGACGGGCGCGAGTAACGTCACGGTTGATCTGACCGCGGCGATCGTTGCAGTGACCAAGGGGGACCCGCGCGTGCTGGTGGTCAGACCGCCGGGATCGCCCCTGGACTGGTTGCCGTCCGGCCCATTGCGCCCCGGCCACAGCACCCTGCAATCGGGCCTGCGCAGTTGGGTCGAGCGGCAGACCAGGCAGACGCTCGGGTATGTGGAGCAACTCTACACTTTTGGTGATCACAACCGGACCTTGACGAGCAGCGGCCCGGACGGGGGCGGCCGTGCCCTCTCGCTGGCCTATCTGGCCCTTGTCCAGGAAGCGCGGCCGGCAGGCGCCAGAGGCGCCGCATGGCGCAGCTGGTACGAATACTTTCCCTGGGAGGACTGGCGCGCCGGCGATCCCGCCGCCAGGCAGGGAATCGTCGACCGGGTGCTGGAATGGGCAAAGGCAGGCGGGACATTGGAGGAGCGGCGACTGCGTCGGGAGCGTGCATCCATTACCTTCGGCCTGTGCGAAGCTGCATGGGATGAAGAGCGGACCCTTGAACGCTATGAGCTACTGTACGAGGCAGGCCTGGTGCCGGAGGCCTGGCACGATAGTGAGGAAAGACCTCCAAGCGAGGTCCTGGCGGCGGCGGGCCGCTTGATGGCGGCTGACCACCGGCGTATCCTCGCCACTGCGATCGGCAGGCTGCGTGGCAAGATCAAGTATCGCCCGGTGCTGTTCGAGCTGATGCCGACCTCCTTCACCCTTCTGCAGTTGCAGAGGACAGCCGAGGCGCTCTCGGGCGTCAGGCTGCACAAGCAGAATTTTCGGCGCTTGGTCGAGCAGCAGCACCTCGTCGAGGAGACCGGCGAGGTCGATACCGAAACTGGCGGACGGCCGGCCAAACTGATGCGCTTTCGTAATGAGGTCAGGCTCGAGCGGCCAGCCCCGGGCGTACGTGTCAAGGCGACCCGCCGCGCCGGCTTGGTGTGAGAACAAACCCGCTTGACGGCCTTATACTCGCAATTAGTATAAGATCCCGCAGGGCAGAGCCCTGTCTTTTTTGCCGACAAAATGCTCACTGCGAGCATAAGGGGGTCGAGGTGGCGGCACTGGATGCACAGGCACCGGCAGAACCACTGGAGTTCACGCCTGAGGTGGCGGAGCGCACATGGCCCTTGTACGAGCGGGTGAAGCGCGTCATTCCGGCATTCGAATGGCCGGCCTTCGCGCCCGAGGTCGATGCCATCCTGCGTCTCAAACGCGAGCGCAATGCCGTCGTTCTGGCGCACAACTACCAGACCCCGGAAATCTTCCATGGGGTTGCCGACATCGTCGGGGATTCCCTGGCGCTTGCGCAGCGCGCTGCCGCGACCGATGCCGATGTGATCGTCCTGGCCGGCGTGCATTTCATGGCCGAGACGGCAAAGCTCGTGAATCCCGACAAGACGGTGCTTATTCCGGATCTTCGGGCCGGCTGCTCCCTGGCCGCCTCGATTACCGGCGCCGATGTCCGGCTCTTGCGAGAAGCCTATCCCGGCGTACCGGTAGTCACCTATGTCAACACCTCCGCCGAGGTGAAGGCGGAAGCTGACATCTGCTGCACCTCCGGCAACGCCGTGAAAGTGGTCGAGTCGCTCGGGGCAGAGCGGGTCGTATTCATCCCTGACGAGTATCTGGCCAAGTACGTGGCCAAGCAAACGAGAGTCGAGATCATCGGCTGGCACGGTCGCTGTGAGGTGCACGAACGCTTCACGGGCGAGGACATTCGCCGGTACCGACAAGGGTTCGACGGCCTCGTTGTCCTCGCTCATCCGGAATGCCCGCCGGACGTGCTCGAGGCCGCTGACTTCGTCGGCTCCACGGCGCAGATGATCGACTATGTGAAATCGGGTCGGCCGGCGCGGGTGGTCATGCTGACCGAGTGCTCGATGAGCGACAACGTCGCCGCCGAGGTGCCCGACGTTGAGTTCGTGCGTCCGTGCAATCTTTGTCCGCACATGAAGCGGATCACGCTCCCCAAGATCCGACGCGCGCTCGAGACCCTGCAACCGGAGGTGAAGGTCGATCCAGAGATCGCCGCTCGGGCAAGGGCCGCCGTCGACCGCATGCTCGCGGTGAGGTAGCAACCAGGAACCGCGCGTTGGGTCGAGACCGCATCCCAGCGGAACGTCGACCTCACCCTGGACGAAGTCCGCGGACTTGTTGGCTCCCTGCGGACGGAGGACGCGAAAACTGGCGGGTGCACAATGACAACCATCAACTCCCTTCCCGCAATCCTTTTCGAGCCGGTCGTGAGATCGGCACTCCTCGAGGATCTCGGACGCGCCGGCGATATCACCACGGACGCCGTGGTGCCCCCCGGAACAGTCATGGAGGGCGCGATCACCGCACGCGAAGCGGGTACGATCGCCGGAGCTGATGCGGCCGCTTTGGTTTTCCGCCTCCTCGATCCAAAGATCGAATGCCAGATCGAGCGTCCCGACGGCACGCGCGTAGCGCCCGGCGACGTGGTCATGCGTGTGGCAGGTTTCGCCCGGGCCATCCTGTCGGGGGAACGGGTTGCGCTCAACCTGCTTTGTCACCTCTCTGGCGTCGCCACGGCCACGGCGGCCCTGGTCGATGCGGTGAGGCCCTACCGGGCGGGCATCACCTGCACACGCAAGACGACGCCGGGCTTGCGGGCGCTGGAGAAGCACGCGGTGCGCGTAGGGGGAGGGTCGAACCACCGCTTCGGGCTCGACGACGCTGTTCTGATCAAGGACAACCATATTGCGATTGCCGGCGACATCAGGCAGGCGATTGAGCGCGCGCGGGACCGCGTCGGCCACCTGGTCAAGATCGAGGTCGAGGTCGACACGCTGGCTCAGCTCGAGCCGGCGTTGGCGGCGCGGCCGGATGCCATTCTCCTAGATAACATGAACCCCCATCAGTTGGGTGACGCCGTCAAGCTCACAAACGGACGTGCAGTCACTGAAGCGTCTGGTCGGGTGACCTTGGACACCGTGTCTCAAATTGCGGCCTCAGGCGTCGATTTGATCTCGGTCGGCTGGATAACGCACAGCGTCCCGAGCCTCGACCTCGGCCTCGACGTTCGGGATCGGACGACAGTGACTTGACCCCTGGTAGCGTTCCGTTGGAGTTCCCCGTAAGCAAATCCATGACCGCTCCCGGCGGGATTCATTCATTTCCTGGACCTGCTCCTGCCGGGGCGTAACTACGCTTTGCCCTCGAAGGCGTGGCGCATCCTGCGCAGCTCGAGGTCCATGAAATCCAGGAAGCCCCGCACCCGCGCCACGTGGCGCAAGTCGCGGTGCGTCAACAGCCACAGCTCGGTCGACAGCTCGTCGAGGGGCGGCCGCACCCGCTGCAGCTCGGCTGCCGCGTCGCCGAGGAAACAGGGCAGGGCTACAAGGCCGACCCCGGCTTGGGCGGCCGCCATCATCCCGAGCACGGTGTTCGTCCGCAGCACCGGCCGCACGCCCGGCACGGTCGTCCGCAACCAGCGAGCCGAGGGCAGGTGTGCCAAACTGTCGTCCGGTGCCACCCAAGCGTGCGCGGCCAGATCATCGACTGGGAGCCTGCCGCTCAGGTACGTCGTCGACCCGTAAAGGGCCGTGGCGACACGGCAGACCCGACGGCCGACCAGTGTCTCGGGTGGGAAGCGGGTCGGCCGGATTGCCACGTCGGCGTCGCGCTTACTCAGACTAAAGAACTCATTCGCCGCGATCACTTCCAGCTCGATCTCGGGGTATGCGTCGCGAAAGGAGGCCAATGCAGGCGCTAGCGCGCCTGTCAGGAGCGTGTCGGTGGTCGTCACCCGGACTGTCCCGTACGGCCGGGTGTCGCGGCCGGCTAAGTGCTGCTCGAGGCTGTCGACCTCGGCCCCCAGGCGCTCGGCGAGCGCCACTGCCTCCTCGCCGGCGGGCGTCGGCGTGTAGCCGTCGCGGTGCCGCTCGAACAACCTGACCCCAAGACGTTCCTCGATCAGCCTGACCCGTCGAAAGACGGTCGAGTGGTTGACGCCGAGCGCGCGGACGGCGGCAGACAGCGTTCGGCTATGGCCGAGCGCGAGCACGTAGCGGAGGTCATCCCAGTCCATCGCTGTGCGTCAGCGCAAAATAGCTTTCCGATTATGCCGATTGGTCGTGCGCAGCGCCACAGCCTAGGCTGCCCGCGTCCCGTCATACCAAGCGAGGAGGTTTGAGGATGACGACCCGGAGGACTGCGCCTGCTTCGCCTTCAATGACGAGCACAGCAACTCCGAAGTCCCAGAGTGGGCGGAAGGAACGGATGATGATCGCCTGCCACCTCGAGCTCGTGAGTCACCACCTGTGCCCCTATGTGCAGCGCGCGGTGATCACTCTGGCCGAAAAGGCCATCCGACACCATCGGAGGTACGTCGACCTCACCCACAAGCCGGACTGGTTCAACGCGATCTCGCCGCTCGGCAAGGTGCCCCTGCTGCGCGTCCGCGCGGATGGACGGGAGTCCGTGCTGTTCGAGAGCGCGGCCATTTGTGAGTACCTGGACGAGACGACAGCCGGCCAGCTGCATCCGGATGACCCGCTGGAACGGGCGCGACACCGCGCCTGGATGGAGTTCGCGTCTGCCGTGCTGGACGATGTGGCCAGGTTTTACAGTGCGGAGGACGAGGGGACGTTCGCGGCCAAGCGCCAACGTCTCGTCGAGAGATTCACTTGGTTGGAGCAGAACCTGGGGCCCGGGCCCTACTTCGCCGGCGAGCGCTTCTCGCTGGTCGATACTGCTTTCGGGCCACTGTTCCGCTACTTCGATGTGGTTGAACGAATCGGCGAGTTCGGCTTCTTCCATGACCTTCCCGCCGTGATCGCTTACCGCCAGGCGCTCGCTGAGCGGCCGTCGGTACGCGAGGCGGTGGGCACCGACTACCAGGGGCGGCTCGTCGACTTCCTAAGGCGGCGGGGCTCGTACCTTTCGGCGCTGATCCCGGCGGCAGCTGCATAAGGGGAGCACCATGGCCGGGATCAAGGCGCTCGTCGGCGGCTTCTGGCGCGCCGAGGTCGAAGACACACCCGAGCTTCGAATCGAGTTCACCAAGCACATCGGCCGCTTCCGCGGACAGGTAGTCGCCGATGGCTCGTCGACCCATCGGCCGAGGCCCACCGCTACCACCTCTACGTGTCCTACGCCTGCCCCTGGGCGCACCGGACAATCCTCTACCGCAAGCTCAAGGGCCTGGAGGACGTGGTCTCGATGTCGGTGCTGCACCCTCGCTGGGGCGGTCCGGACGGCTGGACGTTCGGCGACACGGAGATGAGCACCGTCGACCACGTCGCCGGCCGGCGCTTCCTCCACGAGGTCTATCGGTCGGCAGCACCCGATTTCAGCGGCAGGGTCACCGTACCAGTGCTGTGGGAAAAGGAGAGCGGCACGATCGTTAGCAACGAGAGCGCCGAGATCATCCGGATGCTTAACACGGTGTTCAACGGCTGCGGCGGCGACGCCGCGGTGGATTTCTACCCCGCCTGGAAGCGGGTGGAGATCGACCAGCTCAACGCGATGCTGCTCCCGAAGGTGTGCGCTGGTGTCTACCGTGCCGGCTTTGCCCGCTCGCAACCGGCTTACGATCAGGCGGTGGCCGACCTGTTTGTGACCCTCGACCGGCTCGAAGACCTGCTCGGCGACGGCCGTCCTTACCTGCTCGGCAGGCGGGTCACGGAGAGTGACTGGCATCTGTTCACGACCTTGTGCCGCTTCGACATCGCCTACCACGGAGCGCTGAAGTGCAACCTGCGGCGCCTGATCGACTACCCACAACTCTCGGCTTACGCCCGCCGACTGCACGCCCTGCCCGGCGTAGCCGAGACCGTGCGGCTCGACCACGTCACGCGGCACTACTACGACGTCCTGCCTGAGATCAACCCGAGGATCATGCCGGTTGGCCCGGCGGTCGACTACCGTGGGGCACTGACGGGAGGCACATCTGCCACAGCGTACAGGGCGGCGTAGCCTGGCGGGCGCTCATCGCTCTCACCAAGGTGCCTGACCAGCATCCCCCGCGCCGCGATCAGGATCCCCTGAGCCTGCACCTGGCCTGCCGGGCTCGATTGATCTGGATCATTGCGCGGCCGGTGAGAAGAACCCATCAAGTGCCGAGTCGTTCTGACTCGGCGGGAGCACTCAGCACAGATCGCGAGACCGAGGCTTTCGTTCTCGACATCCTGCGCTGACACAACGTCCTGACTCACCCGGCAGCGCCCTCTTCACGCCGCGCGCCCTCAGCTGGTAGCTGATCTGCCCGCGGGAATAGAAGACGGCCCCGCGTCCGGCGCACCCGCGCCCGACCCGCGCCCCGCTGCTCTGGCACGTCATCGGCCAAGCCCTCGACGCCTTTCCGCCCACCGAGTGCGCCTACTACTTCGCCCATGCCGGCTATGGTCCGTCTAACCGGAAACGCTCTAGAGGCGAGCGGCGACGCTTCCTGATCGGCGGGCCCAGGCCTGAGCGGCGCACGCGAAGGACTTCATCAGGCGGCGCGGCGGTACCGGGCCGCGAATTGCTCGCGGATATGGCGCGCAAGCTCGACTGCGATATCCGAGGGGCCCACATTCGGCAGATAGAGATTGATATGAAACATTGGCAGCGGTGGCAGCCCGTCCCCAGCACCCAAGACTTTGAGCGTGTCCGGCACCGTCGAGGCGAGCAACGGCACGACGGCGAGGTCGGCCTCAACCGCTGCGCACTCCGCCAACATGTTGCTGATCTCGCAGACCGGCCGCCAGTCGCGCCCGGCGTGGTTCAACGCCTCGATGGCGAATGGCCGGAAGGCGCAGTCCTCGCCGCCGATCGACACCGGTAGCGGATTGCGCTTGTAGGCGCGGCCGTCGCGCGCCCCTACCCAGACCAACGGATCGGGCAGCAACGTCTCACCGTGCGGCGCGCAGGCGCGTTCGGTGGTCAGGATCAGGTCGACTTCACGACGGTCCAGCGCCCGCAACAGATTTACCGAGGTGCGGCAGTCCAGCGAGACGCGCACGCCGGGCCAAGCCTGGTCGAAGCTTTTGAGGACCGGGGGCATGTACGGACCGACGACATCGTGCGGCACGCCCAGGCGCACTTCACCTGTGAAATCTGGCGCGGTCATCAGCGCCCAGACTTCATCGTTGAGAGCCAGGAGACGTCGCGCGCGGACCAGGAGCCGCTCGCCGCTCGGGGTAAGGCGCAGGCCGCGGCGGTCGCGCTCGAACAGCTGCCGACCGAACGTGTCCTCGAGCCGCTTCACCTGCTGGCTCACCGCCGCCTGCGTCAGGTTGACGAGGCGCGCGGCGCTGGTCATCCCGCCGGTTTCGGCGGCAGCGACGAAGGCCCTGAGAAGGGCGGTGTCAATGTTGTGTGGCAACGTTCCCTCCATAACGGGTGATAATCAGCCATATAATGAACATTCGCTTTCGTTATGCAAGCCCCGTCGCTACCTTTCAGGCCGCATGCAGGGAACCGATAGCGCTGCTTCCCTGAACGCCAGCCCGATGGAGACTGCCATGTACGAGGGCTCGATCATCCGTTCCGGCGCCCCGGGCCAACGCCAGGCGACGATCTTTGAGGACTGTCTGGCAGCGGCCTCGCGCAGCTTGGCGTGGCTGGTCGCCGCGATCGCCCATGAACTGCGCACCCGCCGCGACATGCGGCAGCTTGCGGCGATGGACGACCACATGCTGAAGGACATCGGCCTGTGCCGCTGCGAGATCGAGTCATGCGTGCGCCACGGCAGAGACGCCTGAGATAGCGGGCTTCGGCGTGCTGCGCGCCCCCGAACGACTCCCCACCCGAACCAGGTCGGGGGTGCACGCATCACGCGGCAGCGTGCTGAGACTAAACGCCATTCGAAGCTACCCATCAGGAAGGTGACTACGCCGGTGCCGGTCGAAGGAGGCGTTGTCGGTGGCGCACTGCCCATGAGCGCAGGCACCTCGTTCCATTGGCGCAGGAAGCCGAACGGATCGGCGTTCCACCGGCGGATCATGGCCGGGGTCCAGGGCGCGGCGAAGCACGCGATGAGCGCGATGTCGCCATTGAAATCCTGGTGCCTAGAGAATCTTGGCCTGCGTTGCTCCTCCGCCTTTGGTGGGGACCTGGCACACGGGTCAGTTGGGCAGGACATTGGCTCCGAGCCGTTGCGCATCTAGCTCGGCCTCGCCGACCAGCCAGTCGCGGAAAGCGGTGATCTTCGGCAGATCAGCGGTCGCCCGGGGGCAGACGATCCAATAGGCGTAGGGCACCGGCAGCGCGGGGCCGAACGGCAGGCGTGCGATACGGCCGGCGAGGAGGTCCCAAGCGGCCAGCGCGGTGCGCGCGAGCGCCACGCCCTGGCCGTCGATGGCCGCGTCGATTGCCATGCTCGCCTGGTTGAACACAGGACCTCGCGCGAGGTCTGCCCCATCCACGCCGGCCGCTTCGAGCCACTTCGCCCAGTCGAGCCGGTCATCCACGTGCAATAACACGTGGTGGCGGAGAGCAGCAGGCTCACGCAGCGCATGCCGGCCGCGCAGGAGCTTCGGGGCGCACACCGCGAACAGCGCCTCGGCGCACAGGCGCGTCACCTGCAGCCCAGGCAACCGACCGTCGCCGTGGCGGACCGCGACATCGATATCCTCGCGCGTGAAGTCGACGTGGTGCAGCGAGGCGCTGACGCGTAGGTCGATGCTCGGGTTGGCCTCGGTGAAGCGGCCGAGCCGGTGCACCAGCCACTTGGCGGCGAAATTCGGTGATGTGGTGACGGTGAGAACGCCGGCGCTCTGCCGTTGCAGCAGGCGCTCGGTACCGGCCGCGAGGCGGTCGAAGGCATCGCGCACCACCTCGAGGTACGAGCGCCCCGCCTCGGTGATCACGAGCCGCTGACGCTCACGTTGGAAGAGACGAAACCCGAGTTCGGCCTCGAGGGCCTTCATCTGGTGGCTGACGGCGCCCTGCGTAACGAACAGCTCCTCCGCTGCCCGGGTGAAGCTCTCATGGCGGGCGGCGGCCTCGAAGGCCTTGAGCGCATTCAGGGACGGCAGTCGGCGCGGCATGGCACGCGGCAGTTCATGAGAAAAACTCGGTCAGGTTAGAGAAATGATACTTTGCGCGCAAGCCGCTCGTGGGCTTATCGAGTCAGCTCCCGAGGGCTCGCCGACGGGCGTGGGTCGGCACTGGAGGATGAGAAATGCTGCAAAACCTGGCCCATAGTTCGGGAACCGTGGGGCACCGGGGAGACGCCCTTACTTGGCGTCTTTGGTGGCATTACGGCGGACTCACGCGCCTCGGCAGCGCAGCTCTGCGCATGATCTGGTTCTGGATGGAGCGGAGCCGGCAGCGGCGTGCGCTCGCCGACTTGGACGACCGGTTGCTCCGCGACATCGGGCTGACGCGGGATGAGGCGCGGCGCGAGTGTGCCAATCCGTTCTGGAAGCCCTAAATCCGTGCGCGCTAGGTGACGCAAGCAGTCGCCGTACTGTAACGGCGCGCCGGTTCACCCGCGATGTCGCGCGGGTGTACGCCGGTGGCCTCGCGCCGCAGCGGGTGCGACGGCAGCGCGTCTGCCGGGGCTTGGCGCGGCCGCTTCACCCGGGTCCCGGGTCACGCGGGCCGAATCCACCGCGATTTACCTGGGTGCGGTGGGAAGGGTTCTCGTCCAGTGCGGTAGGCGCTTGGGCTCACGCCGATCAATCGACGGAAGCGGCGGTTGAACGTGGACAGGTCGTTGAAGCCGGCGTCAAAGGCGATAGCCGAGACCGATTCGTTGGACCGTCGCAGCCGCACGGCCGCGCGATGCAACCGTGTGCGCAGCACGAACTGATGCGGCGTCATGCCAACCACCTGGTGGAACGTGCGCAGGAAATGGTAGGGGCTCATCGCCACTCCGCGCGCGAGCTCAACCAGAGACAGCGGCGCGTCCGACGGCTCATGCTCCTCCGCCTCAATCCGACGGACCGCATCGGAAACCCGGCGCTCGTTGCGCCAGCTTGACCGACCGATGGCGCGGTCGGCCCCGGCCAGCACCGCTGTGACGACCCCCGCGAACCGTAGTGCCAGCTCTTCCAGTTCCATGCCGCTGCGATCCCGGCACGCCGTCTCGACCATGGCGATGAGCGGTATGAGCGACGGCGACGGTGGCAGCCGGGGCACGGCAAACGTTGCTGTGCGCGCGCCGGGCACCGCGCCAAGGACAGCTTCCCAGTAGTCGGGCATGAAGTGGAACGAGAGGCAGCGGTCGCCGATCCCGTGCTCATGCCCGCATTCGAAGCAGCGGCCGTGGTTGCCCAGCAGCACTGCGCCCGGGACGAGCAAAGCCCGGCCCTCCCTCGAGCGATACTGGAAGGTGCCGTGCGTCACCGCGGCGATACATACCGACTGGTGTTGCTCCTGGAAGGGGCGATCGCGCGGTCCGGCAGTACACAGGAGATCACATGCGGACCAGCCAGGGCCCCGCGCCAGGGTCTGCGCGCGCATGGTCATGGGAGCAATATAGCAATTTTTCCCAAGCGGCGACGATGGGCGACGGGTTACCAGGCGGCTCGCAAGACTCACGATACGAGGGCCTGGAGCCATGACCACATCCTTGATCGATGCGCTGCACACGGACCGTCCTGCTCCCGATCGCGCGGACAAGATGGGCCTTTACGGCTGGCTGATCGGCAGCTGGGAGATGGACACCGTTGTGCATGCTGACGACGGGACGACACAGAAGGGGCGGGGCGAGATCCATTTCGGCTGGGTCCTGGAGGGCCGGGCCATCCAGGACGTCTGGATCCTGCCGGGCGTTTTCTTCGGCACCACGCTGCGGGTCTACGATCCCGGCCTCGACGCGTGGCACATCCTGTGGAGCGACCCGCTCCGGCAGTTCTACACGCGCCAGATCGGCCGTGCCCACGGCGCGGACATCGTGCAGGAGGGCACGAACGATGCCGGCGACGCGACCCGGTGGAGCTTCAGCGAGATCACAAGGGACTCGTTCCGTTGGCGCGGTGAACGCTCGCGCGATGGCGGCGCCACCTGGCATCTGCAGGCCGAGTTCTTCGCACGCCGGAAGCAGCTCGATGGGTCTTTGACAGCAAAGAAGAATCCGACGATCAATCATGTCTCGATCGGAGTTCATGACATCGCCCGGACGAAGCGATTCTATGACGCGGCGCTTGAGCCTCTGGGCTACAAGTGCTTGAGCCAGGATGCAGGCTCGCTCGGCTATGGGCAGGATACCGTCGCGTTCTGGATCAGCGCCGTGGCGCGTCCGGTTCCTCAAGACGACGGATCCGGCCTGCACCTGTGCTTCAGCGCGCCGACGCGCCGGAGCGTAGATGCGTTCCATGCGGCGGCGCTCGCTGCGGGCGGCCGCAACAACGGCGGGCCCGGCCTGCGTGCCGACTACGGTGCCGACTACTACGCCGCCTTCGTTGTCGATCCCGACGGCTACCGCATCGAGGCTCATTGTGGCCGCGCTGAGGCGTGATCTTGGGCGGATCCGGGCGCACGCTCGCCGCGAGGGTCCCAAGCACAGCAGCTCGCTCTCACCACCCGATGGTCCCGGACCTAGACGCCCGCTTGCTCTCCACGCCGCACGGCCGGAAGCCAGCCCCGGACGTGCCGTCCTTGGGAAATGTCGGCAAAGCGGGCTGGCATGAGCATCGACTTCCTGCTGACGTCGCTGATCGTGGTCGTTTCACCCGGCACCGGCGTTCTCTTTACCTTGGCGGCCGGCCTGTCGCGCGGCGCCCGCGCCAGCGTCGTCGCCGCGTTCGGATGCACCCTCGGCATTGTCCCGCACATGGCTGCGGCGATCACCGGTCTCGCGGCCCTCTTGCACACCAGCGCGCTCGCCTTCCAGGTCCTGAAATACCTGGGCGTGGCCTATCTTCTCTACATGGCCTGGAACACGCTGAGAGAGCAGGGCGCGCTCAGGGTGGAAAAGGAGATCGGCCCCCGCTCAGCCACCCAGGTGATCATCGCCGCCATCCTGATCAATCTCCTGAATCCGAAGCTTTCGATTTTCTTTTTCGCTTTCCTGCCGCTGTTCGTCAGCCCTAATGAGCTTCACCCCCTCTCGCGGATGCTCGAGTTGAGCGCGGTTTTCATGCTGCTCACGTTCGCGGTCTTCGTCGGGTACGGGTTGTTCGCCGCCTCGATTCGGAACCACGTCATCTCACGTCCGCGGGTCTTGACCTGGATGCGCCGTACCTTCGCCGGCGCTTTCGTCGCGCTCGGGGCCAAGCTCGCGCTGGCTGAGCGATGAAGAAACTTGGCCGCGGCGGCGATGAACAGCGACGCGCCACCACGGCTGCGGCGCGATCTACCGCCCCTCGTAGCCGCAATATTCAAGCTTTCGCCGGTCTGCAGGGTTGCGACCGCGGCGGACGTTGCGCTGACAGATTTCGGAGCGGCCAAGCGACGAGGTTCACTGTCTCGCCCTTGCGCTGTTTCACCTTTTCCGTTCTCACAGAGCCAAGACCCGGAGCCGAGTGCAACCTGTACGGAACCCGAAACGGATAAGGTCGGCCTTTGATTAGTATTGGGTGAAGTTACTCGGCTGCGGGCTCGCGTGCCGCGCTACCCCGGCTGACCGTGACCAGACAGCACCTGCGCAGCGCCAGCCATGGCGTTGCGGAACGCCTCATCGAAACCGACGCCGCGGATCTGCCATCGGTACGCCCTGCCCGGCGGTGCAAGGCGCCAGTCGGCGACCCAGCCGAGCGTCTCCTCGGCCCAAACCATGCTGCCGACCAGCGCGAGATCTCCGATCTTGTTAACGGTCGCTTCGAGGCTCGAAGGATCGGCCTTCGCCAGCTCTTGGTCGCCCAAACCTGCGTCGGCCAGCGCGGCCTGATCGGGGAGCGCGATCGGCATGCCGAATCGTTGGGCCGCGGCTCTGAGGGCCTCGCGCTGGTCGCGCCCGCGCTCGCCATCGCTCGCGAGCACGTAGCTCGTGGCGCCGATGCGCACGCCGAGGAGCACGACCAGGCGCGGCCGCGATGCTGCGCTCCAGGGCTCGCGCCCGAGCGCGCCCAGCGCGGCATCGATTTTCGCCGGATCGAAGCTGACGGTGATATCGTAGGGTCGATCGCGCGTGCCCTGTTCGTCGTGGACCGGAATGCCCGCCATGCGGTCGCGGTAGGCGAAGTCAGCGACAAACATGGCAGCCTGCCCGGCCAACGCAGCGACGCCCGGATCGCCGGGCAGCCGGGGATCGCCCGAGACCTTGACCAGCACCTGCTCCAGGCATGCCGCAAAGCCGAGGCCCCGATTCTCCTCTCCCTGGCCGGTAACGATGGTCTCCGTACGGTACAGATCTTCATTGTTGTCGGCGGCGGTCCCGCGGCCGAGTGCGAGCATCGCTGCCAGGCACGCGACTAGTGCGAGAGTTCTCAAAGCGCCATGTCGTGCGGGTCTTCCTGGACCATTCGGAACCAATGATATCATGGCTGCGACGCCGCGAAAGGTGCAGGGCGACCCCTCGGCAAGCCGACGCCGTCACTGCGTCGCGAGCGTCGCGGCGGCGCTGCCCATGACGGTCGCGCTCGCCCGGTTGGCGATTCGGAGCGCTCGCGGGCTCGTCAGCAGCCGGCGAGCGCGGGCGGCGAGGGCGATGTAGGCGAGATCGATTACGGCCAGTACCACGAGCATGATGCAGGTGAGCTCGAGCCGCGCCACCAGCGTAATGCCAGCAAGATCGATGATGGTCGGCAGCAAAGCCAGGTAGAACACCATGATCTTCGGGTTGCCGAGCGTGACCGCGAGACCGGCCAGGAACATCCCCGACCCGCCCGGGCGCGGCGCCGGGCCATCGGACGCCACGGCAACAGGGGCGCACCACATCTTCCAGGCAAGATAGAGCAGATAGGCGACGCCGAGATATTTGACCACCTGGATCGCGCCGTGAAGGGCTTCGGCCAGCGCCGCGAGGCCGTAGACGGCGAGCGTTAGCCAAAGCGCCTCGCCGATCCACATCGCCGCGGCAAAGGGGATGACGTCACGCCAGCCGCGCGCAATGACGCGGGCGACCAACGCGGCGACGCTTGGCCCGGGCGAGCCGGCGGCAACGGTCAGGGCGCCGGCGAAGATGAGCAGACCTGAGGCGTCCACGGATTCCCTTCTGCCACGATGGTGTCAGCTTAGCATTCGCGGCGTCGCCAATGTCCAGCCCTTTGGGGACTGACGCTCGTGATTCGGCGACTCTGTGCGGCGACCGTTTCAGAGCGACCGCTCACGGGTTCCTTGGAACGACGTACTCGGGTCGCCTGGAATTCGGGCAGCGCCTCGCAGCGTTCGGACAGCGCTTCGAGGGTGGGATGGCGGCCGGGCGGCAGGAGCTCGGGGTCGGCCATGGCGACGTAGCGGAGCATGCAGGCGGTGGTGATCTCGGCCTGGTCGAGGGTGTTGCCGGGCGACCAGGCTCGGCCGCGAGCGCGGCGATGGCGCCGGCGCCCTGGGTCCGGCAGCGCCGGGTCCACTCTGGCCAGCGCAGCGCCGCGCGCCGCATCAGGCGCTCGTAAGCGGCGGCGCCGACCTTGTCGATCGCGCCGGTAGCGAGCGCAATCAGGCGGAGCGCGCCCGCCGCTCGGCCCCGCGGCCGGCAGCAGGGCGCGCGCGGGTCCGACGGTCTGGTCGAGCCAGTCGAGAATCGCCGCCGAGTCGATCAGCACCTCGCCGTCATCGAGCACGAGTGAGGGGATGCGGCCCAGCGGATTGGTCGCGCGCATCGCGTCGAAATCGGCGAACACTGAGCGCGTGTCGTGCTCGCATTCGAATTCCAAGACGTGCAGTGAAACCGCAACCCTGCGCACGTAGGCTGAATCGTACTGGCCGACGAGGATCATTGTCCCATGACCGCTTACGCCGCTCGTTCGGAGATCGAACTCGCACAGCCCCACGATAGTCCGCATGCGCCGGGAATCCAAAAAGCATGCGCAAGAATCGGGTCGTTCGTGCGCTCCGGCCGGGCCACATCTTACCCGTAGCATCGGGAATAGGTCGGGCGATGATGGCGAACCATGGAAGCGAGCTGTTCGTGCAAGAAGGCCCGCCGCTTCGCGTCAGGCCGGGGCTGGCTGCCTGGCTCCTCCGCGCGGTCGAGCTGGTCTTGGGCTGGCAGGAGATGGCGCGCCAAGGGCGTGCGTTGCTCGCACTCGACGAGCGCCTGCTCAAGGACATCGGCATTACGCGCGCCGATGCGAAGCGGGAGGCGAGCCGGCCGTTCTGGGACCCGGCGCAGGAGAGGCGGAGGGAGTGGCGATGATGCAGCTGGAGGCGGGCGCCCTGGAGGCGTCGCAGAACTATCAAAGGGTCGAGCACGCAATCCGTTACCTGGACGAGAACGCAAGCCGGCAGCCGGGCTCGAGGAGGTCTCGCGCGAGATCGGGCTCAGCCCGTTCCACGCCCAGCGCCTGTTCACCCGCTACGCAGGCCTTAGCCCCAAGCGTTTCCTCGGCCTGCTGACAGTGGGTCACGCCAAGACGCTGCTGCAGGACGGCCGGAGCGTGCTCGATGCGACCTATGAGGTCGGGCTGTCGGGGCCGTCCCGCCTGTACGACCTGTTCGTCACCTACGAGGCGATGACGCCCGGCATACAAGCGTCAGGGGGCGGATCTCCAGATCCGCTACGGTCTTTGCCCGACGCCGTTCGGCAAGGCGCTGGTACTGACGACTGATCGCGGTATCGCCGGCCTTTCCTTCGTCGACGGCGATGCCAGGGAGGCGCTCGAGCGGGCGCGCGAGGAGTGGCCAAAGAGCGCTTTCGTCGCGGATGCCAAAACAAGCGAACGCGCAATCGCACCCCTGTTCGACCGCCACGCCAACGGCGTGCCGCGGCTCCTGCTCAAGGGCACGAACTTCCAGACCAAAGTCTGGTCGGCGCTGCTGCGCGTGTCGCAAGGGCGACTGATCTCCTATGGGGAGCTCGCCCGCGAGATCGGCCAGCCCAAGGCAGCACAGGCGGTCGGCCGAGCGCTCTTGGCCAACCCCTTGGGCTTTATCGTACCCTGCCACCGGGTGATCCGGGCAACCGGGTGATCGAGAGCGTCAGAGAGTTTCGCGTTGCGGCGGGTCGAGCGGGAGCGCAGAACTGCTTGGTGCAAGGCCATTGCTAATGGCAAGGGCGAGATCGGGATCTATCACTGACAGGCATTAAGCCGTAGCGCGAGCTGCACCTGTGGGAGGGTGAGACGATGAGGTGCTCTACGTGCAAGCTGCTCGGTGTTTTCTACGTCACCCTCGTTACCGTCGCGCCGGCCCAGGCCGAGGTCCGGATCGGCCTCGGGACGCCCTTGACTGGCCCCATGGCTTGGTCGGGGGCGGTAACAGAGCAAAGTGCCGAATTCGCCGTTGCCGATCTCAACGCCAGGGGCGGCGTACTCGGCGAGCAGATCGAAATGATCACGGCCGACGACTATTGCGATAGCAAGCAAGCTGTCGCCGGCGCCAACAAGCTGGTCGCCGCCGGGGTTGTGGCGGTCTTCGGCCATCAGTACTCGGGTGCGGCAATCCCCGCCTCGAAGGTCTATGACGCCGCCGACATGGTCATGTTTGCACCCGCAGCCACCAATCCGAAACTCACCGAGCAGGGTTTCGCTAACGTGTTTCGCCTGGTTGGCCGGGATGACCTCCAGGGCCGGATCGCAGGCGACCTTCTCGCCGAGCACTGGGGCAGCAAGCCTATCGCCATCCTCCACGACGGGCAGGCTTACGGCAAAGGCCTCGCCGAGGAGACTAAGAAGCAGCTCAATGAGGGCGGCATCGCCCAGGCGATGTTCGAAGCGATCGAGCCGGGCAAGGCGGACTACTGGCACGTCGTCCAGAAGATGCGGGCAATGGGTATCGAGGTGCTCTACTACGGCGGTTACCAGCAGGAAGCGGCGCTGATCATCCGCCAGGCGCGCGAGCACGGGTACCAGCTGCAACTCGTCGCGGGCGACGGGATTGGCAACGCGGACTTTGGGCTGATCGCAGGGCCGGCCTCGAACGGGACACTCATGAGTAATGCGCCGCAGCCGGATACTTGGGAGGCGCAAGATCTATCCGCACGGTTCAGTCCTGGTGTCGAGGCGGGCGCTGACCTCAAGCCATACGCGGCCGTACAGGCCTGGGCGCAGGCGGTTGAGATAGCTGGCACGTTCGAGACCAAGGCGGTCGCCGAAGCGCTGCGCAGCCATAAGGTTGTTACCGTGCTCGGTCGCATCGGGTTCGACGCCAAGGGCGATGTCACTGGCTACCGTACCTTCGCCTGGTACGTCTGGAAGGACGGCAAGTACGCACCAGTGGAACCGGGCAAGCTCACCGAGTGACGCCAGCCGCCGGCTGCGTTCGGCCATGAGCCGGCAGTGAACGATAGTACCGCACGGGTCCTGGAGTTGGCGAGACATATGCTCCAAAACTGCCCTACGGACTTGAATGAGACGAGCCGGCTGGCACACCCGCTCGGCCGGGTCCTCGATGCGGGCGAAAGCATCCGCGACGTCACCGAGCAGGTCCTCGCTCGAGCGCAGGTGGCCATCCTGGTCGCTCAGCGCAATGCCCATCTGCGCCAGCGCGTCCTTGGCCTCGCCGGTGCCCTGCGCCGCCTCAGCCGCCCGGCGGGTGAAGCGCTGCAGCGCCATGTCGAGGGTCTGCTGCTCGACACCCGACGCTTTGGCGGCGAACCGCAGCTCCTGCAGCGCTTCGACACCGACTCCGATCGTGTCGGCGGTCTTGCCGATGGCATTGGCCGCCGATATGGAGCGATCGACCAGGGCGGTGAGGCCACCGACCGTGGCGACGCCGGCGAGCGCGCCACCGAGGGTACGGATGCCGGTGCGCAGCAGCTCCGCTTGGCGGCCGAGGCCCTTCAGCCCACCGGAGGCGCGGTCGCCCGCGCTCTCGATCCGCTTCAGGCTCTGCTCGCCGCTCTGGCCGACCGAGACCAGCTCGGCCTTGACCTGGCCACCGCCCTCGACCGCCAGGCGGACCGCGTAGGTGGTGGTGCGTCGGGCCATGGCTCAGTTTGCTTGACGTGTTCCGAGGGCCGGAGAAGCGGATGACGCGGTCTCAGGGCAGGGCTGCATTCTGCGACAAACTCACCTTCAACCGCGGCACCGCGAAATCGAGGAAGGCGCGCAACTTCAGGGGCAACAGCCCTCGGCCGGCGTAGACAAGACTGACGGGCCAAGGCGCTGGCTCAAACTCCTGGAGCGCAACGGCGAGCGTGCCGGCGCGGATCGCGTTTGCGATCTGGTAAGAGAGCACACGCGTGACCCCGACTCCTGCAATGGCAGCGTCGATGGCTGCCTCGGCGGTGTTGACGATCAGCCGCGAATGGATCGCGACGGAGACCTCGGACCGGCCCTTCGTGAAGGTCCAGGCACGCGGCGACGTCAGCCCCTCGAAGGTGATGCAGTCGTGATTGCCGAGCTTGCTGGGGCTCGTTGGTATGCCGCGCTCGGCAAAGTAGGCCGGACTCCCACAGATAACGCGGCGGACTGAGCCCACCCGGGTCGCGACCAGGCTGCTGTCGGGCAGTTCGCCGATCCGGACGGCGAGATCGACATCCTCTTCCAGAAGGTTTGCCACGCGGTCGGCCAGCATGATCCGGACGCCGATCTGCCGATAGGCCGCCAGGAACTCGACCACGATCGGGAGGACGTGCACCCGGCCGAACACGATCGGCGCTGTTATGGTCAAGTCGCCTCTCGGGGCGCTGTATTCGCCTGATGCGCTGCGTTCGGCCTCCTCCACGTGCTCGAGGATCCGCTTGCAAGCCTCGACGTAGGAGCGGCCGGCGTCGGTGAGCGCGATCCGTCGACTCGATCGGTTGATCAGCCGGGTGCCAAGGTGCCTCTCCAGTTCCGAGACCTTGCGGCTGACGGTCGCCAGCGGCGTACCAAGCCTGCGGGCGGCTGCCGAAAGGCTGCCCGCGTCCACCACGGCCAGCAGAATCGACATCGCTTCGAGCCGGTCCATCGATGTTTCCGAAATCTGGAAGGATAGTTCCCAGTTTTGGCGGCTTCTTTGTCTCTTTGAAAGGGCCAACTTCGCAGGTGTCCGGCTATCCGGGGCACACCCTGGAAGGAGAACACCGATGTCGCGCGTCCCGACGCCTGCCACGATCGAAGCCGCACCCGCCGCCTCGCGACCGCTGCTGGAAGCGGTCAAGAACCAGCTCGGCGTGGTGCCGAACATGTTCCGCCTGATTGCCAACAGCCCTGCCGCGCTCGAGGGCTACCTCGGGCTCTCCGGCGCGCTGAACAAGGGCGCCCTACCGGCGCCGACGCGCGAACGGATCGCGCTTGCGGTGGCCGAGTTCAACGGCTGCAACTATTGTCTGTCGGCGCACACCTATCTCGGCAAGAACCTCGCCAGACTCGACGATGCCGAGATGACCGCCAATCGGAATGGTGCCTCGACCGACCCAAAGGCGGACGCTGCCGTTCGCTTTGCCGTCAAGGTCGTGCGCGAACGGGGCCACGTCAGCGAAGAAGATCTTCGTGCCGTCAGATCCGCCGGGTACGACGATGCCCAGGTCATCGAGATCGTGCTCCACGTCGCCCTCAACACTTGGACGAACTACATCAACGTGGTCGCCGGGCCCGACATTGATTTCCCCGTCGTCACCGCGCGCAAGGCGGCCTAGCTCCCGAATTCAGATACCGCCCGCGGGCGGACATGGTCGCGCGGGCGGTCGGATCGCTGACCGCTATCGAGGATCTGCAGCCATGAGCACGACGAGCCGTCCGCCGCTTCCCCCGTTCACCGCCGAGACCGCCGCGCAGAAGGCGCGCCTGGCCGAGGACGCGTGGAATACGCGCGATCCGGCGCGCGTTGCGCTTGCCTACACGACCGACAGCCGCTGGCGGAACCGCGCCGAGTTCTTCGCGGGTCGCGAGACCATCGAGGCGTTCTTGAGGCGGAAATGGGACCGTGAGCTCGACTACCGCCTGATCAAGGAAGTCTGGGCGTTCCGCGACAACCGCATCGCCGTGCGCTTCGCCTATGAATGGCACGACGACAGCGGCAACTGGTACCGCAGCTACGGCAACGAGAACTGGGAGTTCGACGAGCACGGCCTGATGCGCCTGCGCATCGCCAGCATCAACGATCTGCCGATCATGGAGAGCGAGCGCAAATACCACTGGCCGCTCGGCCGCCGCCCGGACGACCATCCGTCGTTGAGCGAGCTCGGCCTTTGAGGGGGACGATCGTGGACACGGCCCCGAGCTACGCGAGCGATGTCGCGTTCACACCGAGCGTCAAGGCATTGCAGACCCGCAAAGGCTCCCGCCGCTCCTACGAGCGCATGGAGGAACGGGACTCCTGGCAGACCCGGATCACGCCCGATCTCGCCCGCTTCATCGAGGCGCAGACGAGCATTTTTCTGGGCACCGCGAACAAGGACGGCCAGCCCTACATCCAGCATCGCGGCGGCCCGCCCGGTTTTCTGCAGGTGCTCGACGATAAGACCATCGGCTTCGCCGATTTCACCGGGAACAGGCAGTACATCACGCAGGGCAATCTTGCCGACAATCCCAAGGCCTATCTCTTCCTGATCGACTACGCGCGTCGGCAGCGCATCAAGCTATGGGGTGAGGCGCGCGTCGTCGAGGGCGACGCTGAGCTGGCGGCGAGGCTGATGCCGGAAGGCTACAAGGCGCGGGCCGAACAGGTGGTTCTCTTCACCGTTGCCGCCTGGGACGCGAACTGCCCGCAGCACATCCCCCAGCGGTTCGATGCCGCCGATGTTGCTGCCGCACTCGCCGAGCGCGACAAACGCATCGCGATGCTGGAAGGCGAGATCGAACGGCTGCGCGGGACCGAAGCCGGAAAGCCCGGTTGAGGCCGATTGCTTCTGATGACGTCGAGGCCGTAGTCCCGATTTTAGGTCAAGTCGCGGCCGGGCATTGCAATGACGCGCCCGGCACCCGATGATATCGGTGACCCGAAAGCTCAATCAGGACGACCATTCTCGGCACACCAGGCTTCGATCAAGCCAGCTTCGGCCGCCGGCAACAGCTCCGAGAGGACCTCAAGATTCCAGCCGCGGGCGGCGCCGATCTTCAGCCCTGCGTTCATGTCGATGCCGATCAGGTGGCCGCTCGGCGCGAGCCGGAGCTGGCCTTGGCAGGCGAGCAGCACCTCCCAGGCTTCATGCTCCTAGGGGCTGATCAAGGCGTGCTCGCGGTAGGGGCAGAGCCGTCAGGCGGTGGCCCAGGGCTGGCATCCGCACCGGCATCAAGTGCGGGCGTGAGGGGCCAGAAGGATGATGGCCGCGCCAAGGACGCAGACGGCTGCGCCTACGAGATCCCACCGATCCGGCGTCTGCTCTTCGATCGCCCACAACCAGGCGAGCGAAGCGGCGATGTAGATCCCGCCGTAGGCCGCATACGCGCGCCCGGCGAACGCCAGATCGACCCGGGTCAAGAGAAAGGCGAAGAGCGCCAGGAAGACCAAGCCGGGCAATACCCACAGCGGGCTGCGGTCGAGCCGCAGCCAGGCCCAAAACGCGAAGCACCCGGCGATCTCGGCGAAGGCGGCACCGACATAGACCGCCAGCGACGGAAGCGATGCGCTCATACGACCGCCCCTTTCTGCAGCGGCACCAGGATGACCGCCCTGCTGTCAGGCACAGACAGTCGCTCGGTTCGATTCATGGACTCGCCATCGCTCTTTGCTCTTTCTAGCCTCCGAGCATTCGCCACGCGGATGACGAGAGGGCGCGGGCCCCGGACGAGGAGGGCCTTTTCCTCGGGCGGCGCTCTAGGAGATCAGCAGCCCTACCACGATCGGCTCGATCATGGGCCAAACGGCCGCCAGGGCGAGCAGGAGGGTAGCGCCTCCCATCGCTCCGAGGGTCGACGTCGCCGGCATCGCTTTATGTCGGAGGCTCAGCCATCCGACCCAGATCCAGCCGCTCGCGACGGCGACGAGGGCGAGATCCATCATCCAGCCCTGCGCCCGCACGAGCCATGCGATGACGCCGCCGGCGGCAGCCATGGCGACGGCCGGAAGCGCGACCGGCAGGACGCAGAAAACCGCGCAGACCAGAGCGCCGGTTGCCGTGGCGGCGGCAGTGGCCGCGACGATCCGGCCGCTCGGCACCCGCGCAGTTGTTTCTCCGGCAATGGACGAGAGATCGTCAGCGCTGCGGGTCGTGGCGACCTGCCGACGAACATTCGGCGGCCGGCTCGCGTGCCTCAAACGGCTCCAGCATGGCATCGAGCGCATCGCGTGCGTCTTCCGGCGCCTCGATCACGAGCCGGATCGCGTCCGCCTCCTGCTGCAGGTCGAAGGTCAGGAACGCGCAGCAGTCCTGTTCGCGCGCAATCATCTCCCGCACGCGATCGAGTGCGGTCGGCGCATAGGTCAGCTCGAGCCGCAGCCCGTCCCGGTGCTGGGCACGCAGGGCGTCGCGGTTCAGGTCGGCGATCCAGGCGAGGCGCTGCCGGAAGTCCGCGGGCCCGAGAGTGCAGGCAATCGGGGCCGGTTCAGATGTGGCGACGGTCATCTTCGATGCTCCTTCTCACGGTTCCAAGCCGCGGATCAGCAGCTTGGTCTGGCACCAAGATGGGGCTTCAAGTAACTTGAGGTTCAAGGGGCGCGAGGAGGACAGATGCAATGTCGGACCTGAAGATCGGCGAGTTGGCCAGGCGCACCGGCACGAACGCACCGACGGTCCGATACTACGAGCAGATCGGTCTCCTGCCTCGGGCCAGCCGTCGCGACGCCGGTCAGCGGAGCTACGGCGAGGAGGACGTCAGGCGGCTCACCTTCATCCGTCGCTGCCGCGACTTCGGCTTTTCGATCGAGCAGGTGCGAGCGCTCGCCGCGCTGGTCCAGGACAGACAGCGCTCCTGCTTGGAAGCGCGGGATCTGGCGCAGAGCCACCTGGAGGCGGTGCGCGCCAAGCTGGACGAGCTGAAGGCACTGGAGCAAGCCATCGCGCGATTCGTGGAAAGCTGTGAGATGGCCTGCGCCGGAGGGCCAGGACCGGACTGCGTGGTCCTGGAGGAATTAAGTCAGCCCTGAGCACTTCGGCGGCATGAGCGCAGTGGGGGCCACAAGGGAAGGTTGGTAGCGGTTGTTAGACTCAGGTAGGCCGACCTGCGTCGATGCACCACGCCTCGACCAATCCCGCCTCGGCAGCTGGCAGCAGCTCCGAGAGCACCGCGAGGTCGCAGCCCCGAGCGGCTGCGATCCTGACCGCAGCGCCCATGTCGATGCCGATCACGTGGCCGCTCGGCGCGAACCGCAGCTGTCCCTGGCAGGCGAGCAGCGCATCCCAGCCTTCATGCTCCTGAGTGCTGATCAAGGCGTGCTCGCGGTAGGGGCAGATTCGTCCATCGGCGCCGGGTTCGCCTCGGGCGCAGGGCAGGCCGCCGTCACGGCAGATTCGGCAGTATTCGGGCCCTCCGCCCGGCTGGAAGTGCCAGCGGCAGAGAGCCCTGATAATGACATGGACGCCTCCCGCTGACGGCATCGATGTGCCAGCGTGGAAGCGTGAGCCCACCACGAACGCGGGAGACGTCCGTGACCACATGTACCACCGTTGGCCTAGACATCGCAAAGAGCAGCTTTCAGGTCCACGGCATCGCCGCGAGCGGCAGGCCGACGCTGACAAAGAAGCTGAGGCGCGGCAAGGTGCTCGAGTTCTTCGCCAACCTGCCGGCGTGTCTGATCGGGATGGAGGCGTGCGGCGGGGCTCACTACTGGGCCCGCGAGTTGGCCAAGCTCGGCCACGAGGTGCGGCTCATGCCGCCGCAGTACGTGAGGCCGTATGTTAAGACCAACAAGCATGACGCGGCCGATGCCGAAGGGTGCTGTGAGGCCGTTCAGCGTCCGAGCATGCGGTTTGTTCGGGTAAAGAGCGAGACGCAGCAGTCGTTGCTGATGCTGCATCGGATCCGGGATCGACTGATCGCAGAACGAACCGGCACGATCAGCGCCATTCGCGGACACATGGCCGAGTTCGGGATCGTTGCGGCACGTCGTGGGCCCGGCATGAAGGAGCTGCTGGCGACCATCTCCGACGTCGACGACGCGCGCCTGCCGGCGATGGCCCGCGAGCTTCTGGTTCTCCAAGTTGAGCACCTGCGGGCGATCGAGACGAGGATCGCTGACCTTGACGGGCGTCTGCAGCAGCAGGCTCGCAGCGACGAGGCCGCCAGGCGCCTGATCGCAATCCCAGGCATCGGCCCAGTGATCGCCACGGCAATGGTAGCGACGGTCGTCGACGCGCAGATCTTTCCCAACGGCCGCAGCTTTGCCGCGTGGCTCGGCCTCACCCCTCGCCAGCACGCGACGGGTGGCCGAGAACGACTGCTCGGGATTAGCAAGCGGGGTGACGGGTATCTGCGCCGGCAGCTGATGCATGGCGCGCGATCGCTGGTCCGGCTCGCAGCCGGACGCAACGGTCGTCTCTGGACGTGGATCGATGGTCTGGTCGCCCGACGACCTTTCAACGTTGTCGTTGCTGCGGTGGCCAACAAGCTCGCGCGCATCATCTGGGCCATGCTCAGTCGCGCCGAGACCTACCGGGCGCCCGCCTAAGCGAGGAGGCGGTGAACGGAGCCCGCCGAGGATAGATCCACAACAACTGACCCTGGTGTCGCAAGTCTCCACGAGCTGCGGTGGTGTTCTTTGACGTGATGGCATGACCGGTCGGACCGGGGTCGGCAGCGCCCGAAAAAAACGGAGAGCTTCGAGCTCGCCCTGATAATCGGAAGCCGACCGCGGATCTCATCGAGGCCAGCGGCCATGCGGCCGCATTAAAGGCCGGATACATTCCAGCAGCTGACCTGCTCATGCCGTTCGATCAGAGAATTCGCTTGCAGAGCGGGAGGCGTCCATACATCCGTTTTTTGCCGCGTTCAGCAGCACCTGTCGGAGCGTGAATTCCTGAAAGAACCGCTCGCCGACCGGGTAGAGCTTCATCACTGCGGCGACATTCTCGGGGGTCGGCGGCGCCGGTCCGCCTCCCAGCTCAGCCCCCGTCCAGCTCGTGACGTGCCGGACCGCGAGCTCGCAGATCAGCTGCGCCTGATAGAAGCGGTCACGCTCCCCCTCGGCCGAGAGGTCGGGCAGACCGTCAAGTGGCAATCCGGTTTCCATCCTCTCGCGCACTTGGCGCTCGATCGCCTCGACCGCGCGCCGGGCCGCCGCCTGCGCCGCGATCATACCAGCGGTGGTCAGCGGCTTCACCGTCACCGACAGACCGTACGGCAGCGGGATCTCGTACGGCTCCGATCGCTCAGCGAGGTCGATCATGAGCGAACATCCACCGAACTTGGGGCAAGCCTGAGGAGAATGCTGTGCATCATCCGTAGACTGACCCATCGAGGTCGTTGGTGAGCGTGACCGTGAGCATGCGCCCGGCGGCGGTGTTCTTCGCGCCGCGGAAGTCGAAGCTTGCCTGCACGCCGCCCGGGCCCTCGACCGCGAGCTTGGGCTTGGGCAGGTAGACCTCGTGCGCCGCCAGCACGAGCTTCGCCGACCAGCCTCACCTTCAGCCGCATCAGCCAGTTCCAGGGATCGATCAGGCGCGCCGGCAGCCCGGTCGGGAACCTGACCGGCGGATCGGTCACCTATTCGAACAACCTGGAGAAGATCGAGACCATCCGCGACGACGGCCTGATCGAAGGTGCCGATCCGACCATCGCGGCGCTCACCGGCCGGATCGACGTGCGCTTCGCCGATACGACGCTGATCGACCTTGCGGCCGACGGTACCCCGGTGGATCTCGAGTTCGCCTACACGCTCTCCGCCCAGGCGTGCCGCCCTGGCTCGTGCCGAAACGTGTCTCGCCCTGGGCGATCACGTTAATTGTAGCCGCGGCCGGGCCGGAGCGGGTGAACTCCAGCGCGATCGTATTGAGCTTGACTCCGGCGTGGCGGAAGAACGCCGGCACCTTCGGCATGCCGACCTCGAGCGTGTAGCTCGGCAGATCGTCGCCGCCCGAGGCGAACTCATGGTCCCAGCTGCCATCGAGATTGTCGGTCGTGTCGGGATCGCCGAACAGGCCGGTGAGCCACAAGCCGAGATAGCGCGGGTCGACCGGCACGACGATGTCGCCCTCGTCGGTGATCACGTCCTGGAGCGGTGCGAGCGGGTCGCGCCCCTGACCGAGCACCGGATCGTCGATCAGGCCCTGCTCGCTGCCCAGGTTGCAGCGGTTGAAGGGCATGCGGATGTAATTGCCGGTCGCCGCTTGGCCGTAGCTGGTCTCACGCTTCATCAGCAGATGCGCGTTCGAACCATAGGCTCGCGCCATCGGGATCTCCTTGTCTTTAGTTGGCTAGTGCGCTGGTCTGCGGCCGATTGGCTCGGGCGAGACATTCCGTCCGCCATCAGTACAGATGGGAGGGAGCTCGACATGCTTATCGAGCACTTGGGCAAGTGCCCGGCTATCGATGTCACGGCCCGGATCGCACCAACGGCGGTGATCTGCGGTGATGTGACGGTGGGTCCCGATACCTCTGTCGGGTTTGGGGCTGTGCTGACGGCAGAGAGCGGCCCGATCATCGTCGGTCGTCAGTGCGTCATCATGGAGAACGCCGTGATCCGCGGCACCAAGCGCCATCCGGCGGCCCTCGGCGACCACGTGCTCGTTGGCCCCGGCGCCTACCTCTCAGGCTGCACGGTGGGTGATTGTGCATTCCTCGCCACAGGCTCTCGTGTGTTCAATGGCGCCACGATCGGTGCGCGGGCCGAGGTGCGGATCAACGCCACCGTGCACCTCCTCACTCATCTTGCAGAGGACGCGACGGTGCCGATCGGCTGGGTGGCGGTCGGCGACCCGGCACGGATCCTGCCACCTGAAGCGCACGACGAGATCTGGGCAATTCAGGAGCCGCTCAACTTCCCGAAGGAGATCTTCGGGGTGGAGCGGCCGCAACCTGGCAAGACGCGCATGCCGGAGATCATGGACCGCTACTGCCGGGCGCTCTCGCGACATCGCGACGACAAGGTCTTGTGAAGCACCGTCCCAGCTGCTGGCAATTCAGGACAGCGGGGCTTCGGTCTCGTAGTCGACAGTCACCGAGAGCGTTGCGCTCTTGATCGCCGGCGCACCGGCGATCGCCTCGATGGTCGGTTCGGGCCGGCCATAGGTCAGTGTCGAGCCGCTTCGACAACTTCACCTGCGGCACGAGCAGAAACATCACGACCGTGGTCAGACCCTGGCCGCTGCGCCGCGCCCGATCGTGGCACGCCGGAAGCCTCTGAGCTCTCCGGTTTGCCTGCTGAACGAGGCGCGCAATCCATCCACAACCAGGAGCGAGGTGCCATTCGAGCTAGGCACGAATCGGAGCGGTCCGAAGCGGTGCTCCGGGAAGGTGCTCGGGCTGATTCGCCTACCATCGGTTCCTTTCCTCGGCGCGTTCTCGGTCGGGATCGCGAGAAAGCGCCCGCGCCTGCTCCGGATCACCGCGCCCTCATCGAATGCGCGGATAATCTGCGGCGCCTTGGTACAGACCAGGCTGGCGGCGTCGAGCTGCTGGTTCGGATAGAGCTTGTCCCGCCAGCTGTTGGCGAGCCGCTGACCGAGTCCGGCGCTCCCCACCTGGCGGCGCAGCTCCGTCTTGAGACCGCTGCCGGCTTCGCGAGTGCCGGCCGCCACCGCACGCTCGATGTCGCGCAATTCGGCGTGCATGCCCGCCTGGAGTGAGCGCACGATGGTGGCGGCGAGTTTCATGCGGGAACCTGGCAAGTACTGGTGCTGGCGGTCGGAGCGTCGGGGTCTCAGCCAAAGGAGCCCTTTCGTGAGGCCCACGTGGCGAGGCTGAAGCCGAAGCACGCCAAAGCGCCCGTCACGATGAGCGCAACCCAGCTCAGCCACATCGGCACGCTCCAACCGCCAATAACCGCACTCCAGCCGAAGATGATCCGCACTAGATGGAGCAGAGCGACGAGGGAAAAGATGACGGCTGTGACTAGGAGGTATGCTCTTCGGGACATGGCTTGAGTTCTTCCACAGGCACTAGGTCAGTCCGGCCATCGTGGTGGCGCCTGCTCCTTGTTGGCCGGTCCGAGCCGCAGTAATCTGACCACTTCTACTGCACTTCGGGAAAGGAGGGGACCATGCCGACGTGGCTTGTCCCCACGTTGAAGTGGGGTGGCATCGTCCTGGCGATCATCGCTGCGATCGCTATCATCTACGTACGATACATGGTCGCCGGCCTGGCGCCAGAGGCCGGTGCCGCGCCGGGCGAGGTTCTCATGGCGCTCTACTGGATACTCCTGGCGATCGGCGTCGTGGCGGCTATTGCAGGCTTCGTGATTGGGCGGCGTCCAGGGCCGACGTGAGCAGGGCTGTTCACGCCGGCCGTACGTCTACCGTCCACACCCGCCGATCCGGGTCTCGCCGCTCCGGCTCACCCTGCACGACGAACGCCTCAGCATCGAGGGCGATTTGATCGCCCGGGCGCGGGTTCGCGACCTCGCTCGCGCGCAACTCGACGGTCGCCGTTTCGGCGTGGATGCGGGTCTCGCCAAAGCCCACAATCGTGTCCGGACGACGGGCGATCACCCGCACTGACGCCGGCTCGCCGCCGGCGGGCGTGTAGACGGCATTCATCCCGAACGCGGCGAACGTCGCGTCCACCGCGCCCTGGAACACCGTCATCAGGTGCGCTTGCCCTTGATCAGCACGCGCGGGCGCGTGCAGATCGGCAGCGGGTTCGACTGCACGTGCAGCATGACCCAGCGGGCGAACTGCTGGTCGACCGCCTGCTTGGCGTAGCACGGCAGACCGATGGTATTCGCGGTCTCGACAAAGTCGGCCGGCGCATTGTACTGCCGGAACAGCCCCGGCACGCCGACCGGGAAGAAGTACGCCTTGCTCGCGTCAGTAAAGTTCACGGTGCCGACCCGGCCGCGGTATTCCTCGAACACAATGCCCGAGTACTCGAACGAGCCGCGCGCCTGGCCTTGGCGCAGGAAGGCGCCGTCCAGGTAACGGTCGTAAGCCTTCGCGACCTCGGAGTGGGTGATCAGGTCATCGAAGAAATCCGCGCCGCAGATGGCGTGGATGTGCTCGTACGGCTGGGCACCAAGCTCGTCCTCGATCTTGCGCCGGATGTCGTGGCACTTCTTCTTGACCGCGCCGGGCGTCGGGCTCGCGTTATCGAGGTCGAAGTCGATCTCAGTGTGCGCCGTCACCCCGAATTCGGTGAACAGGTCGTAGATAACCGCCGAGCCGTCGGCATCCAGGATCTGGCCCTTGATGGCGCCGATCCGCAGATGCTCGAGCGTGGCGTCCATCTTGGTCGCCATCTCGGACATGCGCTGGTTCACGACCGCCTGCACGCCCTCGAGCATGCTCTCGGAGCCGAACGCGCGCACGTTCTGCACCTCGGCGGCGAGGATGGTGTCCTCGAGCGCGACGTGCGGCACGACTAGCGAGCGCGCCTTGCGTTTGTTGGTCGTGTTCTGGATCGCCGGCGCGCCGCGGGCGGTGGTCTCGACCAGGTTGAGGCTGCCCTCGCGCTCCTCGATCATCACCGAGGTGGTGGAGACGCCCTGTTCCCGGAACAGGCCTAACTGGCGATCCGCCCGGGGACATAGGGCATCTTGTTGAT
>JBKPNX010000216.1:0-6503 GCA_046732855.1 Pseudomonadota bacterium
AACACCGTCAACCGCCGGTGCGCGAGCTTCTCGTTGGCATCCTTGGCCGGCAACTTCCGCGCAGGCTGTCCCATTCCCGTCCTCCCTCTCTCGCCGCGTGGACCAACTCCATCCGCAAGACAAGGAGGTTAAGAAGACACCTAAGGATCGCGGCGGCCTGCATGCGCTTGTCACTCGACATCGCTCCGGCTCCGGGCTGAGCGATCTCATGCACCGAATATCTACACGCATTTTCTCCGTGAGGAGGCTCACGTCTCCCGTGAGATTAGGAGGCGGCGAGGGCGCGCGGCGCGCTCTCGACCGACTCGGCGTCGGCGCCTAGGGCGACGGCCGGCAGCACGATCGTGAAGGTCGAGCCCGCGCCAGGCGTGCTCTCGGCAGTGACATCGCCGCCCAACATCTGGCAGTAGCGCCGGGTGATGGCCAAGCCGAGCCCCGTGCCGCCGTAGTCGCGCGCGGTCGATGCCTCCGCCTGCGTGAACACCTCGAACAGCCGACCGAGCTGCTCCCGGGACATGCCGATCCCGGTGTCGGACACTCGGAATTCGACCCAGTCGTTCCCGTCCCGGACCAGTCGCCGTGTGGCCAGCGTTATGCGCCCCTGGTTGGTGAATTTGGCGGCATTGCTCAAGAGATTGAACAGGTTCTGGCGCAATTTCGTCGGGTCGCTCGTCATCGTCCCCACGTCGGCCGCGCACTCGACCACGAGCTCATTCGCGTTCTTGGCCAGCAGCGGCTGGACCACCGCCTGGACCTGCCCGATCAGCGTCGCGACTTCGAAGCGCTCAACCAGCACCGCCATCTTGCCCGCTTCGATTTTGGACAGATCGAGCACGTCGTTGAGCAGCGCCAGCAGATGGTTGGCGCTCGCGAGGATCTTCTCCAGGTTGCTGAACTGCTGCGCCGGCAGCACGTCCTTCGCGCGCCGCATCACCAGGCGGGTGAAGCCGATGATCGCGTTCATCGGCGTGCGCAGCTCGTGGCTCATGCTGGCGAGGAACTGGCTTTTGGCTTCGGTCGCCTGCATCGCCTGGTCGCGCGCCCCCTGCAGGTCGGTGACGTCGGTGTAGATCGCCACCGAGCCGCCGTCCGTGGTCTTGCGCTCGCTGATCCTGATCCAGCGATCCTGGCTGCGGTGGGGTACTTCGACCCCGCGCGCACTGCGATGATTTGCCAAGCGCTCCGACACCCACTCATCGACCCGGCCTTTCGCCTCCTCGATCAAGCCCCGCTCGGCGGCGCGGCGGATGATCGTCTCGAACGGCGTCCCCGGCACCATCAGGTCGGCCATGCCGGGATAGAGCAGGTCGCGATAGCGGCTGTTGCACAGGACCAGCCGGTCGTCCCGGTCGTACAGGGCAAAGCCCTCGGAGATGCTCTCGATCGCGTCGATGAGATGCTGGCGCGCCTGGGCGATCTCGCGCAGCCCCTGGTCCTCGATCTCGACCGCAGTATCACGAAACACCGTGAGCGCGCGCGTCATCTCGGCAATTTCGTCCTTGCCGTCGGCAGGCGGCAGCGGCACGCGCAGATTACCGCCGGCTACCGCCAGCATGCTGCCGCTGAGCGCCGTCAAGCGCCGCAGCAGATCGCGCTGGACGTAAAGCCAGACGATCAGGCCGGAGCTGAGGAGGCTCAACAGCACCACCGCGATCAAGACTCGCGAGCTCGCCCGCTGGACCGACGCCGCATCCGCCGTCGCCACACTCATCTCGCCGCGCGCTTCGCCGACCAGCCCGTCGACGGCGCTGGTAAGCCGCGCCGAAATCGCCGCGTTCTCATCGAGCGCCCGTCGCGCGCGCTCCAGGGCGGCGAGCTCCAGCCCGCGCACCGCGATCAGCCCGCGCTCTCCGAGCAGGCCATCCTCGAAGGTTGTGAACTGCTCCTGCGCCCGGGCGCGTAGCTTCGGTGGAAAGCCCGCGATGTGTTCCTCAAGCTGCTGCAGAGCGCGCTTGACCGGTGTCGCCAGCACCGCGAGCTGGGCGGGGTCGTCGGCGCCTGCGATCCGCAGCGTCGCCTCGGCGAGGTTCGCGACCACCAGCTCCGCCCGCTGCTGCGGTAGCATCGAGCCGAGCGTCTCGGTCAGCTCGGCGGCCCCGATCGGCGCCTCGGCTCCCGGCTCCTCGGCCGCACGCCGCCACTCGGCGAGCTTCGACTCGATCAGTGCCTGTCCGGGCTCCGACACGCGGCGCGCGGTGCGGGCGGTGTTGAGCACGCGGCGCATCGTCGCCTCGCGCTCCTCGGCCAATCCGATGCGGTCGCCGATGGCCCCGTCGAGCCCCTTCAGATTTTCCGCCATCCGGGCGATGTCGCCCTGCAGCGCGGCGAGGCTCGCCCGGTCGACTCGCCCCACGAGGCCCTGCTGCAGCTGGCGAAGGCGCGCGACCTCGCCGGCGATCTCGCCCGAGACTGCGGCCTGCGCTTTCGGGTCCGCGACCGCGAGCAGCTTCGGCGCCGCCGCGACGATGCGCTCAGCCTGACGCGACAGCTCCAAAGAATCGAGTGCAGCCGGCACCCGTTCCTCGGTGATCCGGCCGAGCACCCCGCCCACCTCGGAGAACGAGTACATGGCCGCCGCGGCAGCGATCAGGGCGAACGCGCTGATGCCCAGGAAGGCCAACAGCAAACGGCCACGCACGCCCATCCGCCGCAACATGGAGCCTACCTACCAGAGACCTTCCGCTGAAGCCATCGGTCCCCCACGTGCATCCCATCCCGACTACTCGTCCAGAATGCCGTGGATCACCAGATCGGAAGGCGACAGCTTGAATGTCAGCACGCCAAGGTCCGAGAACACATCGATGGCGTTCTGCGCCGCTTGGTACATAGGACCGGGGTTCTCCGGCGTGCCGAAATACGCCCGGTGCCGCTCCCGGTCGAACCAGCGAATCGTCTTGAACTGGGCGAACGCCTTCGGATCGTCCAGGCCGCCGCCCAAGTGTCGAGCCATGATCGGCATGGCTTCCTCGGGGTGGGCCTGGACGTAGTCCACAGCTTCGAACCAGATGCGCGCCAGCGCCTGGAACTCCGTTTTTCGATCCTGGAACACGCTCGCCGTCGTGATCAGGCAACCGACCAGAAGCCCTGGCTGCTGCGTGCTGTCGGTGAGCAAATGAACGTGGTCGACGGCCTTTCCTTGGCTGAGCCAGGGCTCCCAGGTTACTGCTGCATCCACCTCCTGCAGTTGCAAGGCGGTGACCGCATCCTCCGCCGTCAGGTCGACGACTTCGATGTCGGCTTCGGTCAGCCCAGCCTCCTTGAGCAGCACATTGATGTAGTATTGCGAGAGGCTGCCCCGGAGAAACGCGACCGATTTACCCTTGAGATCAGCGATCGAGTTGATGTCTGTCGTCGCAAGGACGCCGTCGCCACCGAACGACTCCTCGGTGACGAGCACGCAGGCCAGAGGCTCTTCGCCCGGTTTGGAGAAGGCGGGATTGTCGGGCGGCGAGCCTAGTACCGCGTCAACCTGCCCTGCGGCGAGCGCGGCGAAGGCCGCGGTGTGCTCCTCCATCTCGATCAGGTCGATCTCGATCCCTTCCTTCTCGAACCATTCTTTATCCCGGGCGAAGAACAGTGGTCCGTACCCGGGCCAGACGACGTAGCGGACTCGCAGCGCCTCGGCCTGGACCGCCTGAATGCCACTTGCCGTCATGAGGATGGCGGCGAGAATGCCGGCGAAATGCGCGCGTGTGCTCATAATTCGTCCTCCTTAGAGCTAATCGATCCAGAGGTCGTGCCGGATCACGTCGGCGGGCGAGATGTCAGCTTTGAGCCTGCCCAGGCTCGACCAGACATCGATGATGAGTTGCATCGTCTCGTAGATCTGACCCGGGCGGTCCGGCGTGCCGAAATACGCTCGATTCTCCTCGCCGTCGTAGAGGTGGACACCCCTCAGGCTCGCGCCGACAACCGCTGGATCCTCGAGCGCGCCGCCAAAATACCGCGCAATGATCCGATTGGCCTCGTCAGGATGGGCGTCGATGAAGTCGACCGCCGAATCCCAGGCACGGCCAAGCGCGCGGAAGGCCGCCTGGTGATCGCTCAGGATGTTGGCGGTGGTCAGCAGGCAGTCGACTACGAGTCCCGGTCGTTCCGAGGTGTCGAACAGCAGGTGGCCATGCGGGGCGTTCTTGGCGGGGGTCAGATCGGGTTCCCAGGTCACCGCAGCATCCACTTCCCGGAGCAGGAAGGCCTCCGCAGCCTCGTCGCCCCACAGATCCACCACCTCGCCGAGATCGGCCTCGCTCAGACCGGCCTCCCGCAGCAACAAGTTCAGGTAAAACTGCATCGAACTGTCGACGGCGACCGCAACTCTCTTTCCTTTGAGATCGGCGATCGAGCGAATGTCCTTATTCGCCGCGATGCCGTCGGCGCCGCGCGAGTCGTCATGCACCAACACGCATTGCAACGGCTCCTCGCCCGGCTCGGCGAAGAGCACGATATCCTGGAGACTACCGGCGACCGCATCGACCTGGCCGTCGGCAAGCCCGGCGAATGCGGCGTTATGATCGTCGTTCCTGATCAACGAGACTTCAATACCTTCCTTGGCGAAAATCCCCTTCTCCTGCGCCACGAACAACGGCCCGTAGCCGACCCAGGTGAAATGAAAGATCCGCAACGGCGTAGCTTGCGCTGCACGCGAAAGGCTCGCGAGTAAGCAGATTGCTGCCAGCGTAACGAGGATACCCCGTAATGCTGACATGTCTCACGCCTCCTTGCGCACCCCCAAAGCGGCCATTCCCTTCGGCTACTCGATCCAGAGGTCGTGTCTGATCACGTCGGCCGGCGTGATGTCCGCCTTGAGCACGCCGAAGCTCCTCCAGAAGTCGATGGCGTACTGCGCGGTCTGGTAGATCTGGCCGGGGCGGTCCGACAAGCCGAAGAATTCCCGGTTTCTTGCCGAATCGTAGTACCTGACGCCCTTCAGGGTCTCGGCGAAGACCGCCGGGTCCTCGAGCCAGCCGCCAACGTTGCGGGCCATGATCTCGTTGGCCTCATCGGGATGAGCCTCGGCATAGTGTACGGCCGCGTCCCAGGCGCGCGCCAGCGCCTTGAACTCCGCCAGGCGATCATCGAGGACCTCAGGCTTGGTGAGCAGGCAGTCGACGATCAAGCCCGGCGTCTCCGACGAGACGGCGAGGACATGGCCGTGCTCGGCTTGTCTCCCCTGAGTGAGCCACGGTTCCCAGGTGACGGCGGCATCAACCTCGCGCATCAGGAACGCGTTATCGGCATCTTCCGCAGGCAGGTCGACAACCTCGAGGTCACCCTGAGTGAGGCCGGCCTTCTTTAGCAGGACGTTCAGGTAGAATTGCGCGACGCTGCCGTGCGGCACGGCGACCGTCTTGCCCCTGAGATCGGCGATCGTCTGGATGTCCCTTGAGGCGAGAATGCCGTCGGCGCCCAGGGACTCATCGGTGACAATCACGCACGCATAGGGTTTCTCCGGGTCGAAATGCGGCAACATGCTGTCGATTGTAGCGCCGCTGACGTCAATCTGCCCGGCCAGCAAGCCCGCGTACAGGGCCTCAGGAATCGCCATGTTGATCAGCTCGACCTCTACTCCTTCCTCGGTGAAGAGGCCTTTTTCCTTGGCGACGAACAGCGGCCCGAAGCCAACCCAGATGTTGTAGCCGATCCGCAGCGGCTTAGATTTTGCCGCCTGGCTGGCGGCTGCGATTACAAGCAGGGCGGTGACGATTGAGACAAAACCCTGCCGCACGCGCATGGGGCCGTCCCCGCCAGCTACTCGTCCCAGGCGCCGCGCCTGATCACGTCGGCCGGCGACAGTGGGGCGTTGAGCTCGCCGAGGCTCGACCGGAAGTCGATGACCTTTTGCGCGGTCTCGTAGATCTGGCCGGGGTGATCCGGGGTGCCGAGAACTCCCGGTTCCTTGCCGCGTCGTAGGCCCGCAGGCCCTTCATGGTTTCGGCGAAGACCGCGGGATCTTCGAGCCAGCCGCCGACATGACGGGCCATGATCTCGTTCGCCTCGTCTGGATGGGCCGCGACGTAATGCACGGCGGCATCCCAGGCGCGCGCCAGAGCTCGGAACTCCGCCCGCCGAGCATCGAACACAGCAGCCTTGGCGGTCAGGCAGCAGACGATCAAGCCCGGCGTCTCGGATGAGTCGGCGAGGAGATGGCCGTGCGGGGCTTGCTTGGCTTGAGTGAGGAACGGTTCCCAGGTTACGGCAGCATCAACCTCCTGCATCAGAAACGCGTTGCCGGCATCCTCGGCTTCCAGATCTACGGTTTCGACATCTGCTTCGCTTAGCCCGGCCTCCTTGAGCAGCACGTGCAGGAAGAGCTCCGACGTTGCGCCCTTGGGAACCGCCACCATCTTGCCTTTGAGATCGGCGATGGACTTGATGTCCTTGTTGGCAACGATACCGTCGCCGCCGTGCGACTCGTCCATCACCAAGAAGCACCCATAAGGATCCTCCGAGTCGAAGTACGGCACGATCTCGTCGAGCGTGCCGACGCTCACGTCAATTTGTTC
>JBKPNX010000217.1:0-4598 GCA_046732855.1 Pseudomonadota bacterium
GAAGAAGCCATTTGCTCGATTCTCTCGCAAACGCTGGGCGATCTTGAACTTGTCATCTGCGACAATGCGTCGACCGATGCTACGCCAGGTATTTGCGGAAATTACGCTCGCCTCGATCCCCGGGTACGTTACGTACGCAACGATCGAAACCTGGGCGCCGTTCCGAACTTCAATCTGACGGTCACGCACGCTCGCGGGCGCTACTTCAAATGGCTGGCGCACGATGACCGGCTGAAGCCGACCTATCTCGCCGCGACCGTACCGGCGCTCGACGCCCATCCCGATGCCGTGCTCTGCAACACGATTGTTGACTACATCGATGCTGCGGGCGAACCGATTGCGATCTACGACAGCGGGCTCAGTGCCGCCGATGACGCGGATCCTGCCCGGCGTTTTGCGGCGATCATCTCCCGCTCCCATTCCTGCGTCGACGTTTTCGGGCTGGTCCGACGCGATGCCATGCCTGGCCCGCTCCCTTCCTTCCACGGCGCGGACCGCGCGTTTCTGGCGCATTTGGCGTTGCGCGGACGGCTGATCCAGCTGCCCGACCCGCTCGTGCAGCAACGCGAGCACCCGCACCGGTACACGCGGCAGCAGACCACGGCCACCGGGCGCCTGGCATGGCATGATACCTCGCGGGTTCGCCGGCTGAATTTCCCGACTTTGCGGCTCTATGCCGAATACGCGCGCATGGTCCGCAGCGAGCCGCTATCGCCGGACCAGCGGGCGAAATGCTATGGCGCCCTGGTGCAGTGGTGGTTCCGCAACTGGAATGGCGCCCGCCTCGGGGTCGATCTCCTCTCGGCATTCTCGCCCGGCATGGTCGGATTTGCCGAATCCCTCAAAACGCGCCTGTTCGGCGCCGCGCCCGGGCACTACGTGAAGCGCAGCCGGACCCGCGGCTGACCGAACTACCGGCACAGAGCGGACCTGGAGTTCGAATTCGAGCTCCTTTGAGCGGTTCGGCGTCGGACTTTGTTTCGGTCGTTGAGAAAAGCGAGGGCGAGCTACGCTCGGGTCTGAGCTCTCGGTCGGCGGCATCGGGCTGCTCCAGCAGTCGACCCCCGGCGCAGCACGGCCATGGGTGTGCCGGGAGCACATCAACTCCTCATCGGTCGAATGCACGGACGCCGATCCGGCTGGCCGAGCCGGTCGGCCTTTTTGTTCCGACCGGCCAGGTTTGTTCCGACCGGCCAGGCAGCGCAACTGGGACAGCGAAGGGAGCCCGCCAACCCCGGCGACCGTCTGCTGTGCCACGACGCGCTCCGTGTCGGCGTCGGACGACGCACAGGTCCTCCCGAAGTCCAAGCTCGTCGAGGCCAGCAGGCGGCGCTTGGGCCGGGCGCGCATGATATGCTAGTCTCGGCAGCAAGACGGCAGCCCACCAGTGAAGCTGCCCAAATCAGGGGAGGTCCACATGTTTCGTTTTGTCGGATTGATGGTCGGCATCGTCCTTGGATATGCAGCGGTCGTGCCGGCACCTGCACTTGGCCAGGCCGGGGTCCAGTTGACGCAGTCATTCCGGGCAGACCTGCGCGGCTTCAGTGAGGTGCCGTCGATCTCGACGTCCGGTGAGGGACGATTCGAAGCCGACCTGAACCTGCAGGATGGCTCGCTCGAGTACACGCTTCGCTATTCGGGTCTGAAGAGCGCGGTCAACCAGGCGCACATCCACTTCAGCCAAGCGGCCACCAACGGCGGGATCGTGGTGTTCCTGTGCTCCAACCTCCAGGGCGCCCCGGCCGGCACCCAGCCATGTCCGACCGGCGATGGCGAGATCAGCGGCGTTATCGCGGCTGACGATGTGCTCGGTGTCCCGGACCAGGGGCTCGACCCTGGCGCATTCACTCAGCTGCTACAAGCCATGTTTGACCGGGCCGCCTATGCCAACGTGCACACCGATGGGCACGTAAATGGCGAGATCCGTGGCCAGATCACGCCTCAGACGGGCGTGGGGCGATGACTAAAGGTTGAGCAGCTCAAACCTGCACGAGTGCCGGCCTCGTGCCCCAGCCAATGCCATTGAGACTCTTGGCGGCGAGCGCCGTCGGCCGCCCTTTCCCTGCGACAGTCCATGGGGGCAGGGCGCCGCCGCACGAGTGGTGAACGCTCTCGCGTCATCGACCGGGACGTGCCGGCAAGGTGACGCAGCTGCACAGGGAGGCGTCAAAGGCGCCGAACATCGGGCAGTGGAGGATGGCCCAAGAACCGACCAGTGCCGAGTTTTCGCCCAGGATTGAGCGCCGCCGACAAGAAGGCTGGAGTCGTGAGCCGCATCACACCTGGAGCGCGAGAGGTCATGTATTTTGCTGGCGAGGAGCGGTGCCAGGATCATGCGCCAGGGCCGCCAGATCCTGTTCGAGCTGGCCGAGTTCGCGGTGTGATCGGCCCCCGGTTCGCTGCGGCGGATCGATCAGCGCAGACGACGCTGCCCCCGTTCGACGCGTGAGCGTGCAGAGCAACAATCAATGACAACGTGCAGGTGAGGTTTACCGCCACGATCGACCCGAAAGCACTCCATCCTGGAACTGAGCGTTCTCATGAAATCGCGCTTGCCACCGTCTCGTCGACCGTCCAACCCCGCGCATTGGAGTGGCTTAGATGATTACGGTACAGCTGCCCCAGTCAACACTAGTGGAACAAGAACGGCTGCAATCCAGCCAAAACGAAGTGCTTCGGGCGAAGCAGGAACTGCAATGGCAAGAACTGCAAGCGCAACAACAGCATGAGAGGATTGCACGAGAACGCTGCATTGCTGCCATTCTGGCGGCGCACAACAGGGAACGCGTTCTTTTCGACGAACTGTATCAGGTTTCCGAAGAAGCACAGAGCGATGCATCGCATTCCCGTGAACTTCTGCACTTGACGATTGAGGCTTGCCATAGAGCTCTGGTGATTTCAGCCAGCGCCACCGCTCTGCTCGTCGCTTATGTGCGGTACTCGCGCGAATTGGGAAATGGTATGCTTTCCCGACTGAGGATCTTCTCCGCACAATGGCGATGGCACGCGGTCTTGGGCGACCTGAGAAGCGCTCCTTGGCGAAAGAGGAAAACGCTTCTCAGTGAAAAGAGGAAAACCGCTTCTCACCGAGGTAGAAAGCGGACCCGAGCGCTTTCCTCCTGCATGAAGCGGGCCAGAGCTTCTCACCGGGCGCCATGAGGACGCTTGCGACAGCCACATAAGCGGTTTTCGAGCGCCGTCATATCGGCAGGCGCGGGTGGCGGCGCGGTTGACCGCGCGATGGCATCGAGCGCTGTCCTGGCATAATGGGTGTCGCCAGTAGACGTCACACGCGCGTGACGTGCCGGTAGCCGCCGTGGCGGTCGGCCACATTTAAAGATCAGCGGCCGAGAAGCAGAGCGGCCATCTCGGACCGCGATCCCACCTCGAGCTTGCTGAAAATGTTGCTCAGATGGTGCTCGACGGTGTGGGGCGATAGAGCGGCAACTCGCGGGAATCGACGAGGCCGCGGCGGCCCGGAGCCAGCTGATGGGCCACGTGCATCGCCGGTGAGGGTCATGACGCCTGGTGTGCCACCGAGAGGAATAGGCCAGACAGCGTCAGCAGGCCTACGACGACAAGGAAGATGGCGACCGCCAACCGTTCTCCCCAGCTCCGTATTGGACGATGTGAACTTCCTGCATCGCACATCCTGCGGCGGGGCAAATCGCGGAGATGTTTACGACCAGCGAGCGTGCTCATACGGTAGTATGCCCTGGGCACCCGGGGAGCGCCGACAGACCTCGCGCGCCCAGGGCCATAATGCAACGCAATTTACCGCAAATGGTTCCAACAGTCGGCGCGCCACCGCGGTACCTTCAACGCCGAATTACATGCCAGTGACTGTCGGCAATCTCCCCTTGTCTCCAGTTTACTGGAGCGCGAGCACATGTGGACGTTCGTAACCTTGACGCGAAATCGTTAGCAATGCACTCAGACCGTCGCTCGTCGATCTCGGATGCCCAACTGCTCAAGGTGCTGCACGACTCGACCGTCTGTCCTGGCGCGCATCATCCCGCGCGTGAGCCGCTTCAGGAGCGGCGCGGTTTACCGTAAACCCGGTGGAAAGACGAGCTGGTTGCGGACCGAGCGGCAGTCCCACACTGCGCGCTCAGAAGGCCATTCAACTGAAGCAGAAGGTTCTCCGCCCCGAAGGGAATCATCGCCGACCGGCGATCCCCCCGATGATAAGCCCGGTCGCAAAAGCGAGGGCGAGGCTCGTATACGGACGCTCGCTGACCTGGTCCTCCAGTTTGTGCAACTTCTGCTGCCCGCTCGTTTGCAAATCGTTGCTGAGCGCAGTGATGCGCTGGCGTATCGAATCCAGCTCTGGCCGGCGGCCGTTGTCCTTCAGGGTGCTCACGAAGGTGCCGAAGTCCTCTCGCAACGTATCGAGTTCAGAACGTATTGCGTCGAAGCTCTCTTTCGCGGAAACCGCTCGCCTGAGTGCCATTCTCGCCTCCATTGCAGCCGCTCGCGTTCCTTGATCGCTCGGAGCTGCGGATTGTCGGCCAAGTTGCGATCAGGGCGACGGCCGACATCGGACCTACCATCCCTGCTCCGGCAGCCAACGTGTGCCGATCGAGAAGGTTCCTACC
>JBKPNX010000218.1:0-15135 GCA_046732855.1 Pseudomonadota bacterium
GCGCTGGCCCTTTCGACGCTGCGGCCGTGCCGGTCGAGGCCGTCGCCGCAGCCGACTGGAACGGCGGCGCGCCGCCCGACGAACCGCTGGCGTCCTCGCCAGAGATCCTGGCGGGCGAAGCTGCGGTTTCAGCCATCCCGGAGCGCACGCCAGCGATGCAAGCGCCCGACCACGGGCTGGGCGAGGTCGCCGAGCCAACCCCGCTCAAGGCGCGGCGGACGACACGGCGGAGCAGGCGCCGGGGCACCGCAGCGCTTCCGGCAGCAGGCGATGAAGCGCTTGACATGATTCACCACCTAGAGCCGGCCCACGGCGCGCGGGGCGAAGCGGCGGTGCCGAACGAACCCGAGCGGGACGAAGCGCCTGCGCGAGCAAGGGGTGAGCGCGACCAAGCGGCGGCGCCGAACGAACCCGAGCGGGACGAAGCGCCTGCGCCAGCTAGGGGTGAGCGCGAGGAAGCGGTGGCGCCGAACGAACCCGAGCGCGACGAAGCGCCTGAACCCGAACGGGACGAAGCGCCGGCGCCCGACGAACCCGCCTTGGCTGCGGCTGCGGTGGCGGCCCGGCGCGATGCGGGGCCGCCACGGCGCGGCTGGTGGAGCCGCTTCGTCCGCAAGGACGAGTAGGTCTATCGGCGCGCGCTCAGCCAGTCGGTCAGGCGTTTGGCGCCGCGGGCGATCTGCTCCGGATCGCCCGCGAAAGCGATGCGGAGATGGCGGCGGCCGGCCTCGCCGTCGAAGTCTGCGCCGGGCGTCAACGCGACGCCGGTTGCCTCGAGCAGACTGGCGCAGAGTTCCTGTGAGTTGTCGGTCAGATGGCCCACGTCGGCGTAGAGGTAGAAGGCACCGTCGACCGGGGCGAACCGGTCGAGCCCGCCCGGCGGCAGGCAGTCCAGCAAGGTGGCGCGGCTGCGGCGGTAAGTTTCAACCCGCGCATCGAGCTCGCCCTGGCAGGCGAACGCGGCGAGTGCGGCCTCCTGGGCCAGGGCCGGCGGCGAGATGAACAGGTTCTGGGCGAGCAGCTCGATCGGCCGGACCAGATCGGGCGGAGCAATCAACCAGCCAAGACGCCAGCCGGTCATGCAGAAGTACTTGGAGAAGCCGTTGATGACGACCGCGTCGGGGTCGATCTCCAGCACGGTGCTGGCGGGCCGGACGTAGGTGATCCCGTGGTAGATCTCGTCGGCGACGAGGCGGATGCCGCGCGCGCGGCAGAACGCGGCGATTGCCGCCAGCTCGGCGCGCTCGATCATGGTGCCGGTCGGATTCGCCGGACTCGCCACGATCAGGCCGTGGACGGGCGGCGGCACCGCGTCCAGCATCGCGACGGTTGGCTTAAAATCGCTCGCTGCGTCCAGCCCGATCCGGACCACTTCGATGCCGAGCGCGCGCAGAATGTTCTTGTAGGCCGGGAACGCGGGCTCCGGCACGATCACGCGATCACCCGGATCGAACATCGCGAGAAAGCCGAGCACGAAGGCGCCCGAGGCGCCGACGGTGACCACCACCCGCTCGGGATCCAGCGCGAGGTCGTAGCTGCGCCGGTAGTGCTCGGCGATGGCGGCGCGGAGCGCGGGGCGGCCCAGAGCCTCGGTGTAGCCGATCCGTCCGCCTTCGAGAGCGCGCCGCGCCGCCGCCAGCACGGGCGCTGGCGGGCCGCTCCCGGGCTCGCCCACCTCGAGATGGATCACATCGCGTCCGGCGACGGCGTGCGCATTGGCGCGCGCCAGCACGTCCATGGCGATGAATGGCGCGATCCGGCTGCGCGCCGCGATCTTCAGCCGATCGCGCAACGAAGTAGTAGTCATCGGTTCCTTAATGTCCATATCTGTACTGAGGGTTCTGTCACAACCGAGGCGGCGCCGCCAGACCTGTGGAGCGAGAACGACCGCGCGCGGCGCGGCGGCGCGAGCCCGAGCAGGGCGGCAAGTTCAGTGTACCTGATCCATGCTTTGCGCAGGGGAATGGCGCTCGTGCTCGGCGCGACGCTGGCGCTGCTGCCCTGCGGCCCGACGCGGGCGGCCGGCATCAGCCTGATCCGCGATGCCGAAATCGAGGCGAGCTTGCAGCAGATGGCGGGGCCGCTCCTGGACGCCGCGGGGCTCGGGCGCGACTCGGTGCGGATCTACATCGTCAACGACAATCAGCTGAACGCGTTCGTCGCCGGCGGCATGAACCTGTTCCTCAACACCGGTCTGATCATGCGCACCGAGAACGCCGGGCAGCTCGCCGGGGTGATGGCGCATGAAACCGGCCACATCGCGGGCGGGCATCTCAGCCGGGTCGGCGGGGCGCAAAGGCGGGCAGCCGCCGAGATGATCCTCGCCACCGTACTCGGCGCGGCCGCCATGGTCGCGGCGCCGCCGCTCGGCGCGGCGATCATCACCGGTGGTCAGAGCTATGCGCAGAACAATCTCATGCGCTTCAGCCGCGGCCAGGAGCAGGCCGCCGACCAGGCCGGCGTCGGCTATCTGGAGCGCTCGGGCATCTCGGCGGCGGGCCTCGCGGAGTTCTTTCACATCCTCGACAGCCAGAACGTCCTCGCGGTCTCGCGAATGAGCCCGTATCTGCAGACCCATCCGTTGACGCGGGACCGGATTCGATTCGTCGAGAACGAGGCCGCGGCGGAAGGCGGGCGTTTCCCAGAATCGCCCCCCGCCTGGGAACTGGCGCATGGCCGCATGGTCGTCAAGCTGCAGGCGTTCCTGCTCAATCCGCGCGACGTCCTGCAGCGCTACGAGACGAACGACACGCTGCTCGGCCGGTATGCCAGGACCATCGCCCTTTACCGGCTGCCGGATCTTCCAGCGGCGCTCAAGGGTGTCGATGCGCTGATCGCCGAATATCCGAACGATCCGTACTTTCACGAGCTGAAGGGCCAGATGCTGTTCGAGAACGGGCACATCGAGGAAGCGATCGCGCCCTATCGCAAGGCGGTGGAGCTGCGTCCTGACTCCCCGCTACTCAGGGTCGGCCTCGCCCAGACTTTGATCGAGAGCGGGGCGCCCCAGGCCAATGCCGAGTCAATCGCTCAGCTCGAGGAAGCAGTGGCACGCGAGCCGACCAATGCGGGCGCCTGGCGTCTGCTCGGCATCGCGCAGGGCCGGGATGGGCTGGAAGGCGTCTCCAATCTGTCGCTCGCGGAGTATGCCCTGTTGATCGGCAAGCAGGACGACGCACGGCTCTATGCCCGACGGGCCGAGGCCAAGATGGACCCGAGCAACCCGGCCTGGCTCAGGCTGCAGGACGTGCTGCGCGTGATCGATGAAAGCTGACCGAGCCGGACCGGCTGCACCCTGGTGGCCGGCGCAGTGCATGGTTGTGGATGGCGCGATCCGGCGCGAGCCGCTAGATTGGTGCGGGGCATCGAGAAGGAGTGAGCGGAAGATGGGTCGATTGGCCAGAACAGTGGCGCGGGCTTGCCTGACGGTCGGCATCGCGCTGATGGCGACAGCCCTGGCGCGCACCGAGCCGGCCGCGGCGGCCGACCCGTCCGTCGAGCAGATCGAGAAGATCGTGCGCGACTATCTGATGCGCGAGCCCGAGGTCGTCTTGCAAGCCCTCCAGGAGGTGCAACGTCGCGAGGCGGAGGCGACCGAGGCGCGTCAACGCGCGGCGATTGCCAAGAATCAGAACAAGCTGCTCGAAGACCCGCTCACCCCCATAGGAGGCAACCCGGACGGCGACGTGACCCTGGTCGAGTTCTTCGATTATCGCTGCGCCTACTGCCGCCGCGTCGTATCTTCGGTGCGCGAGTTGCTGGACGAGGACAGCGGCCTGCGGGTCGTGTTCAAGGACATGCCGGTGCTCGGCCCGGATTCGGTGCGGGCGGCGCGGGCGGCCCTGGCGAGCCGTAAGCAGGACGGCTACGTGCCGTTCCACTTCGCCCTGATGGCGAGCGAGGATTTGTCGGCTGCCGGGATTCGCGCCATCGCCAAGTCCGTCGGTCTCGACCCCGACCGGCTCGAAGCCGATATGGCCGCGCCCGAGGTGAGTGCAGTGATCGAGGCTAACTACGCCCTGGCACACGAGCTCGGCATCGAGGGCACGCCCGCGTTCGTGATCGGCGGCCAGCTGATCCCCGGCGCGGTCGAAAAGGCCCGCCTCGAGCACCTGATCGACGAGGCGCGCTCCGGCTGAATCGTGAACGGTCTCAGGTCGGGCGCTTGCGCGCCACGGTCAACCCATCGCCGAGCGGCAGGAGCGACAGGCTGATCCGCGCGTCCCGGTGCACCTTCGCGTTGAGCGCCCGCATCGCCTCGGTCTGCCGCTCGTGATCAGCCGGGTCGGCGACCGCGCCGCCCCACAGCACGTTGTCGAGCAGGATCACGCCGCCGGGTCGCACCAGCCTGAGCGCGCGCTCGTAGTACGCGTCGTAGCTCTTCTTGTCGGCGTCGATGAAGGCGAGATCGAAGGTGTCGGCCGCGCCTTCGTCGAGCAATGCATCGAGACTGTCGAGCGCCAGACCGAGCCGGGCCTCGATGCGTTCCGCGACGCCGGCCGCACGCCACGCGCGCCGGCCGATCTCGATCGGTTCGGCGTTGACCTCGAGCGTGATCAGGCGCCCGTCCGGCGGCAGGGCCAGCGCGATGGCGAGCGTGCTGTAGCCGGTGAAGCAACCGACCTCGAGCACGCGGCGCCCCCCGATCAGCTCGACCAGCAACGCCATGAACTGACCCTGCTCGGGGGCGATCTGCATGCCGGCCCCGGGCAGGCCCGAGGTGTCGTCGCGCAGCTGCCTGAGCGCCGGGTGCTCGCGCAGCGAGTTGGCCAAAAGATATCGGTGCAGCCGCTCGGTCAGCGGCAGCGTGGTCCGGCTCATGCCGACTGCAGTGCGCGCGCCACCGCCAGCACTTCGGCGACGTGGCCCAGGACTTTGACGTTGCGCCAGACTTGGCGCACCTTGCCGTCGCCGTCGATCAGAAAGGTCGACCGGTCGATCCCCTTGTATTTTCTGCCATACATGCTCTTTTCCACCCAGGAACCGTAGGCCTCGACCACGCTGCCCTGCTCGTCCGAGGCGAGGATGAACGGCAGGTCGTACTTGACCCTGAACCGGTTGTGACTGGCGGCGCTGTCCTTCGAGATGCCGACGACCGCGACGCCGGCTGCGCAAAACTCCGGATAAACCGTGGCGAAACACTGGGCCTCTCTGGTGCAGCCCGGGGTATCGTCCTTGGGATAGAAGTACAGCACCAGCGGCCTGCCCTTGAAATCGGCTAGCCGTGTGCGGGCGCTCCCCGCGGTCGGTAGATCGAACTCAGGCGCCTCCTGTCCCGCCTCCACCGTCATCTCCGGGCCTCCTCTATCTGTGCAAATCGTCCAGCATCAAGTGCGTCGACGGCCTTTGGCCGGATCCCCCGGGGGGACCTGACTGCCCTCGTCCCTGACCGGCGGGCAGACCGCTTCGAAGATCGCACTGACCCGCGCTTCGGCTTCGATCAAAGTCCGCTCCAGGTCGGCGAACTCATGCGGCTGGCCGGGCAGGGCATCGGTATCATGGAACGCGGCGCGGGCCAGGGCCTGGCGCACGCCGGCCGGGGCCCGGCTCGGCTGAAAATTCTCCTGAACCGCGAGGCGCAGCACGGCTTGCAGTCGGTGATAGAGCCGGCCCGCGCGCACCAGGGCCGCGCCGTCGTCCAGGTCGAGAATACCTTCCGCGACGGCGCGCTGGAAAGTCTCAACGGTGCCGGTGGTCAGCAGGCCCGGATGCTCGGGCGCGGAGCGCAGCTTCAGGAACTGGGCCAGGAACTCGAGCTCGACCAGACCGCCGCGCACGTGCTTGATCTGCCATGGATCATCGCTGCCATGCTCGCGGAAGATGCGCGCGCGCATGGCCGCCACGTCCCGGGCCAGCGCCGCGGCGTCGCGCGATGCTAGCAGAGCGCGACGCACCACCGCTTCGACCCGGCGGGCGAGCGCCGGGTCCCCCGCCACCGCCCGCGCGCGGGTCAGCGCCTGATGCTCCCAGGTCTGAGCGGTTTCGAGCTGATAGCGCTCGAAGTTGTCGACCGAGCAGGCCACCGGGCCGAGGTTGCCCGATGGTCGGAGCCTGGTATCGATCTCGTACAGACGGCCCTCCGGGGTCGGTGCCGACAGGGCGCTGACCAGGCGCTGGCCGAGGCGGGCGTAGTAGGTGGCTGCGGGCAGGGGGCGGGCGCCACCGGAGCGGGCGTCTTCGGGCGCGTCGTACACGAAGATCAGGTCGAGGTCGGAGCCGATGCTCAGCTCGCGGCTGCCGAGCTTGCCGAGGCCCAGGACCACGAATGCGCCGCCCGGCACGCGGCCATGCTGGGCGCTCAGCCAGTCCTCGGCGCGCGGCAGGAGGGCCTGGATGAGGCGCTCGGCGATCTCGGTGAGGCGCGCGCTGGCGGAGTCGCCGTCGACCAGACCGAGGAGGATGTGCAGCCCGATCTGGAACTCGCGCCCCTGCGCCCAATGCCGCGCGGCGTCCAGCACGTCCTGAAAATCGCGTGCCCGGCGCAGCGCGCGGTCGAGCTCGCCGGCGAGCGCCGCGCCGTCCGGCAGCGGCTCGAAAAAGTCGGGGGCGAGCATGGCCTCGAACAGGCTGACGTGCCGGCTGAGGTGACCGGCCAGGCGCGGCGCCATGCCCATCAGGTCGACGACCAGACCGAGCAGACGGGGATTGGCTCGGAACAGCGAGAACAGCTGGACGCCGGCCGGCAGATTGCTGACGAACTCGTCGAACCGCTCGAACGCCACGTCGGGATCGGATTGCTGGGCGATCGCCTGCAGCAGTCGCGGCATCAGCTCGGTCAGCAGCTCGCGGGCCCTTGCATCGCGGGTCGCACGGATGTGGCCGTGGTGCCAGGCGCGCACCCGCGCCGCAACCGCCTTGGGCTGGACGAAGCCCATCTCCGTAAGCGTCGCAAGCGTGTCCGGGTCGTCGTCGGTGCCGGTGAACACCAGAGCGCGGCCGCCGCCCAGATCGATGCTGGTCTCGAACAATGCGGCATAGTGCGCCTCGACCCGCTCGAGCCGGGTCCGCACCGCCTCGGCCAGCGCATCGGCATCGGCCAAGCCCATGAACGCGGCGAACTGCTCGATCTGCTCGGGCCGGTTCGGCAGCGCGTGGGTCTGCTTGTCGCCAACCATCTGCAGGCGATGCTCCGTGCGACGCAGGAACCGGTACGCTTCGATCAGCTCGTCGGCGATCGCCGCCTCGAGCCAGCGCGCATCGACCAGGGCGCGCAGCGCGGCGCAGGTGCCGGGCACGCGCAACTCGGGCAGGCGGCCGCCAAGGATCAACTGCTGCGTCTGGACGAAGAATTCGATCTCGCGGATACCGCCGCGCCCGACCTTCAGATCGTGCCCGGCGATCCGGATCTGGCCGTGGCCGCGGTACGCGTTGATCTGTCGCTTGATCGAGTGGATGTCGCGGATCGCGGCGTAATCCAGGTGCCTGCGCCAGAGAAACGGCTCGAGCGCCCGCAGGAAGCCATCGCCCGCCGTGCGATCGCCGGCGATGACGCGCGCCTTGATCAGCGCGGCGCGCTCCCAGTTTTGCCCGTGCCGCTCGTAGTACTGCTCGGCGTCGTCGACCGACAGCGCGAGCGGGTGTCCCGGCGGGTGCGGCCGCAGGCGCAGATCGGTGCGGAACACGTAACCCTCGCGCGTCCGGTGCTCGAGCACATGAACGAGCGTCCGCGTCAGCCGCACGGCGAACGCCATCGGGCTCTCGCGCCCGCGATAGCCCAGCCGGTGCGGGTCGAACAGAACGATCAGGTCGATGTCGCTCGAGTAGTTGAGCTCGAAAGCGCCGAGCTTGCCCATGCCCAGCACGACCACGCCCGATCCGTCCTGCAGACGTTCCCGGTCGCCGGCGTCGATCTCGCCGCGCTGCGCGGCTTCGCGCAGGACCAGCTCCAACGCCCGCTGGGTCGCGAGGTCGGCCAAGCGCGTCAGCACCTCCGTCGTTCGCTCGAGCGGCCACAGGCCGGCGATGTCCGCGAGCGCCGTCAACAGAGCCACGCGGCGCTTCATCAGGCGCAGGCTCGCCATGACCTTGGCGCGCTGGGCGGGCGGCTCGGTCGCGTTTTCGGCGAGCAGCGCTTCCAGCGCGACATCGGGGCCTTGCGCGAGCATGCTCCAGAGCACCGCGGGCTCGCTCAGCAGCAGCTCGCTCAGATACGGGCTGTTGCCGAAAATGCCCGCGAGCAGACGCTCCAGGTCGAGGTCATGAGGGCCTACCGCCGCGCGGTCGGGCAGGCGCGACCAGCGCGCGAGACCGCGTTCGGCGGCGGCGGCATCGCCGACCCGCGGCCATCTGTCCGTGATCTGCTCGGCGAACTGAAGCACTTTTCCCCTGTAGCCGATTTAGGTCAGACTGTCGAAAGCCATCGATCCGAGTGCGCCTTTGGTCGTTCGAGTCTCGAAGCTGCTGGTGCGACTGCTGCTACTGCTGGTTGCGGCGGCATCGCTCGCGCTAGGTTGTTTCGTCTGGCTCCTGATGGCCGGACCGGTCTCCGTCGCGTGGCTGACACCCTACATCGAGAGGGAACTGAGCACTGGTGCCGTCGCGGTCGACATCGACGACACCCAGCTGCGCCTCGGTGAGGATCACTCGCTTGATCTGAGCGCGATCGGCGTGCGGGTGCGCGATCGCGACGGGCGGCTGCTGAGCGAGCTGCCGGAGGTCGAGATCGGGCTCAGCACGTCGGCGCTGCTGCTCGAGCGCCGGATCGCGATCAGGCGGATCGATGCGGTGGCGCCGACCTTGACGCTGATCCGTCGGACCGATGGCAGCATCGGCTTCGCTCGGGCTTCCGATGCGGCGGGCCCCGACCACGTCGATGTCGATGCGGTGCTCGAGTTTTTGAGCGACCCGAAAGCACGCGAGGCATCCGCCCATCTCGAGCACATCCGCTTCTCGGGCGGCGAGCTGATGATCGAGGACCAGAGTCACGGGCGCACCCTACACGCGCGCGATGCCGAGCTGAACGTCGATTTTCTGGAGGTTGGCGTCGCTGCCGACCTGCGCTTTGCGGTCGATCAGGCGACGCGACCAGCGCTCCTTCACCTCTCGGCGAGCCATGACGCGGGCCAGGACTGGATCGGTCTCGACCTGGCGTTCGAGAATCTACTCCCGGCCGAATTCGCGGACTTTGCGCCGGAGCTGCCGCTTGCGGGCCTGCGCCTGGCGCTGAGCGGCAACCTTCAGGGTGGCGTCCCGCTGCTGGGAGGAGCGCCGGCACCGGTTCAATTCGATGTCGCTGCCGGGAATGGGACGGTCGAGCTGCCCGAGCGAGGCATCGGCCCGCTGCCGATCGAGGCGCTGTGGCTGCAGGGCGTGCTAACCGCCGATCGCGAGCGGGTGGTCGTCGAGCGTCTGGAGCTTGCCTCCGATGGCGCCGACCTGAGCGGCCATGGCGAGGTGGCCTGGCGGGCTGGCAAGCCGACGCTGCGAGCCGACCTCGAGGCAAAGAATGCGACGATCGATCACGTGGCGCGCTTCTGGCCCAGGGGCGAGGGGCGGGAGGCGCGCGCTTGGGTGCTGGAAAACATCACCGCGGGTAGGGTGCCGACGGCGCACGCCAGGCTGCGCTTCGGCCCGGGCGAGCTGGGTCGCAAGCCACTGCCCGAGCACACGCTCGCCGGCGAGTTCGCGTTCGAGGGCCTGAGCGTGCGCTATGTCGACACGATGCCGCCGCTCCTCGGCGTGAATGGCCGCGCAACGTTCACCGGCCAGCGTATGGACTTCGCGGTCGCGAGCGGCCATGTCGGCGATCTCGCGCTCGAGCATGGCAGCCTGACGATCACCGGGATCGGCATCGAGGGCCGTGACACCACCCAGCTCGAGGTCGCGACCCGCGTGGCGGGGCCGGTGGCGCAGGCGTTGGAGCTGATCGAGCAGCCGCCGCTCGGGTTCGCGAGCAAGGTCGGGATCGCGCCCGATGCGGCGTCGGGGCGCGTGGTCGCCGACCTGCGCATCGGCATGCCGCTGCACAAAGACCTGGCGCCCGAGCAGGAGGCGCGCGTCGCTGCCGACGCGACGATCATTGATGGCGCGCTCGCGGGCAAACCGGTCGACCTGCGCAATGGCCAGCTCAAGCTGACCGTCACCGAGCGGGCGGCCAAGCTTGCGGGCAAGGCGGTGGTCGGCGGCGTTCCTGTGAGGCTCCAGGTGCAGGAGAAACTCGGCGAAAACGCCGGCGCGGACCGTCGCTATCAGATCGAGGGATCGCCCGATGCCGCGCTGCTGAAGCAGTTCGGCGTGGAGCTGCCGTTCTCGCTCGAGGGCGAGGTCGGCGTCGTGGCAACCGTGACCGAGCGGCGCGCCGGGCGCACCGCCAAGATCGCCTTGGATCTCACCCCGACCGCGATCGCGGTCCCACAGCTGAACTGGCGCAAGGCCTCTGGCCAAGCCGGCACGCTGACGGCGACCGCCGTGCTCGCCGCCGACGGCCCGATCGAGATCACGGAGTTTGCGCTTGCGACCGAAGATCTGCGCGCGAACGGCAGCTTCCAGGCCGAACTCGAGCCGTTGCGTCTGAAGCGATTGCAACTGGATCAGGTGCGCTTTGGCGCGACGCGTGCGACGCTCGTGGCGCGCCGGAGCGAGCCCGCCGGCTACGACGTCCGGATCGACGCCCAAACGCTCGACTTGGCCCCGTGGCTCGATCGGGAGCGCCTCGACCAGGAGCGGCAAGCCGGCGTCGAGCCCGCTGCGCCGCTTCAGCTGAGCCTCCGGGCGGAGCAGGTGATCGTGCGGGGGCAGCCGCTGCGCGAGGTTGCTGCCGATCTGGTGCGCGATCAGGACGGCTGGCGCTCGGCCAGCCTGAGCGGGCGGCTGCCCAAGAATGGCGAGTTCATGCTGGCGCTCACGCCCGCTCGCGGGCAGCAGAAGCTGCGGCTGACCAGCACGGACGCCGGCGATCTGCTGCACACGCTGCACCAGACCAGCCGAATCGAGGGCGGCCAGCTCGCGCTAGATGCGACGATCTTCCGCCGAGGCCCGAACCTGCAGGCGAAAGGCAAGCTGGTGGCGCGCCAGTTCCACGTACTCGATGCGCCGCTTCTTGCTCGCCTGCTCACGGTCGCGTCGCTCACGGGTATCGTCAATCTGCTGGGCGGTGAGGGCATCGCATTCGAGCAGCTCGACGCGCCGTTTGTGGTGCGCGATGACCGGCTGCAGTTGGACAACGGCCGGGTGTACGGCTCGCAGCTCGGCCTCACTTTCGAGGGAGGGCTCGACCTGGCCGCCAAAACCATGGATCTGGACGGCACCATCGTGCCGCTTTACGGCGTCAACTGGACGATCGGGCGGATTCCAATCATCGGCCAGCTGCTCCGGGGCAGCAAAGGCGAGGGAGCGTTTGCCGCCACCTATGCGATGCGCGGGCCGGTCGACGAACCCAAGATCAGCGTCAACCCGCTCTCGGCGCTTGCGCCGGGCTTCCTGCGCGAGCTGTTCACCGGCCTGCGCGAAGGCACGCTGGAACCGCCCGAAATGTTGCCCTCCCACGACGACTGAGAGGATGGCCGCGTGCGTCGGCGGCTGGACCCGAGGCGATGCGCGGTGGCTCCGGCTCGCGGCTGATCGACCCCACGATGTGGGCGATCCCCCGGGCGATGCCGGCTGCATGCGCGCATGGCGAGGTCATGGCCATACCGGCCGAAGGGGAACGCCCGGCCACCGCAACCAGCACCTTAGTTGATGCCGGACCGCTGGCGAGGTCGTTCACTCGGACGACCTCGGACGAACCGCACGCGCGTGGTTCTGGTTCGGCAGCCGCCGCCCGGGACGCACCTCGCCGCCAGCGAATTCCTTCGGCTCAGTCCCGTTCTTCACGGCGACACAGCGTGCCGGTGTTCGCCTGATGCCGCCGCTCTGGCCGGCACCGGTCGGCTCAGGCGGCAGCTCGCCCTTGACCGCGCGAGGCCTTCCTTGCGGCTAGCGGCGGGTAGCATAAAGCTCCTCCGGCAGCCGGGTTGGCTCAGACCACCCTTGTCGTGCGTCAGCGCAGGCACGCTTTCCCCGGAGGTTGCCGGCGCGAGGATGGGACCCGCCGCCGGCCCTCGGCCTGGCTCAGGCCATCGGGTCGGCCTCCACCGCTGGCACGCTTTCCCGCGGTGGGCGGCGTGACGAGGGAGGTTGCCGGCGCGAGGATGGGACCCGCCGCCGGCCATCGGCCTGGCTCAGGCCATCGGGTCGGCCTCCACCGCTGGCCCGCTTTCCCGCGATGGGCGGCGTGACGAGGGAGGTTGCCGGCGCGAGGGTGGGACCCGCCGCCGGCCCTCGGCCCGGCTCAGGCCATCGGGTCGTTCTTGACCGCCGGCAGACTTTCCCAACGCTTGCCCGCCGCGACGATGCAGCTGACGCCGGTCGGTGTGGTGCTCACGACGGTCCAGGTACCCTTCTCCTCGGAGGAGTACACCTGGAGCAGGTTGCCGTTGGACTGCAGCCCGAACGCGACCGGAGCCTCGTCGTACTTGGTGCTCAGCTGCTTGGCGATCTCGCTGGCATTGTGGCAGGGCATGCGCGCGTTGCTCGGGGCCATCTGCGCACCGAGCGGCCCGGCAAATGCACCGCAGGCAAACAGCACGGCTGAAATGAGAAGGCCTGGACGACGCATCGCACGGCTCCTTCCTGTGGCGCGGCCCCGATTGGCCGTCCTGGCCAGTTGTCCATGACAATCGTTACCATCTCGTTAGGCGAGTCGCTAGCGATTCTGCGGGTTTCAGACCCGTGGGCACCGGCTGGACAACGCACCCGCTGAAACCGCCTGACAAGGATGTGTGGTTCCTGACAGGGCGGTGTCACCCGCGTTGGCGTAGTGTGATTGCGGGAATTCTATGCTATTCCCGCAATTCATGGTGGACGTCTACTCAAGAGAGCCAAGAGGGATCTGCACTTCAAGTGTTTCGGTGCGCGAGCATCAGCCCACGGCTTGAAGTTGCTTAAGTCTTGGGGTATACCCGCGTGCCATGCCAAGACACGAGCGCGATGTGCGCCGGCTCGCCCGACGCTTCGATCTTTCCGCCCAGCACAACGGAGTCCATTGACTCCTGCGCGACGCCCACGGCCGCCTTGTCACCGTGATCGGGCGCAGCCCCTCCGATCGGCGCTGGTCCGAGATCGCCGCGGCCGAGATCCGGCGTGTCCTGCGCCAGCAGGCGGCGTAAAGGAGTGGCCAAGAAGAAACGCGGTCGACCGCGCAAGGCTGGCCTTCGGACCAAGAGCGGGCGTCTGTCGCGAGCTCACAACGGCGCGGCTCGCGACTACGGCACGCACGAGGCCGAGGAGAAGCGACTGGCGCTGGTGAACGGCTCCGATCCCGCGTTGTTCAGCCTCCCGGTCGACGTCGCTCTAGCACGCGGTTGCATAAGTCGTGAGCAACACAACGCGGCAACTTGGCTACGGATCGTACGGTCGAGGATTTTCGGCCGGTCAGGACCGCGCACCTTGCTTTGGGATCTCGTCGACAGGGGTGCTTCGTCGCTGCCCGAGGACCAGCTCGCCAAGGCCGAACGCGCCTACGCGTGGGCAATGGGACAGCTTACCGAAGATGAGCAGGTCGAGGTCGCTGAGTTAGTGTTGGACAGGTTCCCGCGCTGGCTCAGGCTCATTGTTCAGGGCGTCCCGCTCGGGTCTGAGGAGACTCGGGCGCAGGAGCTACTGGTCAGCGGGCTCGATAAGTTGAGGCGGTGAATGCCGCCCGGGGCAGGTAATTCCGAGCGGCTGCATGTCGTGAGCGGGGTAGGGTGGGCGCGAGCAGCGTAGTGCTGGGCTTCATATCCGGATTGGCCCGCGCCCGTCACCAAGCATAGGGCCACGCGTCTGTACGGTCTAGCGCGTCAGTCGCCCAAATTCATCGATCAGCGTCGTCAGCCGTTGCTCGGTTTCGCCGGTCAGGAAGCCCTGTCTGAACAACACGCTCAGGTGCTCGCGCGCCGCGGCCGTATCGCCGTGGGCGATCTCCGGGAGCCAGTGTAGTTCATAGTCGCGACCACCCGGTCGGCGCAGGGTAAGCTCGATCACCACTTTGCGGTCGGTGTTCGCCCGCGCCAGCCGTAGATCGCGCACGACGCTGTCCGGGTGGCCCGAGATGGTTGCAATGACCGAGACGCGGCAGTCGGCGGTGTTGTTCCGAGGCATTGGCCCCTATAAGCCCTGTACGCCGAGTGCCGGAGGGTCGAGCGGGTCGAACTCCGGAGCATCTGGCAGCACATCGGTGTCCTCGAGCTCATAGCGCCGGTCCTGGCGCTGTTTGATCGCGTCGACCGCGTGCCTGCGATCCCGATGCCCCTTCCATGTCTGTTCGCCCGATTGGAGCACGCCCGAGAGCAGAATTTGCGCCCTGCCGCTATGGCGGTGCCGCACTCCGGGCATGTGGCCGATGCATCCTCCTGCCCCGTAGCGGAGACCAGGACGGGGGCGGCGGGCCGAGACTGCACCTCCTTATCTGCGGTTGCCTCGTGCTCCTCCGCGGCTGGTCTGGGCGGCAGAGGCAGGCACGGAAGAGATAGATAGAAGACCTGGTCAGTAGCGAGGGATTCGTCGGAGCCTGAGGTCGGCGACGTCGCTGCGTTGGCGGGCACGAGCTGCCTCCTGTCTGAGGTCGTTCACTTCACCGCGCGTGTCGCGGCAGACATCACGAGCGATGATGGTCTCGGCCAGGCGTTCTAGCCGATCAGCGCGACGCCGCAGCACAGCGGGTTGGGTTGTATCTCTGGCCATCAGCACAACTCTAGCGGGTCTATCTACCACATATGCATTGCGATTGCTAGGAGTGAGCGAACTACCACCCATTTCCACTAGCTAAAGTTGCGCAACCTTGTTACACTACCCGCTATGGGTAAACATGAGCCTCAAACTCAGATCGAGCGCAGTCGGCGCCATCGCGAGGGCGTTAAGCACGACCTGGCGGAGATCAGGCGCGACCTTGAGCAGCTGAAGCACAACGTCGAGCTGCTAGTCATAAAATCCGCCACTAGCGCGTGGCCGAACGCATCTGACGGGGAGAATTGCAGCAATGGCCACTGATGCCACCCGCGCGGTGGACACCTGCCTCCTCGAGCTGCGCACCGTCGACGCCGAGCTCGAGGGGGTCCAGCATCTGCTCGATCGGGCCGCTTTCGCGCGCGACGCACTGGCGATTGCTCAGCTGGTCGG
>JBKPNX010000219.1:0-11793 GCA_046732855.1 Pseudomonadota bacterium
TCGTGGCCGGCCGCCGGCCCGACGATCTCCATCTCCGTCGCGAGCGTGATCCGGCGCGCGTACTGGCTGCCCGGGACCACGGTCCAGGCGTTGTCCTGCTTCTGGATCTCGATCGTGGTGCCGCCGTGCGCCATCAGCTCGATCTGGGTCTGTTCGGCGGTCTGCGCCTCCGGGCTCCAGCCGGCGAACATCAGCTGCGGATCGGTGTACTCGTGGTTGACGTGCAGCAGGCCATGCTCGGAGTTGTCGGAGCCGCGCGGCAGCGGGAAATAGCCAAGAAAGTCGTTGTTGTAGCCGAACTGCCCGGCCTGGGCGTCGGCGCTCTGGGCCAGCGGGTCCCACGTGGGCGCTTCCTCGACGACCGGATCGCCCCAGCTGATCAGCACGTTGGCGGTATAGCCAGGCGCCACCTGTTGGTCCTCCTTGATCACCTGCGCGAGCGAAGTGAAGGTCAGCGTCGAAGGATCGCCCGCGGCCGCCAGCGCGATCTTGCTGGTCAGCGTGCCGCCGACCGCGCCGAACGCCGCCGTCGTGACAAAGCCCTTCAACGCCGCACGGCGGCTCATGCGCGCCTTGTGCAGCTCCAATAACGGCCGGTTGCTCGAGCGGTTGGAGCCGATGTCGTCGCCGTCGCGGACCACGATTGGCGCGTAGGTCTGATCCAGTGTCGCCATGTCGCTCGCCTCCATAGGCTGACCTTGTCCTTCACGCGTGATTACGCGTGCCGCCACTTATGAAAAATGGATGGTAGAAAGATGACAGCGCGGAAGCCAACCGCGCGAGTCACGCCCGCGCCCGCCCGCGGTAGTGGAAGGTGGCAAAGCGCGGGCCATTGATCAGGTGGCCCGTCTCGAGCTCGACCAGAGCGAGACCCGCCCGTTCCAGCAGCTGATCGACCGGGCGATTGAGATGGCAGCCGCCCGCCAGCCGGCGCCACATCGGGGTCAGCCGGTCCTGCCAGCGCGCCACCCGCGCCTCGGGCGCGCGCCCGTGCTCGACGAACAGAAGGCTGCCACCCGGCCGCAGGACGCGCCGGACCTCGGCGAGCGCGCGCAGCGGGTCGGCGACGCTGCACAAGGTCCAGCTCATCACGACGTGGTCGACCGCCGCGGCATCCAGCGGGATGGCTTCGGCCCGCCCTTCGCTCAGCTCGACCGGAAAATGCACCCAGACCGAGTGCCGCTTCGCGATCTGCAGCAGCTCGCGCGACGGGTCGACGCCGAGCAGCATCTCGATGTCGCGCGGATAGAACGGCAGGTTGAGCCCGGAGCCGATGCCGATCTCGAGCACCCGGCCGCGCGCCCGCGCGACCAGCCGCTCGCGCAGCGGCGCCAGCCGCTTCTGGCGCATGCCGAAGTGGATCAGCCGCGGCAGGATGCGCTGCTGGTAGAAGCCCAACTCACCTCCGCCCTGCGCATGGATCGTCGCCGCCGGCGTGCCTTGGCCTAAGTTCTTAAATTAGCAACCTCCAGGCGTCGACAAGGGAGGGTAAACCATGAAGATCGTCGTCATCGGCGGCACCGGCCTGATCGGCTCGAAAACTGTCGGCATCCTGCGTCAGGGCGGCCACGAGGTCGTCGCGGCCGCGCCCGAAAGCGGCGTCAACACCATCAGCGGCGAGGGGCTCAAAGAAGCCACGGCCGGCGCGCAGGTGGTGATCGACCTCGCCAATTCTCCCTCATTTGAAGACAAGGCGGTGCTGGAATTTTTCGAGACCTCCGACCGCAATCTGCTCGCGGCGGAGGCCGCAGCGGGCGTTCGGCACCACGTCGCGCTCTCCATCGTCGGAACCGACCGGAGCGACAATGGCTACTTCCGCGCCAAGGTCGCCCAAGAGAAGCTGATCGCGGCGTCCGGCATTCCCTACACCATCATCCGCTCGACCCAGTTCCTGGAATTCCTCGGCCGCATTGCCGCTGAAGGTGCGGATGAAAATAAGGTCAGGATCTCGCCCGGCCTGTTTCAGCCGATCGCGGCGGACGACGTGGCCGCCATCGTCGCCGATGTGGCGCTCGCGGCGCCGCGCAACGGCATCGTCGAGATCGCCGGCCCGGAACGGGCGCCGTTCAACGAATTCGTCGCCCGCTATCTCAAGGCGGTCGGCGACTCGCGTGAGGTCGTGCGCGACCCCGAGGCCCGATACTTCGGCGGCCGGGTCGAGGAGCGCTCGCTCGTGCCGTTGGGCAAAGCGCGCCTCGGCCGCATCGGCTTCGACGAATGGCTCCGCCGCTCACAGGCAAGAGCCTGATCGTGCATCCACCCACCAAAGGAGAGGCTCCATGAAACGCACCCTCTGTTCGCTGCTTGTCGCCACCCTGCCGCTCGGCAGCGCCCTCGCCGCTGCGCCGCAGTCGAAGAACGCCAAGGTGACCCTCGTCTACCAGCACGAGCTGCCGAACGTTCCCGGAAAGAGCATCAAGGGCGTGCTCGAATACGGCCCGGGCGGCTACTCGCCTGGCCACACGCATGCCCAATCCGCCTTCATCTACGCGACCGTGCTCGAGGGCGCGATCCGCAGTCAGGTCAACGACGGACCGGTGACGAGCTACGAGGCCGGACAGAGCTTCTCCGAGCTGCCCGGCGACCGCCACGGCGTCAGCGCCAATGCCAGCGAGTCGGAGCCGGCCAAGCTCCTCGCGGTGTTCGTCGTGGACACGAACGAGACGGAACTGACGACCCCGTTCGGGAACTGAGGTTTGACACCTTTCGTGCGGAGAATCGCGAGAAAATGCGGGACGCCAATGCCCGTGTCCATGGCCGCGCAACCACCGATGTCGCTGCAGACTGTCCTCTGAACGAATCGGCCCACGATTCACTGGGGGCGTACTCGCACGCGGGCTTGGCATTGTCGCCGCCGCAGCGAACCCTTTCGACGAGGGTCGCAAAAGCCACCGCCGCTATCGGCACCCATGACGGACAAAAGGAGAAAGCACATGAGCACGATCACGACAAAAGACGGCGTCGAAATCTACTACAAGGATTGGGGAGCGGGCCCGGTCGTCACCCTTTCTCATGGCTGGCCACTTAATGCCGATGCATGGGACGGCCAGATGCTATTCCTGGTCCAGAATGGCTACCGCTGCATCGCACACGACCGCCGGGGTCACGGCCGCTCGAGCCAGGCTTCGGCCCATAACGACATGAACGGCTACGCCGACGACCTAGCGGCCGTGATCGAGGCGCTCGATCTGAGAGATGCCACTCTTGTCGGTCATTCCACGGGCGGCGGCGAAGTGGCGCGGTATATCGGTCGCCACGGCACCGGGCGCGTCAAGAAAGCAATCCTCGTCGCCGCGGTTCCGCCCATCATGTTGAAGAGCGACGCCAATCCTGAAGGATTACTTATGGAAGTCTTCGATGGCATTCGTGCGGGGGTGCTGAAGGACCGCTCGCAATTCTACAAAGATCTAGCGGTCTCCTTCTATGGAGCCAACAGGCCGGGCGCCAAGGTCTCGCAAGGGATTCTGGATCAGTTCTGGCTCTGGAGCATGCAGTCCGGCCTCAAGAACGCCTATGAGAGCATCAAGGCGTTTTCGGAGACTGATTTCACCGAAGACCTCAAGAAGATCGACGTGCCCACGCTCGTCTTGCACGGGGAAGACGATCAAATCGTGCCGGTCAAGGACTCTGCCAAGAAGTCGGCCAAGCTCATCAACGGCGCGAAGGAAATATACTACCCGGGCGCCCCCCACGGCCTGACGGCCACACATCAAGATCGGGTCAATGGCGACCTGCTTGCCTTCCTCAGGGCATAACGTTTGAAACATCGGCATAGAGCGAGCGCCAAAGGGCCGCCGTAAATCGCGGGGAGGTGCTGATGATCGAGCTGTTCGGGCACGAGCGGTCGCGCACCGAGATCAACGAGCGCACGGGCGCGCTGCAACAGGTCGCAGGGGTCGAGCTGCTCGAGTACGCCGACGGACCGGAGCGCGGCGTGCGCGTGCTCGACTTCCGCACCGGCGGCGGGCTCGGCTTCCGGGTCGCGGGGGACCGCGGCTTCGATCTGCTCGCCGCCGACTATCGGCGCGTGCCGATCGGCTGGCGCTCGCCGACCGGGCCGCGCCATCCCGGCCTCGCCTCGGTCGAGGAGAACCGCGGCTGGGGCTTCCTGCGCTCGTTCACCGGGCTGCTCGCGACGTGCGGTCTCGACCACGCGCTCGCGCCCGCGGCCTCGAGCATGGCGCAGTACATCTATCCGGGCTTCACGGAAGCCGATTATCCGCTGCACGGCCGAATCGCGCAGATCCGGGCGCGCCTGCTCGGCTACGGCGAGCGCTGGCAGGGCGACCGGTGCACGCTCTGGGCCGAGGCCGAGGTCGCCCAGATGGCGGTGTTCGGCGAGAACCTGGTGCTGACGCGGCGGATCGAGGCGGAGCTAGGCGGCACGAGCCTCAGCGTCGACGACCGGGTCGAGAACCGCGGCTTTCGCCCGACCCCGCACATGCTGCTCTATCACTACAACTTCGGCTACCCGCTGCTGGACGAGGGCGCCGAGCTGCTGGTGCCGAGCCGCGCGATCGTGCATGCGGTGCACGGTGATGTGCACGCCCAGGGCGTCGGCCATCGGCTCCAGGGGCCGCCCAAGGCCGACTTCAGCGAGCAGGTCTATGAGCACGACGTGATCGCTGCCGCTGACGGGATGGCCGCCGCCGCCCTGGTCAACCCCGCGCTCGGCGGCGGCTTCGGCATCCGGCTCGACTACGACCGTGCGGCGCTGCCCTGCCTGATCGAATGGCAGTGCCTGCAGTCGGGCCTCTATGTGCTCGGCATCGAGCCTTCGACCAACCATGTGCTCGGGCGCAAGTTCGCCGAGTCACGCGGCGAGCTGCTGTTCCTCGATCATGGCGAGGCCCGGAGCTACCGCACGCGTCTGTCCGTGCTGGACGGCGCCGCCGCGATCGCCGCCGCGCGCCGTGAGATCGAGGCGCTGCAGGCGCCGCTTGCGGATTTCGCCGCGCCGACCGGCGAGTTTCCGCTCCTGCGCGAGCGCCCGGGCGCGTCGCATTGAGCCCGCAGCCGATGCCGATCGCGCGCGCCCTCTGCACCCCCCGCGACGGTCGAGCGCGCCATGCCAGCGCAGGCAGCCAGCAGCAGGGCGGCGAGAAACGATGCTCCAGCAACACGGCTTGGCGAATCATGCGGCGCATGCTCGTCTGTCTGACCGTGGTGATGCTTGGGGCCGCCGTGCCCGCGGCGGCCGACACTGTCACTGTTCACAACTGTGATCAACAAGGTCTAAGTCTCAAGACCTTTAATGAAGGGGACAGTGTGCTATATCCAGTGGGGCCCCGAGCAGGACATCGATTCGGGAGCGGCTTGCGCGATGCAGCAGCTGGCCATCGGGCTGCTTTGAATAGCCGTACCGGCAGCCCCTGACACGCTCAGCCTGACCAACTGCACCACGGCCCCCGCGATCGACGTATCGCCCACGGAGCGACGACCGGGCATGGCGCGTTCGTGCTATGCCTCGGGGCGCAGCCAGCGCGATTACAATCGGTAACACATCGGATTTCAGATGTAACCAAACTCTGGCCTTCTGTAATCATCCCGTAGCTCTCCCTTTCTACGATTACACCTTCCGAAAGAGCAGCGGAGATGGGAGCAAGTCCGCCCCAAGGCGAATCGCCGCCTTCCTCGCAATCGATGGGGGCTGACCCGTAGCCAGGATTGAGCAGCAGGTTCCGGAACTCTGCGGGAGTCGCGCCGCCGGATGCGCGGCCGTTCGGCCCGCCTTTTGCTTCTGAGCACTGTCTTCATCGCGCTGCATCCCGGCGGCGAGACTTGGCTTCTTCGACTGAGGAGGGGGGATGGATGGAGTTCTGTGTTGGACTTGCGCGCCGAAGTATCCAACGCGGCTCTCTCAGAGAAGAAGTGCCGGCAAGGTATCGGGCGGATGTGGGCTGGCTCGTTACGATGCCTCGAGCGGTCATATTGTCGACAGCCCTTGGCCTGATTGGCGCCGTGCACATCGTCGAGGCTAGAGCCGAAGGTCCGCTCGCCTGTGGCGATCTGCCCGATGAGCCCGCGTTGCCCGGCCACGTCGAGCAGCGCGAAATCGTCAGCGGACAGCTCGCATTCCGCGCCGTCTTCGAGGCGGGTCGCACCCTGTTCACCGCCGTCTTCAACATTTGCGACGGCCAGGGTCGGCCCGCAACCACGGGGACGGGGGCGGCACGTGCCCCGAGCCAGCCGGCGTTCACCCGGATCTCGGCGCCGGATGCGAGCAGTTGCGCCGACTGTCATAGCGACCCGCGCCCGGGTGGGGGCGGTGGGGTGGTCGACAACGTGTTCGTTCTCGCCCAGGCCTTGGATCCGATCACCTTGTCGGTCGCGCCGGAGTTCAGCAACGAACGCAATACGCTCGGCATGTTCGGCGCCGGGCCGATCGAGATGCTGGCCCGGGAGATCACCGCGGATCTGCAGGCCCAGGCGCTCGCTCTCCAACATCGGAACGCGCCAGACGGAGACCATGTCCTGACCAGCAAGGGCGTCGACTTCGCAATCACGCTGCGGAACGGCGTGGTCATCGCCGCCGAAGGCGTGGACAAGGATCTCGTGATCAAGCCCTTCCATCAGGCGGGCGTCGTGCGCTCGCTGCGCGAGTTCACGGTCAACGCGATGAACCACCATCATGGCATGCAGGCGGAGGAGCGTTTCGACATCCCTCTTGGCGATGACGATTTCGACCAGGACGGCGTGGTGCGCGAGCTGACGGATGGCGACATCACCGCGGCAACCATATATCAGGCTGCCCTGGCAACCCCTGGCCGAGTCCGGCCCAAGGCTCCCGAGCAGCGCGCCACGGTTGCGCATGGCGAGGAGCTGTTCGAGCAGATCGGCTGCACGACCTGCCACGTCCCAGAGATGCGGCTCGACAGCCGCCTGTTCGTAGAGCCGTACGGACTGAATCCGCCCGGAACCCTCAACGAGGTGACCCAGTCGTTCGCGTTCGACATGACCCGACAGGGCGAAGGGCAACGTCTCGAGCGGACCCCAGGCGGCGGCGCCATCGTGCGTGCCTATACCGATCTGAAGCGCCACAATCTGTGCGATCCTCCGGACCATCCCGATCCGATCCGATTCTTCGGCAACGAGCGGCTCGCTCAGGGCCGGCCCGATCAGGATGGCCGCCCCGGGACAGAGTTCTTCCTCACCCGCAAGCTGTGGGACGTCGGCAACTCGGCGCCGTACGGCCACCGTGGCGATCTCACCACCATCGCCGAGGCGATCCTGGCGCATGGCGGCGAGGCGCGGGCCACGCGCGACGCGTTCAATGACCTGCCGCTGGCCGACCAGGCGGCGATCGTGAAATTCCTCAAGACGCTGCAAGTGCTGCCGGAATCGCGATTGCGCGGTTGAGGCTGCGGGCGTCTACACCTCGGCCAACGAGATCGGCGACGCCGAGCCGGTTGGGACCCGTAGTGGGGTCCTTGGTGGCGCGCCAGACGAACCGGCCTCGCATCCAGGCGCTGACCTGGCGGCGGGAAATCAGTCGATGCCGTCGTCGGGGGCCGCGCCCCCGAAAGAGTGGTTCGTCCAGACGGTGTCGTCACGCCACCCACGCGGCCCACGTATCTTTCGCCGCCGGCGCAGGATGCGCCAGCCTTATAGAGCACGCGGGAAAGGGCCGTCGCACACACGGTCGGGAGCAGGCACTTCGAGCTGTTCGGCCTGCATGCCTTGCGCATGCAGGCCTGGCGCACAGGCTGTCGCAGCCGCGCCAATCCGCTGGACCAAATCGCGCGAGCCAGGAAGGACTATTGCTAGTAGCTCTAGAACCGCGTTCAACACCAACCGCAGGTAACGACCTCTGCTCGGGGATCAGCAGATGCCACGTCGCGTGGACAGCATCGTGGAGCGGTGCTAATCTAAAGTTGTCGCTAGTAAAGGTTGAGAACGCAGCCGGTAAATCGCTTCCGCTGGACATGCGGTCGGGCGGAGGAGGACGGACTGCCGCAGCAGCGGCAAGAAATCGCCCCCGCAACGCTGGGAGGAAACGGATATGTCAGTGCGAGGTATTCGGCGCGTAGCAAGGCTGTCGTCCGCCGCCATCATGTTTCTGTCGCTGAGCGCGCTACCTGCCGGCGCCGCCAACCCGCGCATGGCATCCGGCGCGGTCGTGGTCCCGCAAGGGTCGAACTGGACCCAGGCCACTCGGCTGCAGTTCTACAGCCAAGACCAGGGCTCGCAAATCATGCCGCTCGCCTGGTTCGAGGCCTTGCAGCAACCGAGCGGCGAGCCGTTCGGCGCCGACAGCCTGAGCCGCTACGGCTATCTGCCCAATCCGGCGAGCCCCACGCCGGGCCTGCCGGTCGGCTTCACCGTCAACGGCTCCGGCAAGCGCACCATGGTCGGCATGACCTGCGCCGCCTGCCACACCCGCGAGATCGTCTCCGGCGGCGTCGCGTACCGGATCGACGGCGGTCCGGCGATCGTCGACTTCCAAAGCTTCCTCGCCGACCTCGACACCGCCGTCGCCACGGTCCTGGGCAGCGATACGGACTTCGCGGACTTCGCCGCCGCCGTGCTTGGCCCGTCGCCCACGCCGGACCAGCAGGCGGCGCTCAGGACTGCCGTCGAGGCTTGGTTCCTGCGCTACGACACGCTGATGAAGAACGCTTTGCCCGCACCGCCCTGGGGGGTGGGGCGTCTCGACGCGGTGGCGATGATCTTCAACCGGCTGACCGGTCTCGATCTCGGCCCGCCGCCCAGCCATCTCATCGCAGACAACATCGAGCCGGCCACGGCGCCGGTCCGCTATCCCTTCCTGTGGAATGCACCGATCCAGGACCTGACCCAATGGCCGGGCTTCGCCCAGAACGGCAACGCGATCCTCGGGCTCGCGCGCAATCTCGGCGAGGTGTACGGCGTGTTCGCGACCTTCGCACCCAAGAAGACTTGGTTCGGGATCGACTATCTCGCCGTCAACTCGGCCGATTTTCCCGGCCTTCTGGCCCTCGAGAAGCTCATCAGGAAAATCGGCCCGCCCCAGTGGCCGTGGATCGTCAACAACACGCTCGCTGACCAGGGCGAGGCGGTGTTCAACCGCCCGACCGCGAGCGGCGGCTGCGTCGAATGCCACGGCATCAAGCCCGGCATCACCCGCCCGATCGGACAGAAGACCTGGGCCACGCCAGTGATCGACGTCGGCACCGACACGCACGAGTATGACATCCTGACCTGGACGGCGAACACCGGCGTGCTCAAAGGCGCCTCCACTCTGGCCGACAGGACGCCGCTCAAGCACGAAGATGCCGCCATCAACATCCTAGGCATCGCGCTCACCGGCGCGATCGAGCAGTTCTGTCTCCAGCATCCCATCGACTGCGTGGTCGGCGGCCGCGCCAAACGGCTGGAATCCAGCCCGACCCTGGGCGGGCTCAAGGATCTCTACCAGCTGCGCGGCCGGCGCGGTCTCGCCGCCGGGATTGGCGCCCCGTACGAATCCCGCGTCCTCGAGGGCATCTGGGCCGCCGCCCCCTACCTCCACAACGGCTCGGTGCCGACCCTGGCACAACTGCTGACGCCGGCCGCTCAGCGCGTGCAGACCTTCGCCGTCGGCCCCGAATACGACCAGGTCAACATCGGCCTCGCCGCCACCCAGACCCAGTTCGGCTACACCTTCCAGGCGACTGGCTGCGACGACCTGGACTCGGGTAACAGCAATTGCGGCCACGAATACGGGACGACACTCGCTCCGTCGGACAAGGCGGCGCTGTTGGAGTATCTGAAGACGCTGTGAGGCGAGCTCGGGTTATTAGAGCGCTTGGGGACCGAAACAGGGGCGAAGGGGCTCTCATTCAGCTGCTCCTTGCGCCGGCCTTCCGGTGCGGTTGCGAAACAGTGCCCAGCTCTGCCTCTACTGCGCACACAAGGTAGCGCTCTGTCCGTCGAACGAGGCTCACGCCCTGCCATGGTTCGGGCTCGACTAAGGATGGGTCGAGCAGATGCACGAGCCAGGCTGGCGCGGGCTCAGGCGGCAGGGATCACCGGTCGCGGTCGGTTTCCCAGCGATGCCGCTGCACGGGGATGACACTCCGCGGCAGTACCGCGAAGCCGTCACCTTCGGGCGGTCGATGGTGAGCACGAGCAGGCCGACTCGGGCGCCCTGCAAGCCGCGGAAACGCTGTAAGGAAATCAGCCGCCAGGGCGTGACTGAGCTGGGTTAGGTATATAGCTGAATACAGGTGTAGATTAATAAAATTTTAAGATCATTCTTGCAGAAGCCTAACCGGCGTCGTAGGCTCTGCGTGCTAACCACGCGGAGTTGAAGCGTGGCGCGCGAAGGGAGGCGGCGGGCGAGTTGCACAACTCCACGTCAGGTTTCCCCCAATCCGTCTCCTGACGCTTCGCAACCAGACCGCGTCGTCACCTCCTCCTTCGTATCCAATCCAACGATTCGGGGAGGGCCTCACCGATGCCGACGACGATCCGCTACGCGGATATCCTGAACTACCTGACGGCCATCATGAACGAGGGGAAGAACTCGATTAACGACTCACCGCACGGCGAGTGGTGGTCGGGCTTGAGCTACAACGATTTCATTACCGGCCAAGTGCCCAACTTGGGCGTAAACATCATGGACTCGAGCAGTCCGCTTCAGTCGGCGTTCTACCTCATCCTCATCAACACGAACGGCTATCAGGGCATGCCCCAGATGCCAGGCGGGGGGCCGTATATCACCGACCAGAACTACAGCGCGAAACTACCCGACGGGACGACGATCTCCGGGCCGACGATCCAGGCGAACATCCAGTCGTGGCTCTCGAACGACTTCCCCGAGTAGCAGCCGAGCCCTGACGTGGGCCGGCCTGCTCGCGAAGAGGACACAACCGGGAGGACGCAACATGAGACGCCGAGTGCTTGCCGCCGCGCTGGTGCTGCTGATCCCAGCCGGGCTGACCGCTACCGCACGGGCCCAGACGCCCGCGCCGCTGACGTGCACCAATGCTGATTTGCCGCCGGGCCTGAGCTTCCCTACTGTAAGCTCGACCCTGCCGTTCGACGCGACGTTCAGCCAAAACCCGACCACCGACCAGGTGCAGCAGGCGTTCGACATTTTCTCCTGGGCGTCCTTCGTGGCGCTCAACTGGCCATCGAACCCCGATGGGACGCCAATGGACGGCCCGATTACGTCCAACCCGGAGGCGCCGCGAGTCTGGGAAGCGTACATCGAGCAGACCGGCGTGTTCAAGCCCAACGGGGCCCAGCCCGACCCCTGGGGTGGGGCGAACACCTTCCTGGCGTCCCTCGTGCCTGGCCATAAGCGAGGCCAGAAGGTGCTGTTCGCCACCTCCAAGAATGTCCTATCCGAGATCTATCAGGCCAGCTTCGGCACGGCGACGTTCCCATGGATCGCTGACCTCAACAGCAACTATGTCTTCTACGAGGTCCACCTCAACAAGCCCGAATACGACTACATCGTGTCGAACAAGCTCTATAGCCAGGACGGCCAGACGGCCTTTCTCAAATCGGGTGGGACGATCAGCTTCCCGCAGGGGCCGGGCACGACGCAGTCCTGCGCGCCGCAATCTGCGCCCTGCTATGGGGCGATCGAGGTCAAGGCGTCCTGGAAGGAGATCGGCCCGAGGGACGACCCGACGACATTCTACACTGTGCCAGCCACCAAGATCGACCCAGCACAGCCAAACAACCCTCCCGTAGCCGTGCAGGTTGGCCTCGTCGGGCTCCACATCATCACCCGGACCAGCAGCGCCTCGCAGTGGGTGTGGTCGACCTTCGAACACGTCGCCAATGCCCCGGACGCTCCAGCCTCGACCGGAGATCTCTCCG
>JBKPNX010000220.1:0-8144 GCA_046732855.1 Pseudomonadota bacterium
AGACAAACGCGGCCAGCGCCTCCTCTCTCGACTTGGCGATCTGCTTCTGCATCCTCGGGCTCATTTTCGGCCTCCACATCGGCAACTTTGTTGAGCCCATGAACGCTTTGATCGGCGATGAAAGCAAGCAGATAGTCGATCATCATCAGACAGCTAGGACTTGACTGGCCGGCGATTGTATGGATGCGCACGAGCAGTAATCGGGCGCTCGCCCGACAGATTGGCGTGAGCGAGACGGCCGTGCGCCGGGCGGAGAAGGCGGGCCGGATCCAGCGCGAAGCCGACGGCGCCTGGGATCTCGCGCGTGTGAAGGCACTCTGGGCTCGCAATACCGATCGGGCTCAGCAGCGGCGGCAGCATGGTGCGATGAGGCCGGTCCCCGAGGCGGCGCTCGGGGCCGTGCGGGAGAAGTTGCGCGAGCACGGCGAGCCGATCGCCGCCGGCGGCATGAGCTTCATGCAGGCGCGGACCGCGAACGAGGTCCTGAAGGCCCAGGAGCGGCGTGTCCGTCTGCAGCGCATGAAGGGCGAGCTGGTCGACCGGGCCAAGGCCGTGGCGCAGGTGTTCCGGCTCGCCCGCGACGAGCGCGATGCCTGGGTCAACTGGCCGGCGCGCGTGGCGGCAATGATCGCGGCTGAGCTCGAAGTCGATCCACATCAGCTGCACGCCGTGCTCGAGCGCCAGGTGCGCGAGCACCTGAACGAGCTGGCCGAGGTGCGACCGAACCTGCGCTGATCAATTCACCAGGAGATGCGGTTCATGCTGAAGGCGCTGCGCCATCATCCGCTGATGTTCGGCACGGTCGAGGTGCTGGTCGATGCCACCCGCTACGTCACCATCGTGCTGCTCGTGCTTTTGCTCGTGGGACAGCTCGCGAAGGTCGCCCTCTGAAGCAGGACCGATGATCAGTTCCGATCCGCATGGACGATCATGACGACGCCGATGCGATCGAGCGCGCGTGGCGGGACGGGCTAAAGCCCGACCCGCTGCTGACGGTCTCGGAATGGGCCGACCGCTACCGGGTCCTGTCGCAGCGAGCGTCCTCGGAGCCGGGGCGCTGGCGCACCGACCGGACCCCCTACCTCAAGGAGATCATGGACTGCCTGTCGCCCGCGTCGCCCGTGCAGCGCGTCGCCCTGATGAAGGGCGCGCAGATCGGCGGCACAGAGTGCGGTAATTGTTGGATTGGCTACGTCATCCATCAGGCGCCGGGGCCGATGATGGCGGTGGCCCCGACGGTGGAGCTCGCGAAGCGCAACTCCAAGCAGCGGATCGATCCGCTGATCGAGGAAAGCGAGGTGCTGCGCGGGCGGGTCAAGGAGCGCCGCTCGCGCGACAGCGGCAATACCGTGCTCAGTAAGGAATTCCCGGGCGGGGTGCTGATCCTGACCGGCGCCAACAGCGCGGTGGGCCTGCGTTCGATGCCGGCGCGCTACCTATTCCTCGACGAGGTCGACGGCTACCCGGGCGACGTCGAGGGCGAAGGCGATCCGATCCTGCTTGCCGAGCGGCGATCTGCGACCTTCCAGCGGCGCAAGATCCTGCTGGTCTCGACGCCGAAGACGAAGAGCCTCTCGCGGATCCAGCGGGAATACGAGGCGAGCGACCAGCGGCGGTATTTCGTGCCGTGCCCGCACTGCCAAGAATACCAGACGCTGGACCTGGAGAACCTGAGCTGGGCGGAGGGTCGGCCGCGCGAGGCGGAATATGCCTGCGCGCACTGTGGATCGCTGATCGGCGAGCGGCACAAGACCTGGATGCTGGAGCACGGTAAGTGGCGCCCGACCGCTCAGGGCGACGGCCGCACCGCCGGCTTCCACCTCTCGAGCCTCTATAGCCCGGTCGGCTGGTTCGGCTGGGCGGACGCCGCCGAGACCTACGAGCAGGCCCAGAAGACACCCGACCTGATGAAGGGCTTCGTCAATACGGTGCTCGGGCTGCCGTTCGAGGAGGAGGCGGAGGCGCCGGAGTGGCAGCGGCTGTATGAGCGTCGCGGCACCTACCGGATCGGTGTAGTGCCCGAGGGTGGTCTGTTTCTGACCGCCGGCGTCGATGTCCAGAAGGACCGGATCGAGGTCGAGGTGGTCGCCTGGGGCCGCGGCAAAGAGAGCTGGTCGGTCGACTACCGTGTGATGGAAGGCGACACCGCCCGCGCCGAGGTCTGGGCGAAGCTGGACGCGGTGCTTGCGAAGGACTGGCCGCACGCCAGCGGGCAGACCCTTCCGATCGGGGTGATGTGCGTCGACGCGGGCTACGCCACGCAGGACGTCTATGCCTGGGTGCGGCAGCACCCGCAGGCGAGCTGGGGCCCGGCCGGCGCCGCCGCCCGGCAGCCGCGCACCGCGGTCGCGGTCAATGGCCGGGACCAGGACACCGCGCTGCTGCTCTCGGTGTCTCGGGCGGATGCCGGCGGCAAACGGCGCGGGTTGCGGGTCTGGTCGGTCGGCACGCCGGTGGCCAAGGGCGAGCTGTATCGTTGGCTCAAGCTGGAGTGGCCGACGGACGAGGCGCTGGCTGATGGTGCGAGCTATCCGCCGGGCGCCTGCCACTTCCCGCAATACGGCGAGGAGTACTTCAAGCAGCTCACCGCCGAGCGGCTGGTCACCCGCATCGTCAAGGGTTTCCCGCGCGGCTCCTGGGAGAAGGAGCCCGGGCGACGTAACGAGGCGCTCGACTGCCGGGTCTACGCCCGGGCGGCCGCGGCGATCTACGGCCTCGACCGGTTCGAGGAACGCCACTGGCGGCGTATGGAGGAAGCGTTGGCGCGGACAGTTGAGGGCGATGATCATGGGCCGGCATCGGCACGACCGCCCGCGCGCCCGCCGGCCCGGCAGGTGATCCACAGCGGTTACATGGCGCGCTGATATGGCGAGTGTCGCCGAGCTCGAGGCGCGCCTCGAGGCGCTGCGGGCGCAGCGCGACAGCGCGGTCGCCCGCGTCTCCTACGATGGCCGGTCCGTCGAGTACCGCGGTACGGCCGAGATTGCCCGCGCGATCGCGGAGCTCGAGCGCGAGCTCCAGGCGCTGCAGGGCAGCACGCCGGTGCGGCAGATCCGGATCTACACTTCGAGAGGTCTCTGATCCTTGAACTTGGTCTCACGCATCGTCGGGCGGCGCGGCTCCTGGCGACGGGGAAGCTCGCCCAGAGCACGGGCTTCGACGGCGCGCAGATGCAGCGCCGGCTCATGGCCTGGCGCGCTGGCGGCGAGAGCATCAACAGCCTGATGCTCCAGGGCGGCGAGCTGCAACGGGCGCGTGCCCGCCAGCTGGTGCGCAGCAACCCCTACGCCTCGAATGCGGCCGCCAGCTTCACCGCGCACGCGGTCGGCTGCGGCATCAAGCCGTCAAGCCTGGTTGAGGACGGCGCGCTCAAGGACGAGATTCAGCGACTGTGGCTCGCCTGGACCGACGAGGCCGATGCCGACGGCCTGACTGACTTCTACGGCCTCCAGGTCATGGCCGCGCGCGCCATGTTTGAGGCCGGCGAGTGCTTCCTTCGGTTCCGGCCACGGCGACTGGACGACGGCCTCACCGTCCCGCTCCAGCTACAGATGCTCTCCTCCGAGCACCTCCCGCTCGGCAAATGCGAGACCCTGCCGAACGGCAACGAGATCATCTTCGGCATCGAGCTCGACCGGATCGGCCGCCGGGTCGCCTACCATTTCCATCGCACCCATCCCGGTGACGTGCGCCAGCGCGGCTCGGGCGAGCTGGTCCGGGTGCCGGCCGAGCAGGTCCTGCACGTGTTCCACCCGATCGCCGAGGGACAGATCCGCGGCGTCCCCTGGGTGGCGCCGGCGATGGTCCGGCTGTGGCTGCTCGACCAGTATGACGACGCCGAGCTCGACCGGAAGAAGGTCGCGGCGATGTTCGCGGGCTTCGTCACTCGGCCTGGGCCCGATGACGTCATGGGTGAGGACAGCGCCCAGAAGGATCAGGACGGGGCAGCGCTGATCGGGCTGGAGCCCGGCACCATGCAGCTGCTGCTGCCGGGCGAGGACATCAAGTTCTCCGATCCCGCCAATGTCGGCGGGAGCTATGAGGCCTTCCAGTATCGGACGCTGCTCGCCTGCTGCGCCGCGATGGGCGTGCCCTACACCAACGTCACCGGCGACCTGCGCCAGGCCAACTACTCGAGCCTGCGCGAGGGCAAGCTCGAGTTCCGGCGCCGGATCGAGCAGTTCCAGCACGGCACGCTGGTGTTCCAGCTCTGTCGTCCGGTCTGGCGGCGCTGGCTGCAGGATGCCGTGCTCTCAGGCGCACTGGATCTGCCAGGGTTCGCTGAGGACCCGGCGCAATATCTCGCGGTCAAGTGGATCCCGCCGAAGTGGGATTGGGTCGATCCGCTCAAAGACCGCAAGGCCGAGATCGAGGCGATCGAGGCCGGTCTCAAGTCCCGCTCCGACGTGATCGAGAGCGAGGGCTACGACGCCGAGGAGGTGGACCGGCGCATTGCCGCCGACCATGCGCGCGAGGAGGAGCTGGGGCTCAAGTTCGGTCGCCAGGCGCCAGAGCAAAAGCCTGCCCAGGACGGTGACCCTGGCTTCGACGAGAGCGACCCCGAGAGGGTCCACACGACCGAGGAGAATGCAGCGTGAAACGCTGGTTCGACTTCCGTGCCCAGGCGACGGGCGCCGAGATCGTGATCTACGACGAGATCGGCGCCTTCGGCATTCCGGCCAAGGCATGCCTCGACGAGCTGAAGGCGCTCGGTCCGGTCGCCGAGCTCACGGTGCGGATCAACAGCCCGGGCGGCTCCGTATTCGACGGTGTCGCCATCTACAACGCGCTGAAGCGTCACGACGCCGCGATCACGGTCTGGATCGACGGCATCGCCGCCTCGATCGCCAGCATGATCGCCATGGCGGGCGACGAGATCGTCATGCCCGAGAACGCGATGCTCGTGCTGCACGACCCCTCGGGGCTCGTTGCAGGCACCGCTTCGGACATGCGCGCGATGGCCGAGGCGCTAGACCGGATGAAGGCGGGCATGGTCGCCGCCTACCAAGACAAGTCCGGCCGCGACGACACTGAGATCGAGACGCTGATGAGCGGCGAGACCTGGCTCTCTGCCCAGGACGCAGTTGCACTCGGCCTGGCCGATCGGGTTGAGCAGCCCGTCCGGATGGCCGCTCACTTCGATCTCTCCCGCTTCCGCAATACGCCCCCGCAGCTCGCGGCGCTCGTCGCCACGCCCAGTCCGCAGGAGGACGACATGTCTGATTCCAAGAAAGCCAGCCCGCGCAAGCCGGGCCGGGACGAATCCGCGACTCCCCAGGCCGCCCCGCCCGAGATCAGCGCCGATGACACGGCGGCGGGCCGGGCAAGCCAGCCGGCCGCCGTCGCGGAGCCAGAGCCTGTGGCGGAGGCTGCTCGCCCTGCCGAACCGCGTCCGCAAGCAACTGCGCAGGTGATCGACTTGGACGCAGTCCGAGCCGACGAGCGCAAGGCGACGCTCGCCTACGTCGCCGAGGTGCACGAGCTCTGCGCCCTCGCCGGCCGGGACGACCTCGCTGCGGGCTTCGTCGCCAAGGCGACGCCGGTCGCGCAGGTCCGGCGCGCTTTGCTCGAGGCACGCGCCGCCGAGGACGAGGCCACGGCCATCCGCAGCCAGGTGCGGCCGGCCGCGGTCGAGCCGGCGCAGCCTGCGATCGACACCGCGGCCATCTACGCCGCCCGCAACCAGAACGTCCGATAGGGCTGCGCTCAAGCAGCGCGCAGCGCGGTAGCGCAAGAAGGAGAATTCAATGCCTGAGCTTCAGGAAGGCCGGTACGCCGGCGAGTTCGTCGTCTCCGAGGGTAACGGAAAGATCTCGCGTGAGACCATCACGGTACTCTCCGGCGAGACCCTCGAGGCCGGCGCTGTCCTCGGCAAGGTCACGGCCAGCGGCAAGTACAAGGTGCTCGACCCGGCAGCGGTCGACGGCTCCGAGGCCGCTGCCGGCATCCTCTACGATGCCGTCGATGCCTCGGCCGCCGATGCCGAGGGCGTCGCCATCGTGCGCCTCGCCGAGGTCAACGCCGCCGAGCTGGTCTGGCCCGAGGGCATCACCGCACCTGAGCAGACCATCGCCCTCGGCGAGCTCGCCGCGCTCACCATCATCGCCCGCTGACCTGCGGGACTCACTCGAAGGACAACGCTGATGCCCGCTTTGGACATCTTCTCCAGCTCCGCCTTCTCGATGGTGTCGCTGACCGATGCCATCAACAAGATGCCCTATGTTCCGGGCCGGATCGGCCAGCTCGGCCTGTTCCGCGAGCAGGGCGTCTCCACCACCTCGGTGATGATCGAGGAGCGCGAGGGCAGCCTCAACCTCGTCGAGACCACCGCCCGCGGCGCGCCTGCGATCCAGAACACGATCAACAAACGCAAGGCCCGCTCGCTGGTGGTGCCGCACATCGCGCTCGAGGACACCATCCTTGCCGACGAGGTCCAGAACGTCCGTGCCTTCGGCTCGGAAAGCATGCTCGAGGGCGTGCAGGCGGTGCTGAACCAGCGGATGTCCGAGATGGCGACCAAGATGGACGCCACGCTCGAGCACCTCCGGATCGGCGCGATCAAGGGCCAGATCCTGTATGCCGACGGCAGCGCGGTGATCTACGATCTGTTCACGGAGTTCGGGGTCACCCAGCACACGGAGATCGACTTCGACCTGGATGCTGCCAGCCCGGCGCCGGGCGTGATCAAGAAGAAATGCCACGACATCCGGCGCAAGGTCGAGGACGAGCTCGGTGCGCAGCCCTATGACCATGTCCATGCGATCTGTGGCGCCGACTTCTTCGACGACCTGATCACCCACTCCGGAGGTCACGACGGCCTACAACCGCTACCTGGATGGCGCCTTCCTCCGCCAGGGCCAGGCGCGCGGCTCGTTCGAGTACTCGGGCATCGTGTTCGAGGAGTACCGCGGCCGGGTCGGCACCGTGGACTTCACGGATGCGAGCAAGGCATACTTCTTCCCGGTCGGGGTGCCGGGGCTGTTCCGGCAGTACAACGCGCCCGCCGACTTCGTCGAGACAGCCAACACCATCGGCCTGCCGCGCTACGCCAAGCGGGCGGTTGACCAGCAGTTCGCGCGCTGGGTCATGCTGCACGTGCAGTCCCCAACCCGCTGCCGATCTGCACGCGGCCGCGGGTGCTGATCAAGGGCAAGCGCACCTGATGACGGTGTTCCAGGGCGCGGTGGATGCCACGTTCGCCGCGTTCGGGATCGATGCGGTCTCACGCCTGCCGGCGGCGAGCCGGTGTCGGTGCGCGTGATTGCTCAACGTCCCGACACCATCGTCGGCTTCGGCGAGACCCGCATCCATGCCGAGACGGCCACGTTTGAGCTGCGCGCGAGCGAGGCCCCGGACCCACGCCCAGGCGATCAGCTCATCGTCGGTGGCGAGGCCTTCGCCATCCAGGGTGAGCCCGAGCGGCGCGACCCGGATCGGCTGGTGTGGACGGTGGATGTGCGACCGTCATGATACCTGCGGCCCTCGGGCTGCACGGAGCGGACGTAGAAGTTCGGGCGGCTCTCTTACCGCTGGGTATAGTTAAATTGATCCTGAGGCACCCACCCCCGGACCAAGAACCTTGGCAGGCCTCTCTGTGTCTTCCCGGTGGAGGAGGCCACGCGACCTCGAAAGTGCTTGAGAAGACTAGACTTGGCTTGCGACGCAGGGTCGTAGCCGTACTGCGTACAGGCGTTGCAAGCGAGTAAGACGTCTGTCAGCTGAATGAGATCGCTGACTTTCGAGTCGATGGATCGAGCTAGACGAATGATCCGACTTGATTTCTGCCCAAATGCGCGCTTGTAAGTCCGATTAAAAAGAAACTCGACACGATCTAGTATGCTGTCACGTGAGAAAAAACCTGCGTCTGGATAAACCCGCCAACGTTTGGTGTCCCGGAGTGGTCCGAATGCGATCAGTAGGAACTGGTAGTAGACAGACGCCAATGCCAGATCGCTGCCGGAAGTTCCACGAAATTGCGCGCGAAAGCGCCGCCAATCCGCTGTCGATCGGTTCACCGACAACATTACATACCTAGCGTGCGGGTCATTGAAGAACGCATTCACCCACTCCATGTAACCCCGAAGATGTCGATTCGACACCTTTCCCCAGCGCATCTCCTGGCTTAGTGTATATGAACGGCGTAC
>JBKPNX010000221.1:0-7087 GCA_046732855.1 Pseudomonadota bacterium
GTCCTATACACGGCCTGATAGCGTCTTCGCGCAGGCTCGCTGCAGCATCTTTATCCTCGCCGAAATCTCCAACTATATCGAACATCTGAATTCTCATGGCGCAAACCGGATTTTCTTTGCGTAGTCTTTCTTGCGCTTCACGTCGATGAAGTAAGCTTGCCTAATCTGACCGAGTAGCTCAGAAAACTCAATTCCTTGCTCAATGTTCAGATCTATACCCACAACTGTGCCGGCCCAAGCAGGCGCAGCGACGACAAACTTGTGTGGATCATGTATTGGATCGGTGAACAGTTCGGGCTGGTACCGCTTTCTGGTTTTCATAAGACGAAAAATACTATCACCGCTATACAAAAAGAAATAGTTTCGAGAAAGCATTGCAATGGATTTGGTGAAGAACAGACCAGCACCCGCGTTCGATTCATTGCCGCCAATGCGGCTCGTCGTGCCAGTGATCCCCGGTTGAAGAGCAAGACGGATAGCAGCCTGTGACGTGGTTACGTTGTGGTAGCGTCGCATTGAATTGAAGATCCCGATGCCCGCGTCGGCAATCCCGACTGAAATCCGCTTGCTTTCTCTGTAGTACTGCGCACAGACGAACGCGCCGACGGAAGATCGGGAATGCTCTAGCACATTTCGAACCATTTCCGAGAATACATACTTGATTGGGTCGGCTACGGCGGCCGGCGCATGCAGGAGAGGCACGAGATTAACGATAGCTTGCTTTAATTCATCAGTAGTACGTATTTGGGTTATTGGGATGAAGCGACCGCTCTCCTCATGCTGATGAATCTGCTTTCCAGGGTCCAAATCAAGAAATTTAAACAGACCCATTCTGATGAGATAGGGCAGTGTTCGAACCGGAGTTGCGGTTCCTCTTACCCTCCCGCCGTTCTCGCGAAATTTGAAACCTAGACAGGCGGCCATGGCCAACACGACCGGGTGGACGGCAACCCACTTCGGGTGCATCGAAAACCGCATCTCCTCCGGATTCGACAGATCCAGGTGCTGCAACAACGCCGTAATGTTTTGCAGGTTGGCGCTATTGGGAAGAAAGATTTTCATCGTGAGACATGGAAAAGCGGCGGGCCCGTGCCCCCCTAGTCCCTGCCTAGTCCCCGCCCAGTAGTATGTCAAGCGTGCTCTTAGCCCACCGCAGGCGAGGCGCCGAGTGCCACGGGCGATTCGCCGGGGAGCTGTCCGTACGGACTCCTGTAATCCCTTGTCTAGAGCTGTTGTCGCGCATTGTCGCGTATCGCAACCATGTCGCGAGCATGTCGCGGGTAGGGTTTGCGAGCGCCTGGAAATCCTCGGAAATCCTTGTAACCGTATGTCGCGACATGCCACAACACATTCGGAGCTATCGGCGATTAAGCCGTTGAAAAAGTTGGTGCCCAGGGGCGGAATCGAACCACCGACACGCGGATTTTCAGTCCGCTGCTCTACCGACTGAGCTACCTGGGCTGATAGGGCGACAGCTATATAGAGGCGCGCTACGGGGCTGTCCAGCCGCGCCGGGGCAGTGCGGCACGACCTCGGTCCGGCGTAAGAACACACCCGCCCGAACCCCCGCGGCCCCTTTGCCCGGCCTCGCCGTCCGGCGCGCGAATAGCTTCGCGAGACTTGAGGCCTCGGGCGATGCGATCTGTTCTTGTGCGGTCGGGGATGCGGCGGCAGCCCAGCTAGATCAGCGTCGGGTCGACCTGGAGGACCAGCTTGCCGGTATTGGCGTTCGCCGCCATCAGCTCGTGCGCGCGGCGGGCGTCTGCGAGCGGCAGCACCTCGTGGATCACCGGCTTCAGCTCGCCGGTGGCGAAGCGTCCCAGCACCTGCTCGCGAAAGGCGGCGGTGACGCGAGCCTTCTCCTCGACCGGCCGGGCGCGCAGCACCGAGCCGATGATGCGCTGGCGTTTGACCATGAGGCGGCCGATGTTGAGCTCGGCCTTGGCGCCGCCCAGCAGGCCGATGATCACGAGGCGGCCGTAGAGCGCAAGACAGGAGAGATTTTGTTCGAGATAGGCGGCGCCGATGTGGTCGAGGATCACGTCGGCCCCGCGCTTTTCGGTGATCTCGAGCACGCGCTGGGCAAAGTCCTCGGTCCTGTACAGGATCACGTGGTCGACGCCGAGCGCCCGGCACGCCGCCGCCTTGTCCTCGCTGCCGACGGTCACGATGACCCGCGCGGGCCCGAGCGCCTTCGCCAGCTGGATCGCTGCGGTGCCCACGCCCGACGCGCCGCCGTGCACGAGCAGCGTCTCCCCCGCCTTCAGTCCCGCTTCGCGGAACACGTTCAGATAGGCGGTCAGCCACACCTCGCTGATCGCCGCCGCCTGGACCAGGTCCATGCCGTCCGGGACCGGCATCAGCGTGCTCGCGGCCGCCACCGCGTACTCGGCGTAGCCGCCGCCCCCGACCAGGGTCATCACGCGGTCGCCTGCACGCCAGTCCGCGACATCTGCGCCGAGCTCCTCGATCACGCCCGCGACCTCGAGGCCGAGAATGTCGCTCTCGCCGGGTGGCGGCGGGTAGTTGCCGGCGCGCTGCTGGAGATCGGCGCGATTGACGCTGGTCGCGGCGACCCGGATCAGCACCTGCCCCGGCCCGGGGCGCGGACGCGGCGCTTCGCCCAGGCGCAGCACTTCCGGCCCGCCGAAGCCCTCCGTCACCACCGCGCGCATCGACCCGGCCCACCACTCACACGCAACGACCGCCGTCGACCTCGAGGGCGACGCCGGTGAAGAACTCGGCCTCGTCGGAGGCGAGAAACACGCAGCCCGCGGCGATGTCGCTCGGCTGGCTCATGCGCCCGAGCGGGATCGTGCCGACGAAGCGGGCGCGCAGCTCCGGCGTGTCGCCGCCCATGAACTCGGCGGTCAGTCCCGTCTCGCCGATCACCGGGCAGATCGCGTTGACCCGGATCCGGTCGGGCGCCAACTCGACCGCCATCGACTTGCTGATGAGGATCACCGCGCCCTTGCTGCCGTTGTACCAGGTGAGACCGGGGCGCGGGCGCAGCCCGGCGGTCGACGCGATGTTGACGAAGCAACCGCCGCCCTGGCGCCGAAACACCGGCACCGCGTGCTGCGCGCTCCAGTAGATCGACTTGACGTTGACCGCGAACACCCGGTCGTAGGTCGCCTCATCGACCTCGAGCATCGGCTGGTTTTTATGCGTGATGCCGGCGTTGTTGACCACGATGTCGAGCCGGTCGAAGGCGGCGAGGGTCTCGCGTACCATGCGCGCGAAGTCCGCGTCCATGGCGACGTCCGCGGCCGAGGCCCGGGCCGCGCTGCCGATCGCGTCCGCCACCCGTTCAGCGCGCGCGCCGTCGATATCGGCGACCATCACCTTGGCGCCTTCCGCCGCGAAGCGCCGCGCGATCCCCTCGCCGAAGCCGCAGCCGGCACCCGTCACGATCGCCACCTTGTGCTGCAGTCGCATCGTGGTCCTCCCCTTGAGGCCCTGATACAAGCTGGGGCAGGGCATCGGGTCAAGCGCCGGAGCGACGCCCCGCGCCCGTCACGCGCGCGACCGCGCGCCGCCTTTCGGGCCACCAGCTCGAAGGTCGGCCGACGCCTTATCGGCCAGGGCGGAGCGACCGAGCGGTGACTGCGGCGAGCGGCGGGGGCATAGTGACGGCCGTCCGGTGATCCGGAACCGGCAACCGAATCGTTTTCAGGGAGCGCAGCAATCATGCCCCATGCCACGGTGTCACCGGTGTTTTCGTCAAGAATCGTCGGCCGGGCGTGTCGCGCAGCCATTTGGCTGCTCCTCGTCGTTTCCCTCCACGCGGCAGCGGCGCCCGCCGTGACCATTCCGGGCGGTCCCGACCTCCAGGCGGCGGGGTGGCGCGAGCTCGAGGTGTCCGGCAAGAAGGCGAACCGGTTCGTCGGCAATCCGGACGGCTCGATCGAGGTCATCTCCGCATCCAGCGTGTCGCGCCTGTACCGACCCCTCCAGGTCGATCTGAGCGCCACGCCGGAGTTGGCCTGGCAGTGGCGGGTCGACGAGCCCGTGCCGCCGACCGACCTGACGCGCAAGGGGGAGGACGACACCGCGCTGACCATTTACGTCGGCTTCCCCTGGGATCCGGACCGCGCGTCGTTCACCGAGCGGCTGAAGCGGCCGCTGGTCGAGGCGCTCGCGGGCAAGGACGCGCCGGGCCGGGTGCTGGCCTACGTGTTCGGCGGCACGCAGCGCCGCGGCGAGGTGGTGGCGAGCCCGCATCTGGGCTCCGCCGGCTTCATGCGCGTGCTCCGGCCGGCCGACAGTCCGACCGGGCAGTGGTTCGAGGAGCGGGTCGACCTCGCCAAGGACTACAGGCAGGGATTCGGCGAAGAGCCGTCGAACCCGGTGCAGCTCGCCATCTCCGCCGACACCGACAACACCGGCTCGAGCAGCCGCGGCCTCGTCAAGGGGTTCGCGTTCGTCGGGCGCGACGAGGCGGCCCCGCCGACGCACTAGCGCAGCTGCGCGACGGCACAGCTGTCGGGCTCGCCTCGATGGAGGCGCTAATGAGCAAGGCGCGAGGCGATCAGACAGAACGGCCCGGCGCTGCGGTCGCGATCATGGCGTGCGTCTACGGGCGTGCGGGCCTGGCGACAAAGCTTGGACCAAGCTAGCCGGTCGGGATCGTGATCACCGGCAGCTGCCCTTCGGCGCCCTTGTCGACCAGATTGAGCAGCAGCATCAGCGTGCTGAACACCCGCTTCGATGCGTAATCGCGATCGTCGATCCGATACCACGTGCCGCGGTACTCCACGGCAACGAACGGCTCGAGGGGACGCAGCTCGCGCGCGTCAACCGCCAGGCTCGGCAACACGCCAAGCTCGGCCGGTCGCAGCTGGGTCGGATAGGTCCGGCCCGCGTCTACCTTGTCGTCCGGAACCTCGACCTGAGCGGCCAGATTGCTCAGGATCTCGATCAGCGAGCGCGTGTAGATCCTGATTTCCGTGGGCTCGTCACTGCCGAAGCCGAAGCGGATCGGGAAGCTGCGCACGGCGGGATCGAGATGTAGCAGGTCAAGCAGGCGCCGGGCGCCTGGCTCGAGCTGTTCGCCTCCCTCCTCCTCCAGGAGCAGATAGGCGGTGCGCGGACCAGCCTGCGTATCGAAGCGGAAGCCCAGGACGCCGGCGCGCCGCAGCGCCCCGAGCAGCTCGAGCACCTCAGCGAATTCCGGGTCGACGTGTGGCTCGCCCTGGGCATCCGCGGTCCAGTTGTGCAAACCGTTGATCGACTGCACGGCCAGACCGAGGGTGAGCTCGGCCGGGGCGCCGGTGGTGAGCATCGCGAACAGCTCGCTCGGCGGGATCGGGGTGAGCATCACCCGGGCAAAGTCGTCGCCCTTGATCGGCGTGTACGTCACGGTCGGTCGATCGCTGAAGGTCCCGCCCACGCCGATCGCGACGTCATCCGAAAAATCGAAACTCCTCGTCAAGAAGTTCGATCCCAGGTCGATCCGGCCTTCGATCGAGTAGCCCGCGACCAGCTGACTGACCGTGACCATGCTCGGCGCGTCGGCATAGCGCAACTTGACGATGTTGAGCAGCGTCTCGCGCTTGGAGGCGTCCGCCAGAGCGTCGGCGTAGTCGAGCCGATCGCGACGCAGGGTCGCGGCGCCGATGCTGGTGCAGCCTGCGATCAGCAGCGACAGGCAGAGCGGGGCGTAGCGGCCAAGCGTTCGCCGCGGGCAGACGAGGCGCATCACCGGACCAGATCAGGACGATCGCGCCAGACAGTCATGCCGCCGCCGCAGGCCACCTCACCCAGGCATGGCGCGTCGTCCGGTCGACGCGGCGCCCGGAAGCCCTCGAAGCGCGCTCCTGATCATGGTCCCCTCCGTCGCTGGTCAGTCCCGGCTCCGCACCATGGCAGACACAGGCGAGGCGTGATAGCCTCGCGCCATGGCCACCCAACCGTCGGACAACGAGATCCGCGCAGCGCTGCAGGCGTACTTTCGCGTGCTGCAAAGCCACCCGACCGCCGAGGAGATGCGGCGCACCGTCGTCACGGACGACTTCGAGACCGGCTTCGCGGGCGGCTACATGTGGCGGGGACCGAATGGGCTGCGGGACTTTCTTGCCGCCCGGGCCGGATTCCTGGACGAGCAGCACGATGTGGACCAGGTGCTTGAACGGGAGGACCTGCCATCCGGTGAGGTGCGAATCAAGACCCGCCTGACGTTCTCGTTACGCCAACCGCCGGGCAACGAGTTGTTCACGGGCACCGCGTTCCACAGCTGGCTCTTGCGTCGTGACGATACCGGGCGCCTCAGGGTCGCCGCGCAGATCGTCGACGGCTTCGCGGACCTGAACGACAACGCCAAGCGGTTGTTTGCTACGCCCGATCAGGGCCTCAACCGATGATCGCGTCCTGGCGGAAAAATCAGACAGCTGTACCGAGATCAGGTTGGCTATGGGCGCAGCGATTCCTCGACCGCGGTGGCATGCACCAGAGCATGCCGCTTGTCAGAGGCACGGTGCCCCTTCACTCTCGAGGGCAGGCCAGGCTCAGATCGCTCAGCCCTGCCGCTCGCCGGTGACGCGCCAGATCACATCGCCCACGTCGTCCGCCACCAGAACGGAGCCGTCGGGGCCGATCGCCACGCCTACCGGCCGGCCATAGGACGCCCGCTCGTCCGGCGCGAGAAAGCCCGTCAGGACATCGCGCGGCGGCCCGGCCGGGCGCCCGTTCGCGAACGGCACGAAGATGACCTTGTAGCCGCTCAGCGTGCTGCGATTCCAGGACCCGTGCTGCCCGATGGCCATGCCCTCGGGAAACCCGGGAAGCGTGTCGGCGGGCAGCCAGCAGAGGCCGAGCGACGCGGTGTGCCCGCCGAGCGCGTAATCCGGCGTGATGGCCTTTGCGACGGCAGTCGGATCCTGCGGCACCCGGTCGTCCACCGTCTGCCCCCAGTAGCAATAGGGCCAGCCGTAGAAGCCGCCGTCGCGGACCGAGGTCAGATAGTCGGGCGGCGTCTCGTCGCCCAGGCCGTCGCGCTCGTTGACCACCGTCCAGAGCACGCCGGTGCGGGGCTCCCAGGCCAGGCCAACGGGGTTGCGCAGGCCGGCGGCAAAGATGCGGCTGCGGC
>JBKPNX010000222.1:0-19534 GCA_046732855.1 Pseudomonadota bacterium
CGACGGCGGCGACGAAGCCGGAAGTCATCCCTGCTGCTTTGCTCATGACACCTCCCTGTGACCGAGATGCCCCCAGGCGGGCTCGGTTGCTGTGAAAATTGTGCACCGGACGACGGCGGCAGGCAATTGACTTCGTGCGTCGCGACGTCGCGTCGGCGGCGTCAGCTCACGATCGGCACTGGAACCGACGAGGTCAGCGAGAGTGGAAAAATCATCAGCTCCGGATTTGCAGGCGATCTTGCAGCAGATGTCCAACCGAAGTCGGTTCCGCTCGGGCGAGCAACTGCACCGGATTGCCTCCCGCCGTGTGCTCCGCTGGGGGTTGGGAAGCTCGCAAGGGCACCGCAGTTCGGGGAGCGTTGTTGCCGAGGCGCGAAGCGGCACATCGTGGAGCGCTCGAGCGCAAGACTTCGGCAGGTCGAGATTCAAGTGAAAATCACAGAACTGTAAAGCAATTCACATCTCAATCTGTTCGAGCCCTCGGTGGTCTAGGCTAGAACGAGAGACGCAACGAATCGAGGCTATCATCCAAAACTATGCTCATTTGCCCCGGTTCACTGTTCTCGTGGGTAGGGCGACAGGGTCGAGGAGCCATCACGCTTGGGCGCTGCTTCGACGAACGGGCGAGCGAAGGGGGCTGCACCACGGGAACCGGTATGCCGGACCCGGCGGAATACACGTTCCCCTAGCGTCTGACCCGTTTGCCGCTTCAGCTCCCGGGGCCGGTATCGTCTGACCGCGCGGCTCAGACCACGGTGTCGACGAGCAGGCGATGATGCCGCGTGCCGCGAGGATCACATAGACCCCGACGATCCCCAGGTGTAACGGCCCTCGGCAGGGGTACGACTCCGCAGCCATGCAGGCGCGCAGCATGCTGGTTAGGCTTACGTGCCGGCAAGGTCGACCCAGCGGAACACGGGGACGCTGTAATTGCGCGGGCTGCCCTGACGGGGGTCGACTTCCGCGCGAGCGACCCCCGATCGTCACGCCGGGCGATCGCCGACCAGGGTCACCCGGTGCATCACGCGGCGATGGCCGTGATAATCGTTGAGCGGGTAGTGCAGGCTGGCGCGGTTGTCCCAGAACGCCAGCGAGCCCGGCCGCCAGCGGAAGCGGCAGGTGAACTCCGGCCTGATCTGGTGGGCGAACAGCCAGTCGAGCAGCGGCGCGCTCTCCTCCTCGGTCATGTCGGCAAAGCGCAGCGTGTGGGCGAGATTGACGTAGAGCGCTTTGCGCCCCGTCTCGGGATGGGTGCGCACCACCGGGTGGACCGCGCTGATCGCTTCCGGCTCCGCCGCGGTGCCGCGCTTGCTATGCATCGCCTCGCGGGTCTTCAGCGTGATCGCCTTGCCGGCGACGTTGACCGCGCGCAGGCCCGCGAGCAGGCGCTGCATGCCCTCGGACAGCGCCTCGTACGCGAGATACATGCTGGCGAACATGGTGTCGCCGCCGACCGGCGGCGTCTCGAGCGCGTACAGCAACGTGCCGAGCGCCGGGCGTTCGAGATAGGCCGTATCCGAATGCCAGATGCCGCCGAAGTTGACGCGCTCGTGCGGCTCCTTGATGACCGGGAGCACCAGGGGGCATTCGGGCAGGCCTTTGACCAGCGGGTACTCAATGACCTCGCCGAAGCGCTCGGCGAGCGCCAGCAGCTGCCGCGGCGCAAGCTGCTGATCGCGGAAGAAGATGACGACGTGCTCGAGCAGGGCGGCGCGTACCGCCTCGACCACGGCGTTGTCGAGCGGTTCGGCGAGATCAATGCCGAAGATCTCGGCGCCGAGCGCGCTGGCGAGCGGCCGGACCTCGAGACGGGATCTGGTCATCAGCGACATGGGCGATCTCCTTGGCGGCGGTCTCCTTGAGGCGCGCGCTTGGGCGGACACTAGGCCGAAGTCTCGCGGCCGTCACGCGCGTGGTCGCCTCCTCCGGGACTACGCAAACTCTGGCCGAGCCGCGAGCCGCCGCGCTATCAAAGAGCCGCAGGCGGGATCAAGATGACAACGCCGGCGGGATCGAGGGAGAGGAGCCATGTCCAGTGTCGCTGAGATGAGCGAGAACGCGCTCGAGGTGCGCGCGCTGAGCCCGACCTTCGGGATGGAAATCCTGGATGTTGACCTCGCAGAGCCGATGACCGACGCGTTCTTCGATCGCATCTACGATGCGTTCCTCGATCATCAGCTGCTGCTGTTCCGGGACCAGGGTCTCGAGCCCCGCGACCAGGTGACCTTCGCGCGCCGTTTCGGCTCGGTCCAGGTGCACGTGATGAACCAGTACCACGCCGAGGGCTATCCCGAGATCTACTACCTGTCCAATCTTGGTCCGGACGGCCGGCCCAGCGGCAAGCATCCCGATCGGGGCACGGTGCACTGGCATACCGACGGTTCGTGGGCGCGGCGCACCGGGCAGGCGACCCTGCTCTACGCCGTCGAGGTGCCCGCTGCCGGCGGCGAGACCCGGTTTGCCAGCATGTACGACGCCTACGACGCACTGGACGAGGGCATGCGGCGGCGGCTGGCGCCGCTGCGGGCAGTGCACAACCTCGATTTCTCGCGCACGCGTCGCCACGGCGAGGATCTGATGACCGAGGAGCAGAAGAAGGCCCGGCCGCCCGTGGCGCATCCGATCGTGCGCATCCACCCGGAGACCGGGCGCCGGTGCATTTTTCTCGGCGACCACGCCTGGTATATCGAGGACATGCCGTTCGACGCGGGGCGGCAGCTGATCGAGGACCTGAACGCGTCGATCATCAACGAGGGGCGCGTCTACACGCACCGCTGGCGGCCGGGCGATCTGGTCATCTGGGACAACCGCTGCATGCTGCACAAGGCGGAACCCTATGACGTCGCCGCCGAGGCGCGGGTGATGCGCCGCTGCACCGTGGTCGGCGAGGTGCCGATCTAACGCGCGGCTTGGATTCGACCGCCGCCGGCGGGACGATCGTTCCGGTCAGCAGCGCGACCTCCCGCGGTTCGGATTGACCGGGGCCGGCCGCTGGCCGACGTTTTGGCCAGAATGCAACGCTTCGGGGGAAGGAACGCCCGTGGAGATCGTGGTCCTGCAGCCGCTCGTCGCGCTGATCGCCGGTATCCTGATCCTGATCATCCCGCGGCTGCTCAACTACATCGTCGCGATCTATCTGATCCTGATCGGTCTGGTCGGCCTGTTCGGCCACTTCGGCGGATTTCAGGCGGGCTGAGGTCGAGCGCCATCGATCAAGCGCGGTCGCCCGACCCGTCCGCAAGCGTTACTGCTGCGTCTCCTGCTGCGACTCGGGCTGTTCGGGGGCGCGGCGCATCACCCCGGGCGCCGCCGCGATGCTCGGGCCCAACTGACGCAGCACGCTGCGCGCGTCGTACGCGTTGACGTCGGCCGCCGGCTTCTCGCCCTTGAACATGACCACGTCGGCGTACGCGGTGTAACGGTCGACCGGCTGGGCGGAATAGGTGCTGAAACCAAAGCCGCTGACGAAATTGCCGGAGCGGCTGTAATAGCCACTACCGAACTGGGGGTCGCTCGTGCCCCAGTAGCGGGTCGAACGATCGAGGTTACGGTCGACGACCGTGAAGTAATCGTAGCCGTGGTCCAGCGTCAGCTCCGCGGCCCGGTACAAGAAGTAGTTCTGCACCGTGTCGGCCTTGGTAAGGTCGTTGCCAGCGAAGCTCACCCGGTAGCGGTTGTCTTCGATCCGCTGCTCGCTGTAGCCATAGCCGTTGGCAGCCGGCTGATACGGCGTCGGCTCGCCGCCGCACGCCCCGAGCACGCCGACCAGCGCGAGACCCACTACCACCGCTTGAGCGCGCATCGAAGCCACCGGTCAGGATTGCATGCTGTCTCGATTATCTAGCGCGCGCCCGGCGCGCCGCCAACCACGCCGCCTGTAGCGACGAAAGCCGCTTCTTCCGACCACCGCCCGCCCCGGTCACCCGCGGTGAGGCGCGGGAGCCGCCGATCCGCCTGTTCGGGCGCGGCCACCGCATCGCCTGCTGCATCGCGCCTGAGGACCTCGAGCGCATGGAGTCGGTGATCGTGCTCGCCGATCAGGAAACCGCCGACTGAGGCGCGCCAGGCGCTCCCGCCGACACGGCCGCCGGCCAATCGCGCCAAGGGGCAAACGACCCGCTAAAAAGCTAAATATTTGAAAACTAAAGATGTCTTGGGTTCGTTTGGATTCGGACGCCGCTGCAATCGCCGCAGGGCTACCCGCGTTCACCAGCGCGCGCGACGCTGGATGGAGCATAGCACCAAACAGGACCGAATGCCACGAGACTACTTGCGTCCGGCGCGCTCGTGCGCCTCGACGAAGGCGCGGAGCGCAGCGTTGATCCGGGCCTGATAGCCACGCCCCTGCCGCTTGAACCAGGCGACCAGGTTGGGATCGAGGCGTAGCCTGACCTGCCGGCGTAGCGCCTCGGGGTTATGGGGCACGGCGTGCTTGTACCAGTCACGCGGAACATCGGCCCAGTCGGGGTCGCTCGCGATCGCCGCCTCGAGCTCCGCCTCGGTCATGGCATCGACCCGTGCCCAGTCGGTCTGGTCTTCACCGCGCGCGATCATCGCCCGCAGTGGACGGCGCGACGGAAATCCAGGCCGTGCTTGGCGAGTTGACTTGGCACGAAGAAGGGCATCGGGCATTCTTGAGGCACGGCGCAAGGGGCCAAACCATGACCAAGCTCCTGGAACTCGCTCTTGACAAACTGGCGCGCCGGTCCGCCGCCGAGCAGGACCGCATCGCCAGGATGATCCTGGACGACCTGGAGGCCGAGGCGCAGTGGCAGGGCCGCTTTCGGCGATCTCAGGACAAGCTTTCGGCGCTCGCCGAGGCGGCACGGCGCGAGATCGCCCGCGGCGAGATCGTCGAGCGTGATCCCGCCGACGGCATCACGGAATGAGGTCGCGAACGACAAGAAGCTTTTGGGCTCGTTTCGATGCCCTGCCCGAGCCGGTCAAAACCCAGGCCAGGAAAGCCTATGAACTGTGGCGGACTGATCCGCACCATCCCAGCCTGCGCTTCAAGCGCATCCACAAGACCGAGCCGCTCTATTCCTTGCGCATCAGCCGTGACGACCGCGCACTCGGACTTCGCACGGGAGACACGTTGACCTGGTTCTGGGTCGGATCGCACGCTGACTACGACAAGCTGCTTAGCCAATGGGAGGCACCTGATGCCGGGGGCGGGCGCCAGTCCCCTGCAAGGAGCGGTCAACCTCGCGGCGGCGCCGGGGCTCACCCGCTCGCGCGCTGCGCCTCGCACTGCTCCAAGCGCTTCATGTCGGGGTACTTCGCCAGCTGCGCCGCGGCCGCGCACACCGGCAGGCCGGCCTTCTTGTGGCTGTCAAGGAACAGGTTCATGTCGACGTCGCGCGCGAAGGTACCGGTCTCGTCCAAATACTTCTCTGCTGAATAATCTGGATTCGCCTCAAACAGCGTCGCCACATCGCGAGCGGCCTCTTGCTTACGCCCAAGCTGGGCGTGACTCATGGCCTGAATGAGCGGGTCGGCCAGAGGCTCCGGAACCAGTGACTTGCGGGACCAAGCGATCGCCTCTTCAAATTTGCCATTGTAGAAGCACGCCTGTGCAAACATTGTGTTGTACCAATCCGGGTAGTGAGGATCGAGCCGCACGGCCTGTTGGACCCAGCTTAGCGCACGCTCGGGCTCTCCGGCCTTGGTCAGCACCATGGCCGCTAAGGCAAGGATCTCAGCACTGTTCGGGTTCAAGTTAGCGGCCTGATCAAGCTCTGCCAGTGCACGATCGTAGTCATCCAAGTATTTGTAGTACAGAGCGAGCAAAATGTGTGGTTCACCATCATACGGGTCCAAATTGACCGCTTTTGTCGCCGATTCCAATAAATTTTTCATTGAATCTTGATTGGACTCACTAAATCCGAGGGCAATTTCCATGTCTTAGGTGTGAGTCAGACCAACATAGCCACGAGCAAAGTTAGGATCCAGCTGAAGAGCCTTTCGGAATAGTTCTTGCGCCGTCTTGAGATCCTCCTTGGTGAAGCGTGCCGTGGTCTCGATACCAAGGAGGTAATAGTCGTAAGCCTGGAGGCTTTCGGAAGGTTTGCGTCGAGCCACGTCCCTGCCGACTCGCGTTATCGCGCCGTACAGACCGCCGAGTTGGGCGACAATCGATTGCGTGACCTCGTCCTGGACAGCGAAAACGTCGTCGAGGAAACGATCGTAGCGCTCCGACCACACGTGATTGCCGGTGCTCGCATCGATCAGCTGCGCCGTGATGCGTACGCGCTCGTCCTGGGCTTGCAAACTGCCTTCGAGCACGAAGCGCACGCCCAGCTCGCGCGCGATCTGGCGCACGTCGGTCGGCTTGTCCTTATAGAAAAAAGTCGAGTTGCGGGCGATGACGAAGAGGTCGCGAAAGCGGGACAGGTCGGTGATGATGTCCTCGGTGATGCCATCGGCGAGCCGCTGGTAGCGGGCTTCGCCCGAGAGATTGTCAAACGGCAGCACCGCGATCGAGGGCTTGTCGGGCAGCGGCAACGCGGGCCTGGCTTGGGCGGCGCCGCTTCCGGCAATCTCTGCTACGGCCGCGGGTGGCGCACTCGGCCGCCAGAAGGTGTGCCACGCTCCCGCAGCGCCGGCTACGAGTAGGACCGCCACCGCGGCCGCGATCGCTGCCTGTCGGGGTCCCCGCAGCGCCGAGTCCAAGTGGAATGGTCCTCTCTTTGCTGCTCTGGCCGAGCCAGGCAGCACCCGATAGACCGTGATGGGTTTCGCAATGTTCTTGACGGTGTGCTCGCCCATCGGCTCGAACGTAAGGTCGAGTTTTGTCTCCACCTGATTGTAGACATTGCGTGCGACGCAGATGCCGCCCGGCTCAGCGAGGCCCTCGAGGCGCGCGGCGACATTGACGCCGTCGCCGAAGATGTCGCCGTCTTCGAGCACAATGTCGCCGATGTTGATGCCGATGCGGTAGCGGATGCGCCGCGCCTCGGGCTCGGCCGCCTCGCGCTCAGCGATGCAGTTCTGGATCGCGACCGCGCACTCGACCGCGTCGACCGCGCTGCCGAACTCGACCAGCGCCCCGTCGCCGGTGAGCTTGACCACGCGCCCGCGGTGCTCGGCGATCAGGGGTTCGGCGAGTTCAACTCGATGGGCCTTGACCCGGGCGAGCGTGCCGGCCTCGTCGGCACCTATGAGCCGGCTATAGCCCACCACGTCCACGGCCATGATGGCCGCGAGCCTGCGGTCCACGCGCGGAGCGGCCATGGCAGCCTCCGCGAAATTCCGTTACAAGACCTTCATCTTCAATCCCGACGCGTGCCAAGTCAATCAATGGCGCCCGGCCTCCTGCGACGGCGGAGCTTGTCAGGATCCCCGTCGGCAGGCTTCTTGTGTTGGAACGACGAAGCCTGAAGCGCCGTCAGCCGCGATCCGGTTCCCCACGCGGCCTGCACGTCGCACCGCTGCAACGACCCGGCGCCCCACGCCGCCCGTTACCGCCGATCGTGACCTACAGCTCGATGCCGCGGCGGTCCCAGGCGCGCTGCCACTTGGTCTCGCTCTCTTCGTCGAACAGCAGGTCCTCGTCCGGCTCGACCACGGACCAGGCGCCCGCGGCCAGCTCGCCCTCCAGCTGATTGGGTCCCCAGCCGGCATAGCCGAGCGCGAACAGGCTGCGCTTGGGCCCCTTGCCCGCCGCGATCTCCTCGAGAATGTGCGGCGGGATGGTGAGCGCCGCGATGTCGGACAGCACCACCGTGTCGGCATCGTGGTAGTCGGGGCTGTGCAGCATGAACGCCCGCGCCGGCTCCACCGGCCCGCCGTAATGCACGCTGAGCTTGAGATCCGTCGCGCCGTTCCGCCTGGCCCCCAAGCTCTCGAGCATCTTGTCGAGCGGACCAGTGCCGAGCACCCGGTTGAGCACCAGTCCCATGGCACCGCCCTGGTCGTGATGCACGATGTACACCACGGTCTCCCGGAAGTTCGGATCCTCCAGCTCGGGGCTCGCGACCAGCAGCTGACCGGCAAGCGAATCCGTCGTCGGAGGCGCCGACTCCTCCCGCCGCGCGGCGTCGGTCGTGACGCTGGCATACAGGAACAACACGAGCAAGGCCGCGACGCTGAGCAGCCGGCGCGATGCGGTCATGTGCCAACCTCCGTGCCCTGGCCGCCTCGAATCTAGGCCATTGCCAGCAAGCGCGCCAGTCCGAGATGTGCTGGTCGGGCCGCATCCGACCGCATGAAAACCACCCGTTCGTAGCCGCCGGGCCTCGTCTCAGGTGTTCTCGCGCAGCAGGTGCCCGGCAAGGTAGAGCGAACCGCATACCAGGACGCGCGCGGCATCCGGGTCGGCGGCGGCGATCGCATCGAGCGCGCTCGCAACGTCGAGCGCCGGCGTGGCGGCGATGCCGAGTTGCCGCGCTTGCGCCGCGGCCTCGAGCGGATCACGGCTCGCCGGCTCGTCCGGCACCGGGACCGTGTGCACCGATCGGGCGAGCGGCGCGAGCGGACGGAGGAAACCCGCCTCGTCCTTGGTGTTGAGCATGCCGACCACGAGATGCAGAGAACCATTCTCAGCGCCATCCAGGCTCGCCGCGAGAGCCTCGCCGGCGGCCGGATTGTGACCGCCGTCCAGCCACAGCTCGCAGGATGCCGGCAGGCGCTCGACGAGCGGTCCTCGCGTCAGTCGCTGCAGGCGCCCCGGCCATTCCACCCTGTGCAGGCCTTCTGCCAGCGCCCGGCCGTCCGGCGCGAGGTCGCCGAGAGCCAGCGCGCACGCGACCGCCAGGCCGGCATTGTCGATTTGATGACGGCCGGCCAGCGCCGGCAGCGGCAGGTCCCAGACCGTGCCGCCCACGGTCACCGCCAGGCGGTCGCCGACCTGGCGCGCCTCCCAGTCCCGACCGTGCACGTTGAGCGGCGCGCCGACCGCGCCGGCACGCTGCTCGATCACGGCCAGGGCCTCGGGTGGCTGCGGCCCTAAGATGCAGGGCACGCCTTCTTTCAGGATGCCAGCCTTCTCGAACGCGATCTGCGCGAGATGCTCGCCGAGGAACGCTTGGTGATCGAGCGAGATGGGCGAGAGAGCGGTGAGCCGGGGGTGTGCGATCACATTGGTGGCATCGAGCCGCCCGCCGAGCCCGGTCTCCAGCAGCACGATGCCGGCAGGGTGCCGGGCGAACGCCAGAAACGCGGCCGCCGTGGTGATCTCGAAAAAGGTAATCGGCGCGCCGCCGTTGACCTGCTCGCAGACATCGAGCACGTCGCTGAGCTCGCCCTCGGCGATCGGCCGGCCGTCGAACAAGATGCGCTCGTCGAAGCGCACCAGATGCGGCGAGATGTAGCGCTGCACGCGGCGTCCGGCGGCGCGCAGCATGGCGTCGAGCATGGCGAGCGTCGATCCCTTGCCGTTAGTTCCCGCGATGTGCACCACCGGCGCGAGCGCCCGCTCGGGATGGTCGAGACGCGCGAGCAACCGCTCGACTCGCTCGAGCGACAGATCGATGACTTTGGGATGCAGGGCGTGCAGGCGGGCGAGGATCAGCTCACTGCCGAAGGTCGTCATGGCCGTCGCTCGCGATGGCCTCGGCCGGAACGAGCGCTTCGGCGCCGCGAGCCATTCCGTCCTCCTGGGCGGGTCGGCTCACGCACTCGGCCGGCGGCTCGGCATCCACATCGAGATCGGGCCGCAGCAGCAGACGAAGCAGGCGCGCGAGCATCGCGCGCAGCTCGAACCGATGCACCACCATGTCGATCATGCCATGCTCGAGCAGATATTCCGCCTTCTGGAAATCCTCGGGCAGGTTCTCGCGGATGGTCTGCTCGATCACGCGCCGTCCGGCGAAGCCGATCTGGGCGCCCGGCTCGGCGATCGCGATGTCGCCGAGCATGGCGAACGAGGCGGTCACCCCGCCGGTGGTCGGGTCGGTCAGCACCGCAATGTACGGCAGACCTGCTTCCTTGACCTCTTCGACCGCGATCGTGGTGCGCGGCATCTGCATCAGCGACAGGGCACCTTCCTGCATGCGCGCGCCGCCCGAGGCGGTCACCACGACGAACGCTGCCTCCTGCAGCACCGCGAGGCGCGCCGCGGCGAGCATGCCTTCGCCGAGGGCGCAGCCCATCGAGCCGGCCATGAAGTCGAAGTTCATCACCGCGATCACCGCCGGCAGGCCCTCGATCCGACCATGCGCCGCTTCGATCGCATCCGCGCTGCCGGTGCGGCTCTGCGCCTCCTTGAGGCGCTCCACATAGCGCTTGCGGTCGCGGAACTTGAGCGGATCGGTCGGCGCCTTGGGCAGCTCGATCCGGGTCCACGAGCCATCGTCGAACAGCGCCTTAAAGCGGAACTCGGGGCCGACCCGGAAGTGATGGCCGCAGTGATTGCACACGCGCTGGTTCGATTCCAGGTCGCGGTGGAAGATCATGTGCTCGCAGCTCGGACAGTGCACCCAGAGGTTCTCGGGCACCTCGGGCCGGTTGCTGCGCACCAGCGCCTTGATCTTGGGGCGGACGTAGTCGGTGAGCCAGTTCATCTCGTGCCATTCCGGGCGGTGCGCACCGCAGCGGCGAGCTCGCCGACCTGGGTGAACAGACTTTCGGCGAGGCCGGGCGGGGCGCGACCCTGCGGGTCGAGCGCATCGGCGATGCGACCGACCAGCGCCGAGCCGATCACCGCGGCGTCGGCGACCTGCGCGATGGCTGCCGCCTGCGCGGGCGTGCGGATGCCGAAGCCGACCGCCACCGGCAGCGTGGTGTGCCGGCGCAGGCGGGCGACCGCCCCCCCAACCTGCTCGGCCAATGGCGCCTTGGTCCCGGTGATGCCGGTGATCGACACGTAGTAGAGAAAGCCGCTGGCATTGCCGAGCACCTTCGGCAGGCGGCGATCGTCGGTGGTCGGGGTCACGAGACGAATGAAATGCAGGCCGTGGCCGCGCGCCGGCGCGCACAGCTCCTCGTCCTCCTCGGGCGGCAGGTCGACCACGATCAGCCCGTCGACTCCGGCCGCGCGCGCGTCTTCGAGGAAGCGCTCCGGGCCGTAGCGCCAGATCGGGTTGAAGTAGCCCATGAGCACGATCGGCGTGGTCTGGTCGCGGCCGCGCAAGCGGCGCACCAGATCGAGCGTCCGCGCGAGCGTCATGCCGGCTTTGAGCGCGCGCAGGCTGCCGGCCTGGACCGTCGGCCCATCTGCCATCGGGTCGGAGAACGGCATGCCGATCTCGATCAGGTCCGCGCCCGCGGTCGGCAGTCCGGCCAGGATCGCGGCCGAGGTTTCCGGATCGGGATCGCCCGCGCACAGAAAAGTGACCAGGCCGGCGCGGCCGGCCTGCGCAAGCTCGGCAAAGCGCCGCTCGATGCGGTTGCTCACAGGGCGACCCCCATGGCGTCCGCCACGGTGAAGATGTCCTTGTCGCCACGCCCGCACAGATTCATGACGATCAGATGGTCGCGCGGCAGTTCCGGCGCAATCTTGACCACGTGGGCGAGCGCGTGCGCAGGCTCGAGCGCGGGCAGGATGCCCTCGAGCTCGCTGCACAGGCGAAAGGCGCCGAGCGCCTCTTCGTCGGTAACCGGCACGTACTCGACGCGGCCGACGTCCTTCAGCCACGCGTGCTCGGGGCCGACGCCCGGATAGTCGAGCCCGGCGGAGATCGAGTGGGCCTCGATCACCTGCCCGTCGTTGTCCTGCAGCAGGTACGAGCGCGAGCCGTGCAGCACCCCCGGCAGCCCGGCGGACAGCGCCGCAGCATGCTCGCTGGTGTCGATGCCATGGCCCGCCGCCTCGACCCCGATCATGCGCACGTCGGGGTCGTCAAGGAAGGGATGGAACAGGCCGATCGCATTGGAGCCGCCGCCGATGCACGCGACCAGGGTGTCGGGCAGACGCCCCTCCTTGGCCATGATCTGCGCCCGCACCTCTTTGCCGATCACGCACTGGAAGTCGCGCACCATCGCAGGATACGGATGGGGCCCGGCGACGGTGCCGATGATGTAGAACGTGTCGTCGACGTTACCGACCCAGTCGCGCAGCGCCTCGTTCATCGCGTCCTTGAGGGTGGCCGAGCCGGATTTCACGGCGCGCACCTCGGCGCCGAGCAGGCGCATGCGGAACACGTTCGGCCGCTGTCGCTCGATGTCGCGCTCGCCCATGTACACGACGCACTCCAGGCCGACGCGCGCCGCCACGGTCGCCGTCGCCACGCCATGTTGGCCGGCGCCGGTCTCGGCGATGATGCGGCGCTTGCCCATGCGCCGAGCGAGCAGGATCTGGCCGATCGTGTTGTTGATCTTGTGCGCGCCGGTATGGGTGAGCTCGTCGCGTTTGAAATAGACGCGCGCGCCGCCGAGCTGGGCGCTGAGCCGCTCGGCCAGATACAAGGGCGTCGGCCGGCCGGCATAATCAGCGAGCCACGCGGCCAGCTCCGCCTGAAACGCGGGGTCATCCTGGGCCTCTTCGTAGGCGCGCTCGAGCTCGAGGATTAGCGGCATCAGGGTCTCGGCGACGAAGCGGCCGCCGTAGATGCCGAACCGGCCGCGCTGATCGGGACCGGCCCGATAGGTGTTGGGTAAGGTCATCGATAGAGACTCGGTCCGCTTGCGCAGGTGGCGGGCTCCGGGACGGCGAGGTTATGGGCAAGGGCAAGGAACTGCCGGACCTTCGCCGGATCCTTGTGGCCGGGACGGGACTCGACCCCGGACGATACGTCCACCGCGGGTGGACGGCACAGCGTAATCGCTGCCGCGAGATTGCCCGCCGAGAGGCCGCCGGAGAGCAGCCAGGGGCAGCCGGCCCGCAGATCCTTGAGCAGCCGCCAGTCGAAGGCGAGGCCGTTGCCTCCCGGCAGGCTCCTCGGGTCCTTGGGCGGTCGCGCGTCGAACAGCAGCATGTCGGCGACCGCGGCGTAACTCGAGACTGGAGCCAGGTCATGAGCCTCGGCCACCTGCAGTGCCTTGATCACGACGCAGCCTGTGCGCGCCCTGATCGCGTGCACGCGGTCCGGGGTTTCGGCGCCGTGCAGCTGCAAGGCCGCTAGGGGCACCCGCGCCAGGACCTGGTCAAGCACGACATCGTCGGGGTCGACGAACACGCCGACCGTGGTTCGATCGGCCGGCGCCGCCCGGGCCAGCTCGCCGGCCCGTTCGGGGCTGAGCGCGCGCGGCGAGGGCGGGTAGAACACGAAGCCGAGGTAACGCGCGCCACCCTCGACTGCGGCGGCGAGGGCGTCGTAGTCGGTCAGACCGCAGATCTTGACCGCAACCGCCATGGTTCAGGCCGCCCGCGCCGCCGCGATCTCGGCGTGGATCGCCTGCGCCGCGGCGCGCGGATCGCGCGCTTCGGTGATCGGCCGGCCGATCACCAGCACGTCCGCTCCGGCCGCCACGGCATCGGCGGGCCCCTTCGTGCGCTTCTGATCGCCCGCGACGCTGCCACTCGGCCGGATGCCGGGGACCACCAGGGTGAAGTCGGGCGCGAAACGGCCGCGCAGCAAAGCGACCTCATGCGGCGCGCAGACGATGCCGTCCAGACCGCAATCCCAGGCCAGCCCGGCCAAGCGGGCCACGTGCCCCGGGACATTCTCGGCAATCCCAAGTGCCGCCAGATCGGCATCATCGAGACTGGTCAGCACGGTCACGCCGATCAGTCGCGGGCACGGGTGGCGGGTACGGGCGGCTTCGACCGCCGCGCGCAGCATCGCGGGACCGCCGCTGACATGCAGCGTCAGCATGGCGACTCCGAGCGCGCGCGCCGCCTCGATCGCGCCTGCCACAGTGTTGGGAATGTCGTGAAATTTGAGATCGAGGAACACCGGCGCCCCGAGCGCCACGACCCTGCGCACGCCGTCTGGCCCGTTCGCGGTCACAAACTCGAGGCCGACCTTGAAGCCGTCGACCACGCCGCGGAGCGATCGCCCAAGGGCGAGCGCGCCGGCAAGGTCGGGCCGGTCGAGGGCGCAGAAAATCGCGGGGGCGTCGGCCATCCGGTGCTCCTGGGACCCGGGTTATAGCAGAGCGCAAGCGGGATGCGAACTTGGCGCGTTGTGTCGCGCTCCGACTGCCTGGGCAAAGGGGGCGCGACGCAACACTGCCCAGGTCACGAGCGCATGGCCAGAGATCTGCACGCCATCCGGGGTCGGGGCGCTTCCGCCATGGTCTCCGACGTCGGGCTCGTGCCGCCTTGTCGGCCGCGTAGGAGCGGGCCTCGACGCGACGCTTAACCTCAGGCAGCAGCGGTCACTGGCCGCATGTCCTTGATCGGAGCGAACGCGCTGAGACCGAGCCAGGCGCTCAGGCAACGGCGTAGCTCCGCCGGGCCATGCGCCTCGAGCGCCCCCGAGTTGAGCGCGGTATGCAGAGAGACGTCGCCGGTCCAGATCGCGGTCATGGTGCGCAGGTCCGCCAGGATCAGCAGGTCGATGTCGTAGCCCGGGTCGGTCACGCACAGGTCCGCCGCGTCCCCCTCGCTCACCAGCCACCACCGCCGCTTGTTCCGCGGCACATCGGCGAACTCGAAACCGACGACGACGCGGCGGGCCGGGAAGTGTTCGGGCCGGACCGTGCGGTGCATGTCCCACATCAGCAGAGTCACATCGAGGTCCTCGGGCTCCAGCCGGCTGCGCACCCAGCGTGCACCCCATTCGCCCATCATCATGATCAGGGGCTCGAGCTCGCGGCCGGCAGCGGTCAGATGATACTCGAAGCCGCGGCCGGACCCGCCTTGCCGGCGCTCGATCACGCCTTCCTGCTCGAGAAACTTGAGGCGCTGCGAGAGCAGCGAGGACGACATCAACGGCACGCCGCGGCGTAAATCGTTGAACCGCGTGCTGCCGCAGATCAGCTCGCGCAGAACGAGCGGCGTCCAACGCTCCGCGAGCACCTGGGCCGCCTTGGCGATCGGGCAGAACTGGCCATAGCCGCTCATGCCGCGATCATACGAACGGAGAAAAAAAGGGCCAGTGCAGATCTTGAACTTGTCGGCACCGGATCACCTTGCAACACTCCTGGCCCAACGCCGGATGCGCCGCCAGGCCAAGGCATTACCGGGAGCAGAAGCATGAGCCAGACTACCACGCTCAAAGCCCCGACCGTGACACTAGACCGCCCCGGTCTCGCCGCATTCGCCGCCGGCCTGCGGGGGCGCGCATTCTGGCCCGCGGATGACGGCTACGCCGAGGCGTGCCGGATCTGGAATGGCATGATCGAGCGGCTCCCGGCCCTGGTGGTGCGGCCGCGCGATGCCGGCGACGTGGTCGCCTGCATCCGCTTCGTCCGGGACAGCGGGTTGCCGCTGTCGGTCCGCGGCGGCGGCCACAACATCGCCGGCACCGCGCTGTGCGCCGGCGGGGTGATGATCGATTTTTCGACCCAGAAGGAGAGCGCGGTCGACCCGACAAGCGGGCGGGTGTGTGTGCAGCCCGGCGCCACCTGGGCCGACCTCGACCGCGCCACGCAAGAGTTCGGCCTAGTCGTGCCCGGCGGGATCGTCTCCGCGACCGGGGTTGCCGGGTTCACGCTCGGCGGCGGCTTCGGCTGGGTGACACGTCGTTATGGCTTCGCCGCCGACCAGCTGGTCGCGGCCGACGTCGTCACTGCCGACGGGCAGCTGCGCCGGGCGAGCCGCGACGACAACCCGGACCTGTTCTGGGCGATGCGCGGCGGCGGCGGCAATTTCGGCCTGGTCACGTCGTTCGAGTTCCAGGCCCGGCCGCACGGCCCCGAGGTGATTGCCGGGCTGGTGCTGCACCCGATGGCGCAGGCGAAGGAGATCCTCGCGCTGTTCCGGGCAGCGACCGCCAAGGCCCCCGATGGGCTCTGTCATCTGCTGGTCATGCGCAAGGCGCCGCCCCTGCCGATCATTCCCAAGGAGGCGCACGGCGCGCCGGTCGCCGGAATCGCGGTGTGCTACAGCGGTCCGCTCGAAGAAGGCGAGGAGCTGGTCGCGCCGATCAAGCGGTTCGGCCGACCGCTGGTCGACACCATCGGACCGAAGCCCTTCGTCGCGCACCAGCAGTTCCTGGACGCGGGCCAGCCGTTCGGCCGCCGCTATTACTGGAAATCGGACTATTTCGACGCGCTGCCCGAGGCCGCCGATGAGACCATCATTGCCCATGCCACGGCGATTGCCTCGCCGCATTCGGCGGTGCTGTGCATGCATCTGGGGGGGGCTGCGGCGCGGTTCCCGGCGGGCGAAACCGCGGTCGGCAGCCGTACGGCGGAATACGTCCTGAACATGCAGGGCGCGTGGGAGGCGCCGGCGGAGGACGACATCCACATCGCCTGGGCGCGAGACTTCTGGGCGGCGATGCGGCCGTTCTCGAGCGGTGGCACTTACGTCAATTTCCTGACCCAAGACGCCGACGAGGAGCGCGTGCGTGCGGCGTACGGGCCCGAGTTGTACGACCGGCTTGCTCGAATCAAGGCGAAGTACGACCCGGATAACCTGTTCCGCTCGAACCAGAACATCCGCCCGGCGCGCGACGGCTGATCCGCCCCGGGAGGAGACGCCTGGCGCTGGCTGGCGAACGCGAAGCGCCCGCCGAATCCCGGGTATCTGCAAGCGGTCAACCCGGCGCTCTTCGACTCAGGTAACGGTTGACATCCGGCCTCGCGCCATCATTTCTGGCGCAGAGCTTCGCATTGGTCTTCGTGCGTGGTGGGGCGGCATTCGGCCGATCGCCCGCTGTGTTCCTGGGCATGTGCCGGAGTTCTGGAGGCGGTCCGCGGCGGACCGTCGGATGTCGGCCATTGCGGAGACCATAATGCCCGAAGGCGCGATCACCCCGTTCGGTACGCAGCGCGCTCAGCGCTTTGTCGTCCCGGATGATGGTGATGCGGCCACCTTCGCCGAAATCCCGACCGTCAAGCGGTCCGGCGCTGCCAGCCGGAACGATGGCCGGCGCGTCGCGCACGAGCTTTACCGCGTCAACGGCCGCCGCCTCGGTGCCATCGAACTGCGCTCGACCGCGCAGGCCAAGGCATGAGTTTACCCTGTCTCGGGCAAGGTCGTGGTCCGCAGAGCGGTCATGGGTTTGCCTGCCCATCCTCAAGCAATGGGAGAACCACCATGGCCCACCTGCGTTCCTGGATGATCTGCCTTTTGGCGGTGCTCGTGCTGACCGGCGCCCGCGTTGCCGTCGCCGACGAAGAGTTCACCGATGCCAAGCTTCAGTCCTTTGCCAGCGCGGTCGTCGCGGTCAACGCGATCGTCGAGCGCTGGCGGCCGCAGATCCAGGCGGCCACGACCGATGCCGATAAACAGCAGATGGCCGAAAAGGCCAATCAGGAGATGCGCGCCGCCGTGGAAGGCACCAATGGGCTGACCGTCGACGAATACCAGGCGATCGCGCAAAAGGCCCAGGCCGACCCGCAGCTGATGGCGCGTCTCGACAAGATGTTCAAGGAGATGGCTCCGGCCGCCAAGTAACCGGAACGCTGGCCGCCGCGGTAGCCTGCGCTGCAACTCCTTCGCCAGGCGGACGTTCGATCCCCGCAGGCGCGCAGCGCCTGATCTGTTGTGCAGGCGCCCAGCGCCCGCGCCTGACGGATCTTGCGACCATTCCGTGAGCCAATACGACCGCTGAAGTCGCCGGGTCGCGGGCGTTACCGTAACGCGCGCCCCCTTGCCGCGCCAGGCGCAGGATCGCATGGTGCGCGCGAGGGAGGTGCTCATGAGCGCGCAATCGACCGACGGTCTCATCCTGGCGCTGCACTATCAGAACGAGAACTGTCATCCCGACGGCAGGATCAAGGTCGGCATCGGCGAGCGCGAGCAGGCGTGGCGCAGCGAGATGCTGGCCGCGGCGCGCCGGCTGCTGGACGGTGCGCGCAGAGAAGGCGTGCCGATCATCCACGTCCGCCTCGCCGTCCGTCCCGATTATCGTGACGTGATTCAGAACGGCCCCCTGTTCCGGCAGTGGGTCGAGCTGGGCGCCTGGCAGGAGGGCACCTGGGGCGTGGCGTTCTACGAGGGTCTCGGGCCGATCGGCGACGAGCTGGTCGTCACCCACATCCGCAACAACCCGTTCTTCGGCTCGCCGCTCGAGACCCTGGTCGCCATGCGTCGGCCGCGCCGGCTGGTGTGCGCCGGCGTGTCGACCGCGTATGCGGTCGAATCCACGGTGCGCCACGCGAGCGATCTGGGCTACGAGGTCGTGGTCGCGGCGGATGCCTGCTCGACCGTGACCCGCGAGCGCCACGAGAGCGCCCTGAACGCCATGGCGCTGCTCGCGACCATCAGCCAGGTCGACGCGATCGTCCAGAGTTTCACAGAGGTGTGCTCCGGCCCTCTCTGACCAGTCGATTTACAGCGATCGTTTGATAGACGAACGCAACCGGTCGTGTCATTTTTGTCATAGGCACCGCTGCTTTGCGGAGCTGTGAAGCAGTTCACACTTCGCGTCTGGCTGGGTATGAGAGGGTGAAGGTGCCTTGGGATTTGGGAGGCGAACATGTGGCTTCGTACGCCATTCTTCATGCTTTTACCGCTGGTCGTGATCGGGTGCTCCCCTTACGTTTATTAGAGAAACGGCCGGTTTCGCCGCAGGCGTCGACCAGGTCAAGAAGGCGCACGAGGCTACGATCGCGGGCTTGATCTCGGACCGAGAGACAAGCCTCCGCAACTCCGCCGCGGCGGTCCGCACACCAGTGTCCCCGTCGCCGGGTTGCACTGATCCGAAGTCGGTTGGCGTATGCACCCTGACCGGCGAGGCACCGGGGACGACACCCGACGACTTGAAGGAAAGTGTCGACGTTGAGCGGCGAGCCGCCGTCGCGCTGACGTGGCTCAAGGTCCTGGCCGATTACGCTGCTGCCCTTGCGGCGATCACAGACTCGACGGACAAGGCGGCGCTCGTGGACGCGCAGGGTAAGCTCGCCGCCTCCATCATAGCGCTCGCCAAGCAGCATGACGACGCCGTGATCGCCAAGGCCAAGGAGGGCGACGCCAATGCCAAGGAGAAGCCGTTGATCGCAGATGCTGCCGCGGCTTCGGCGGGGCTGATCGCGGCGGCCACTAGCGCCATCCTGGACCGGCAGCGCCTCGAGGCGCTGGAGGTCGCGGTCAAGCAGGCTGATGAGCCTGTCAGAACCCTCGCCTTCTACATCGGCGACGAGCAGGTGACCATTCAGGCTACTAGGCGCGCCGATCTTACCGACTACGCTACACTGCTGGCCGTCGGGTTGGGGTTAGCTTCCGATCCCGACGACTACGAGGCTGTCCTCGACAAGGCCCTCGCTGCCACAACGGAGGCCGACGCCATCATCGGCGCGAACCCACGGCGAGTGGCGGATAAGATGGCCGAGGCCCATGGCGAGCTGCTAAAGGCGGTCACTTCGGGCAAAGGTCAAAGTCTGATGGCGATCGAATCCATCACCGAGTTCGTAGCTGAGGCCACCGCACTGCGTGACGCGTTCGGCAAGACCGCGGCCGACGCTCTTTCCGGATCGGGGAGCTAATTCGCAATGGCGAAAAGTGCATGAGCAGCCACCTCTGAGACCACCCTACGGCCCACAGAGAGACGGCGCAAACTAAGGGCTGTGATCGACCACATCGCAGCCCTTGAGACCACAC
>JBKPNX010000223.1:0-21697 GCA_046732855.1 Pseudomonadota bacterium
CCATCCCAATCGTCGCGGGGGATGGCATAGCGCGCCGCATGGGACTCGACAGCGGGCGCGCGCCGGTCCGGTGCTCGCCGGCGGCACGCATTTCGATTAGAATTGGCGCAGTGCGCTCGGATCAGATTTGAGCCTGCCAGGCGTGAGGTGGCGCCGTGGGGCTATGGCAGCCGGCGCCCGGATCCCGAGTCGGTGGGTGTTGATTCTGGTCACACCATCGCGAACATCTCATGGGAAGGGGTGAGCCGCGTGGCGGCGCGCAGACGGAGGTCGAGCATGAACCCGGAGGTCCACTCGTTCTTCCACGACGAATCGAACACGATCGCGCATGTGGTCCAGGAGTCCGAGGGGCGCCGCTGCGCGATCATCGACGCCGCGCTCGACTTCGACCAGGCGGCGGGGCGGACCAGGACCGGTTTCGCGGACAAGCTCGTCGCATTCGTGCGCGGGCGCGCGCTCGAGGTCGAGTGGATCCTCGAGACGCATGCCCACGCCGATCACCTGAGCGCCGCCCCCTATCTCAAGAAGCAGCTCGGCGGCCGCATCGGGATCGGCGAGCACATCACCGACGTGCAGAAGCTGTTCCGGGATCTGTTCAACGTCGAGAAGACCTTCAACACCGACGGCTCGCAGTTCGACCATCTGTTCGAGGAAGGCGAGCGGTTCACGGTCGGCGCGCTCGAGGGACACGTCCTGTACACGCCCGGCCACACCCCTGCCTGCGTCACCTACGTGATCGGCGACGCGGCATTCGTCGGCGACACCCTGTTCATGCCGGATGGCGGCACGGCGCGCGCCGATTTCCCGGGGGGCGATGCCGCGATGCTGTACCGGTCGATCGAGAAGATCCTCGCGCTGCCCGCCGAGACCCGGCTGTTCGTATGCCACGACTACGGCCCGGGCGGCCGCGCCATCGCGTGGCAGACCACCGTCGCCGAGGAGCGCGCCAAGAACATCCACGTGCGCGCGGGCGTGAGCGAGGCGGAGTTTGTCAAGCTGCGCACCGAGCGCGACAAGACGCTCGCCATGCCGCAGCTGCTGATCCCCTCGATCCAGGTGAACATGCGCGCGGGCGAGATGCCGCCGCCGGAGGACAACGGCGTCTCCTACATCAAGATCCCGCTGAACCGGATCTGAGCCCCGCGGGGTCGTACCGGCGCGCTCAGCACGATCGCTCGAAGTTGCGTCCGCGCGCAGGCTGCGCGCGAGCGGCAAAAGCTGCCGTCATGGTGATTCCTGCAAAAGGCCGCAACAGCGTCACGAGGTGCAGCTGGAGGTTGCTCGGCCCGGTCAGCAGCGCCACTGTGCCCGGCCGGAGATGGCATGCAATCCGAAGCGCGAGGGTCCATGGGCCGATGGAGCAGACGATTTCTCTATGTGGTCGGCGTCCTTGCGCTGGCCGCCGCGACCTTGGAGCTGGGCACGCGCCTGCTCAGAGAGCCGCAAGGCGAGCCATCCATCTCTCGCGAGGCGAGCCAAGGATCGGATGAGTTCGGTCAGTTCCGGCGCGACGTGAGCCAGTGCGCCGCCCTGGGCGTGAAGTATTACGAGTACTTTCTTTTCTCCTGGGCGCCGTGCGCCACGGCCACGGTCAACGTCAGCGACTACTACTCGTCGCGGCGTACGCCGGCGAGCGAGCCGGCTGATCGCGCCGACCTGATCGTCTGGACCTTTGGCGGCTCGACCATGCAGGACTTCGAGACCACGGACGCGCGCTCGATCGCTAACGTGATCGCCAGGACCTTGGTGACCGTCGGGGTCAGCGTCCGGGTCGAGAATTTCGGCGCCCCGACGTTTCAGAGCTCGCTGGAGCTGGTCAAGTTCGTGACGCTTGCGGCGCGCGTGCCCCCCGAGCGATTGCCGGGCGTGGTCGTGTTCTACGATGGCTACAACGATGCCAACCACGGCTACTATTTCGGCGCCGGCAGCATGCAGAACGATCTTTCGGCCAAGCTCGCGGCGCTCATCGAGCACAAGAGCGGCACCCTGTCGCTTTACGGCATCAGCATGGGGCTCGCCGCCCACTCGGCGTTCTGGCAGACCTATGTGCACAAGCGCCTGGAGCACGCCCTGTTCCACGACCCCGACCCGCAGCCGGACGAGGCGAACCTGCGCCGCGCCGTCGACGTCTATCTGCGCAACACGCAGATCGCGAGCGGCGTCTGCGCGGCGATCGGCGCCCGCTGCTTTTTCGTGCTACAGCCGCTAATCGCGACCAAGGCCCCTCTCGGGCCAGGCGAGACCCAGGTGATCGCCGCGATGAAGCCGTCGCTGATCGAATTCGCGCGGCGCTTTTACGCCCTTACGCGCGCTGCGATGCAGGGCAGTCCCGCATTTATCGATGGCTCGGCGGTGCTGAACGATCATCCAGAAGACGTGTTCCACGATCTCGGGCACGTGTCGGAATCCGGCGTCCCCGCCGTCGGCGAGTTCATCGCGGGGCAGATCCTCGCCCGCCTGCGCGATGGCCCGTCGGCCGGGGCGGTCGCAGGCGATGCGGCTGCCGCCCAGACGATCCGAGCGCCATAGCCCCGCCCTTACGCTGGTTTCCGATTGGCCGCCAGCGGCCAAGGCAGCCGGCCACCGGCGTTCGCCGCAGTCTCAGCCTTGCGTGCCGCCGCGGAGCGAGGCAAGATCTTTCCTCAATCATCGGTAGCCAGGGAATGATCGGGGAGGGAGGCGACGATGCGGCTCGGGCTCTTCATGATGCCGTTGCACCCGCCGACGCGGGACTACCACGAGATGCTGGAGGAGGATCTCGAGGCGGTGCTGCACGCCGACCGCCTCGGCTTCGACGACGTCTGGATCGGCGAGCACTTCAGCTCGATGACCGAGCCGATCACCTCGCCGCTGATGTTCCTGGCCAAGGCGATTCCGCTGACCAAGCGGGTGCGCCTGTGCACCGGGGTGCTCAATCTGCCGCAGCAGCACCCCGCGGTGGTCGCGGGCTTCGCTGCGATGTTCGACCACATGGCGAACGGCCGGTTCGTCATGGGCATCGGCCCGGGCGGGCTGCCGTCCGACTTCGAGCTGTTCGGGCTCAACGACGCCCAGGCGCGCGGCAGGATGACGCTCGAATCGATCGACACGATCCTCAAGATCTGGACCGGCGAGCCGCCGTACATGATTGAGGGCGAGTACTGGCAGATCCGCCAGGACGAGTGGTACTGGCCCGAGCTCGGCCTCGGCTTCATGCCGAAGCCGTACCAGCAGCCGCATCCACCGATCGCGGTCGCCGGGATGAGCCCGTATCCGTTCTTCGTCAAGGAAGCGGCCAAGCGCGGCTGGATGGCGATCAGCGCCAACTTCATCCCGGCGGCGAGCGTCGCGACTCACTGGCAGCGCTTCAGCGAGGGCTGCGCCGAGGCGGGGGAGGAGCCTGACGGCGAGCGCTGGCACGTCGCGCGCACGGTCCTGGTGACCGAAACCGACGCGGAAGCCAAGGCCTATCTGGCGCGGCCGAAATCTTCCGTGCGCTACTACTTCTACTATCTCAGCTCGCTGATGAAGAAGGCGGGCTTCGCGCAGATCATGAAGGGACTCGAGCAGTTCAGCGACGACGCGCTCACGGTCGACTGGGCGCTCGAGAACATCGTGATCGCGGGCAGCCCTGAGACCGTGGCCGAGAAGCTGCTCGCAGTGCGCGAGCAGGTCGGCCCGTTCGGCACGCTGGTGCTGACCGGACTCGACTGGGACGACCCGGCGCTGTGGAAGCGGTCGATGGCGTTGACCGCCGAAGAGGTCATGCCGCGCCTGCGCCAGGCGACCGCGCCCGCGATCGCCGCCAAGTAGCCCAAGCTCTACAACAACCATCGGAAAACAACTGGGAGGCAAAAGCGTCATGGCCTGCAAACGCGCGCAGTTCATTGCGATCACGCTGGTGATGCTGATGGCGGCAGCGAGGGCCGTCGGCGCTCAGGATTTCGAGCTGGCGATGGTGATCAAGGAGACCACCAACCCGTACTACAATGCCACCCTTGCCGGGGCGCAGATGGCCGCCAAGGAGATCGGCGGGACCGCGAAGAACTACGGCCCGACGCAGTCGAGCGGCGAGGCCCAGATCGCGATCATCAACAACCTCGCCGACCGGCGCGTCCCCGCGATCGCGATCGCGCCGAGCGATCCGAACGCCGTGGCGCCGGCGATGAAGCGCGCCCAGCGCATCGGGTCCAAGGTCATCACCTTCGATGCCGATTCGGCGCCCGACGCGCGGCCGTTCTTCGTCAATCAGGCGACGACGGACTCGGTCGGCCATTTCGGCGCCGTCAAGCTCGCCGAGGTCCTCGGCAACAAGGGCAAGGTCGCGATCGTGTCGGCGCAACCCACGGCGGCCAACCAGAACGCCTGGATCGCGGCCTTCCGCGACGAGCTGAGCAAGCCGGAGTACAAGGATATCGAGATCGTCGACGAGGTCTACGGCTACGACAACGAGCAGAAAGCGTTCGATCTGACCGTGGCGCTGACCACCAAGTACCCCGATCTCGCCGGCATCTACGCGCCGACCTGCCCTGGGCTGCCGGCGGTCGCGCGCGCGCTCGAGTCGGTCAACAAGGGCAAGGGCGTGATCAAGCTCGCCGGGATGTGCGTGCCCAGCATCACCTCGGAGTACATGCTCGACGGCACGATCCAGGTGTTCTACCTGTGGGACCCGATCAAGCTCGGCTACGTCACGTACTACGCGGCCAAGCTGTTCTCCGAAGGCAAGATCGACGGCAAGCCCGGCGATTCCTTCACGATCGAGGCCGGCAATAAATGGCCGGGCACCTATACGATCGGGGACAACCTCGAGATCGTCACCGGCGATCCGCTGCAATACACCGAGGCGAACTACAAGGAGCACGCGTACTAGCTTCCGGCCGGGGGCGGGGGTGGCGACGAGCAACCGTGCCGCCCCTGCGCACCTCGGGCGCACGGATGGCGGGTACCTCCCGGGCCGATGAGAGCGCGCAGGCAGCGGGCGTGACTCCGCTCGTTGAGCTGCGCGCGATCACCAAATGGTTCGGGCCCGTCCAGGTGCTCACCGACGTCGATCTCGTCCTGCATGCCGGCCGCGTGCATTCGCTCGCCGGGGAGAACGGCGCCGGCAAGAGCACGTTGGTCAAGATCCTGGGCGGCATCCATCAACCCGACACTGGCCGCATTCTGATCGATGGGGCGGAGGTGACGATCCGCGGCGCCGCCGACGCCCAGCGCCACGGCATCGCGGTGATCCATCAGCACCCGACGGTCTTCCCTGATCTGTCCGTGGCCGAGAACGTGTTCATCGGCCGCCAGCCGGTGCAGCGGGGCCGGATCGACTGGGGGAAGATGCGCGCCGAGGCGCGGGAGCTGCTGGCGCGCCTCAGCATGCCGATCGACGTGCGTACGCCGGTGAAGCTGCTCGGCATCGCCGAACGCCAGACGATCGAGATCGTCCGCGCGTTGTCGCTGGATGCGCGCGTCCTGATCATGGACGAGCCGACGTCGGCGATCTCGAGCAGCGAGGTCGACCGCCTGTTCGAGATCGTGCTGCGGCTCAAGCAGCAGGGCGTCGCGATTCTCTTCATCAGCCATTTTATCGACGAGATCCTGCGCATGGGCGACGACGTGACGATCCTGCGCTCCGGCCGCCGGGTCGTCGCCTGCCCTGGCGCGGAGCTGACCCCGGAGCAGACGGTTCGGCACATGGTCGGCACCGATCTTGCCGCGTTCTTCCCCAAGGAAGCGGCGGTGATCGGGGCGCCGGTCATGGACGTGCGTGGGCTGTCCGGCGCCGGCTTCGTGGAAGACGTCACCTTCGAGCTGCGCGCGGGCGAGATCCTGGGCTTCTTCGGCCTGGTCGGCGCCGGCCGCTCCGAGGTCGCCCAGATGCTGTTCGGCATCACGCCACCGCCGAGCGGCGAGATCCGAGTCGACGGCCGCGCGGTCCGCCCGCGCTCGCCGCGAGATGCCTTGCAACTCGGCATCTCGCTGTTGCCCGAGGACCGCCATTACCAGGGCCTCGTGCTCGAGTTCACGATCCGGGCGAACGAGACGCTGCCGGTGCTGCGCCGGCTGGCTGACCGGCTCGGCATGGTCGATCGCGGGGCCGAGGCGAAGCTCGCCGAGGAGTACGCCTCGCGCATGCGCGTGGTCGCGAGCGGAATCGAGCAGATCACCAATACGCTCTCCGGCGGCAACCAGCAGAAGGTGCTTCTGGCCAAGTGGCTGATTCCGGCGCCGCGCGTGCTGATCCTCGACCAGCCGACGCGCGGCATCGACGTGGGCGCGAAGGCAGAAATCCACCGGATCGTGTCGCATCTTGCGACGGAGGGCATCGCGATCATCCTGATCTGCGACGATGCCGCCGAGGTGAGCGCGATGGCCGATCGCATCCTGGTCTTTCGCGGCGGCCGGGTCGTCGCCGAGTTCACGCGGGACTCGTTCGATCAGGAAGCGATGCTGCTCGCCGCTGCGCACGTCGTGCGGGATGCCGAGGCGACCGGTCTGGCGGCCCGGCCATGAGCGGGCATGGCGCGACCACGAACGAGCATCGGCCCGACGCGAGGCATGGCTTGATCGAGCGCAGTCTGCGGGTGCGGGAGATCGGCCTGGTGCTCGCGCTTCTCCTGCTGTGCGTGCTCGTGACCCTGCGCGAGCCGCGCTTTTTGGGGGCAGCGAATCTCGAGCAGGTCGCGCTTTCGGCGACGCTCGTGTGCATCGTCGCGCTTGGCGAGGCGCTGGTCATCATCACGCGGCAGATCGACCTCTCGGTCGGCGCGATCGTGGCGATGAGCGCGTTCATCGTCGCCGACTGGCTGGAGGATCACCAGGCGGGGAGCCTCGTGTTCGCGTTTCTCCTGGGCTGCGCCGTCGGCGGCGCGCTGGGCGTGTTCAACGCGCTGCTCGTCGGGGTCGCCCGCATCCCGGCGATCGTCGCGACGCTCGGCACCCTCGCCATCTACCGGGGCGGCGTGATCGTTTACGCCGGCGGTCGTCAGATCTCGGCTACGGCATTGCCCGACAGCTATGAGAACATCGCACGGGTCGATCTCGCGGGCGTGCCGCTCCTGGTCTGGCTCGCGCTCCTGCTGACCGCGCTGTTCGGCTGGATGGCGCGCTCGACTCGGATCGGGCGCAATCTCTACGCGCTCGGCAGCAGCCCGGAGAGCGCCCGGCTCGTCGGCATCAGCGAGGCCTGGCACATCGCCTTCGTGTTCATTCTTTCCGGCCTGCTGTGCGGCCTCGTCGGCGTCCTGTGGGGCGCGCGCTTCGGCACCGTCGACGCCGTGCTCGCGCCGGATCTGCACCTCCAGGCGATCTCGGCCGTGGTCATCGGCGGCGTGAGCATCTTCGGTGGCAGCGGCTCGGTGTACGGCGCCGCGATCGGCGCGGTGATCTTCGCGGTCCTGCAGAACGGCGTGCAGCTGCTGGGGGTCAACCAGTTCTGGCTCGAGGCCGTGATCGGGCTCGCGATTCTCGGCACCGTCATGTTCTACAGCATGCTGGCGCGGCGCGCGGAGCGGGTCGAGCACGCGAGCCGACGACCGTCGTTGGCGCGCCCGCCCGAAGTGGGCCCGGACCGATGATCCGCCTGCGCGGCCTGGTTGCGCGCTGGGAAGTGTTCCTTCTGCTCTTCCTGATCGGCACCTGCGTCTGGGGCAGCTGGTCGTCCCAATATTTCCTGACCGCATCGAACATCTCGATCGCCATCGCTGGCGCCGTGCCGTCGGCAATCGTCGCGCTCGGCATGACCCTGATCATCATCACCGGGGAGATCGACGTCTCGGTCGGATCGAACGTCGGACTGTGCGCGGCCACGCTCGCGGTGGCGATCGAGCACGGGCTGCCGATCGAGGCGGCGATGGCGTTCGCGGTCGTCATCGGCACCCTCGCCGGAGCGTTCAACGGGATCGTCGTCGCCTACGCCGGTCTGCCGTCGCTGGTCGTGACCCTGGGCACCCTCGCCCTGTACCGGGGAACGGCCCTGATCATCCTGAAGGAACGCGGCGTCCACAGCTTTCCCGAGTGGTATCAGAACCTCGGGTTCGAGACGATCGGCGGCACGCCGGTGCCGTGGAGCTCGCTCATTTTCGTCGTCCTGTTCATCGGATTCGCGTTGTTCCTGCACGCCACGCACTGGGGCCGGGCGCTCTACGCGATCGGCAACAACCGCGAAGCCGCGCTGTTCTCGGGCATCGACGTCAAGCGGGTGATCCTGGGGGTATTCGTGGTCTCAGGCGTCATGTGCTCGATCGCAGCGATCGTGCTCACCGCGTACCTCGCCAGCGCGCGCGCGGACACCGCGACCGGGCTCGAGCTGCCCGTGATCACCGCGGTCGTCCTCGGCGGCGTCAGCATCTTTGGCGGCAGCGGCACGCTGGTCGGCGTCCTTCTCGCCCTTTTGGTCCTGGCCTTCGTGCAGAACTCGCTTGGACTCGCCGGCGTGACGCCGGAGGAGCAGCAGATCGTCACCGGCGCCGTGCTGATCGGGACGCTCACGGCGTTCGGCGCCTACGGGTTCATCAGCGGCAGGATGGCGGAGTTCTGGCGCGCGCGGAGGCCCGCGCGGGAGCGCAGGGACGAGCCAGGTCGCAGCTTGACGGCGATGGCCCGGAACGTGACCGCGCCGGCCGATGGATCGGGGCCGCCATCCCGCGCCGCCCAGGTTGTCCTCCCTCCCGGACTCGGAGATCCGAGATGAAGATCCGCTCGGTTCGCGCGGTCGCGTTGCATGTTCCGATTCCGGAGCACCAGCAGCATACGACCGACTTCGGCCGCATCGACGCGTTCGACTCGACGCTCGTGCGCGTCGAGACGGAAAGCGGTCTGGTCGGTTTCGGCGAAGCCAAGGCCGCGGTCGGCAGCGTCGGCGCCAGCGCGGCGCTGTGCACCTGCATCGAGGACGAGCTCGCGCCGCTCCTCGTCGGCGAGGACGCCCGCGACATCTCCCGCCTGTGGGACGTCATGTACAACGGCTCGCGCGCCCACTTTGCGCTTGCCCGCGGCCATGCCTTCCCGATCCTCGGCCGGCGTGGCCTGACCATCGGCGCGATCGCCGGAATCGACATCGCGCTCTGGGACCTCCTCGGCAAATCGCTCGGCGTGCCGGTGTGGCGCCTGCTGGGCGGCCGGCGCCACGAGCGGATGCCGGCTTACGCGTCGGGCGGCTGGGCCCCGGCCGATCGGATCGCGGCGGAGCTGCAGCGTTTTCTCGACCGCGGCGGCTTCCGTGCGGTGAAGATGCGGGTCGGCGCCGGAGATGGCACGCTCGACCATTCGATTCGCCGCGTGCGCGCCGCGCGCGAGGGGCTGGGCGATGCGATCGATATCATGTGCGACGCCCATGGCACCTGGACGGCGGCCGAGGCCAAGCGCTTTTGCCGCGCGGTCGCCGACTGCAACGTCTTCTGGCTCGAGGAGCCGGTGTGCGCCGACGACAAGCGCGGCCAGGCCGAAATCCGCGCGGCCACTGACATCCCGATTGCGAGCGGCGAGTCCGAGTTCACGCGCTTCGACTTTCGCGACCTGATCGAGCTGCGCGCGGTCGACATCCTGCAGCCCGACCTGTCGATCGCCGGCGGCATCTCCGAGGCGCTTCGGATCGAGGCGCTGGCTAGCGCGTACCAGCTCCGCTTCGCGCCCCATCTTTGGGGCGGCGCGCTGACCTTTGCCGCGGGTCTCCACGTCGCTGCGGTCGCCTCCAGCGGCTTCATCCTGGAGTACTCGCTCGGCGCCAACCCGATGTTGCACGAGCTCGCGCACGAGGATTTCCCGGTGGTCGACGGCATGGTCGAGATCCCCGACCGTCCCGGCCTCGGCGTCACCATCGACGAGGCGTTCGTCGAACGCTACCGCGTGGCGGTGCCGGCCGCGCGCGCTTGATCGCGCCAGTGACGACCTGAACAGGAACCAACTGCCTCCGTCGCCGTTCGCCGTTTCAGGGGTGCGAAAGCGTGGGAGTCGAGCGATGGGCAGGTTCTCAGAGCTGCAGCAGGAACTGGCTCGGTCCGAGCGCCACCTCGCCGAGGGCCAGGCGCGGATCGCGCGCCAGGCGGCGTGCGTACGCGAGCTTCACGCCGAGGGCCACGACACGGCCTTCGCGGCCAAGCGGCTGCTGGTCCTGGCGGCAAACGTGAACGGGATGGCGAGTCAGCGCGAACGGCTCATGCGCGAGCTGTCGGTCGCTCTGACGAGGGCAGCGGCGAGCCGACCGCACTGATTACACTGCGGTTCGGGCAACGGCTGAACGAGCCTGCATCGGGTCGCCGCCGCGCGCGACCAAATCTGGAATCCGGCGCCGCTCGAACCATCTAAGGGGCCGAAGCGGGGATAGCTGTGGGCGTGTTGGCTTTTGCCGGCCGCGCGTCTATAGTCCGCCGCCGATCACGCCAGGTTCTCTACGAGGAATCGAATGTTGGTTGCTCCGGCCTATGCCCAGGCAGGCGGTGCCCCAGGGGGTTTCGATCTGATCTCGCTGATGCCGCTGTTGCTGATATTTGTGGTGTTCTATTTCCTGCTGATCCGGCCACAGCAGAAGAAGATGAAGCAGCATCGGGACATGATCGGCGCGCTCAAGCGCGGCGATCGGGTTCTGACCGCCGGCGGCATCATCGGCACCGTGGTCAAGATCGAGGAGGACAACACGCTCCTGGTCGACATCGCCAAGGACGTGCGCGTGCGCGTGGCGCGCAGCACGATCTCCGAGCTGATCGGCAAGCCGCAGCCGGCGGCCGCGACGGCCAGGCCGGAGGGCGCTGCGGCGGGCGGAGCCAAGTCCGGCCTGATGTCGCAGCTGTTCGGCAAAAAGTAGCAGCCCGGCGATGTTGCGCTTTCCCGCTTGGAAGGTGGCGCTGGTTCTGGGCATCTGCCTGCTCGGACTGGTTTACACCCTGCCGAACCTGTTCCCGCGCGCCGAGATGGAGCGGATGCCGGACTGGCTGCCGCACAAGCAGATCAACCTCGGGCTCGACCTCCAGGGCGGCTCGCACCTGCTGCTCGAGGTCGACCTCAGCGCAATGGTCAAAGAGCGCCTGGACGCCCTCGTCGACGACGTGCGCAGCACGCTGCGTCCCGAGCGCATCGGCTATCGCAGCCTCGGCGTGCACGGCAATGTCGTCGCCTTCACCCTGACCGACCCGGCGGCCGCGCCGCGGGCGCTCGAGCTGCTGCAGAAGCTCGACCAGAGGACCGGCCTGTCCCACGAGCTGGTGGTCCAGCAGGTCGGCGACGGCCGGATCGAGGTCCGGCTGACCGATAGCGCGGTGCAGGAAATGCAGCGAGCCGCGGTGACCCAGTCGCTGGAGATCGTGCGCCGGCGCATCGACGAGGTCGGCACGCGCGAGCCGACCATCCAGCGGCAGGGCGACGACCGCATCCTCGTGCAGGTGCCCGGGGAAAAGGACCCGGAGAGCATCAAGCGCCTGCTCGGTCAGACCGCCAAGCTGACGTTCCATCTGGTCGATCTGGAGACTCCGGTCCAGCAGGCTCTGTCGGGCAATCTGCCGCCGGGATCGGAGCTGTTGCGCGGTGAGCCCGATGCGTCCGGCCGGACGGCGGAGTACGTGGTGCGCAAGCGCGTCGAGGTCAGCGGCGAGAGCCTGGTCGACGCCCAGCCGACCTACTATCAAAATCAGCCGGTGGTCAGCTTCCGCTTCGACTCCGTGGGCGGGCGCAAGTTCGGCAACGTCACCCGCGAGCACGTCAACGAGCTGCTGGCGATCGTGCTCGACAACAAGGTGATCAGCGCGCCGCGCATCGACGAGCCGATCCTCGGCGGCAGCGGCATCATCCGCGGCAATTTCACGGTCCAGGAGGCGAACGAGCTCGCCGTCCTGCTGCGCGCGGGCGCTCTGCCGGCGCCGCTCAACATCGTCGAGGAGCGCAGCGTCGGTCCCGACCTCGGCGCCGATTCGATCGAGGCCGGCGCGCTCGCCTCGATCCTGGCGTTCATCCTGGTCGCGGCGTTCATGGTGCTCTACTACGGCTTTTTCGGGCTGATCGCCGATCTCGCGCTGGTCGTTAACCTCTTGCTCATGTTCGCCTTGCTCTCGGTATTGCAGGCGACGCTCACGCTGCCCGGCATCGCCGGCATCGTGCTGACGATCGGGCAGGCGATCGATTCCAACGTGCTGATCTACGAGCGGATCCGCGAGGAGTCGCGCTTCGGCAGGACGCCGATCGCCGCGGTCGATACCGGCTTTCGCGAGGCCCTGCGCACGATCGTCGACGCCAATCTGACGGCGTTGATCGCGGCGGTCCTGCTCTACGCTTTCGGCTCGGGCGCGGTGCGCGGCTTCGCGGTCACGCTCGGCCTCGGCATCGTGACGACCATGTTCACCGCGATCACGTTCACCAGGCTCGTGGTCGCGGCGTGGCTGTGGCGGACCCGACCCGCCATCCTGCCGGTCTGAGGCCGTAACCGATATGCGCACCTTCCGCCTCGTTCCGGACGGCACCCACATCCGGTTCATGCGCTATCAGTACTGGGGCTATGCCTTCTCGGGCACGTTGATCCTGCTCACGCTGATTTTGGTGCCGCTCAAGGGCCTGAACTTCGGCGTCGATTTTCGCGGCGGCCTGCTGATCGAGGCGCGGGTGCCGGGCACGACCGCAGACCTCGGCGCCATGCGCGCGCTGCTTGGCGGTCTCGGCCTCGGCGAAGTGGCCCTGCAGACGTTCGGCGAGCCCAATGACGTCCTGATCCGCGTGCAACGCCAGGAGGGCGGCGAGGAAGCGCAGCGGGCCGCGGTCGAGAAGGTCAAGGCGGCGCTGAACGAGACCTTCGGCGACGTCTCCTACCGGCGGGTCGAATCGGTTGGGCCCAGGGTCAGCTCCGAGCTGCTGTGGTCGGGCGCTCAGGCCGTCATCTATTCATTCGTCGCGATCCTCGCCTACGTCTGGTTCCGCTTCGAATGGCAGTATGGCGTCGGTACGATTCTCGCCTTGATCCACGACGTCGTCACCACGATCGGCATCTATTGCTTGTTCGACCTGGAGTTCAACCTCACCTCGGTCGCCGCGCTGCTGACCATCGTCGGCTATTCCCTCAACGACACCGTCGTGATTTTCGATCGGGTGCGCGAGAACTTGCGCAAGTACAAAACGATGCCGCTGAGCGATCTCCTGGACCGCTCGATCAATGAGACGCTCGCGCGTACCATGATGACCTCGCTGACCACGCTGCTCGCGCTGGTGGCGCTCCTCATCTTTGGCGGTCCGGTGATCCGCGGCTTCACCATCGCCATGATCTGGGGCGTGGTGATCGGCACCTACTCGACGGTCTACATCTCGACGCCGGTCCTGGTACATCTGAACCTGCGGCGCGAGAGCGCCGTGCCGGCCGTCCAGACCCCCTGACCGGGACAGCGAGTCCGGATCGCGCACCCGGGCTGGGCGACGCCCCCCGCGCCGCACATTTACCGCCCAGGCAGACCGCTCGGGACCAGGGGGTAGGTGGTGCGCCCCCGCGCCGCACATTTACCGCCCAGGCAGACCTCTCGGGAGATGCCGATCGGGCGCGCCCAGGAGTGGGCGGCCCGCACATAACTGCCGAGGCTGATCGGTCGGAGAGGTGCCGCTTCTGGATGGGGCGCGCCCAGGAGTGGGCGGCGTGCCAGCGCGCCGCACATTAGTGCTGAGGGTGACCTGTCGGGAGTTGCCGGTGGAGTTCACGCGGGTGCCTGCGGAGGGGCGGCAGTTCATCCAGGCCCATCGCGAAGGCGGCTTCACCATCGCGGGCGTGCGCCACGAGGGCTCGGTCCTGGTCCTGCCTGAGCGCACCCTGCCGTGGCCGGTGCGCGAGCTCGCCGCGGTGACCTTGGACAGCCTCGCCCCGCTCATCGCGACGGCGGCCGTCGACATCCTGGTGCTCGGCTGCGGCGCCGCGTTCGGCCAGCCCACGGCGGAGCTGCGCGCCGCGCTGCGCGCGCGGGGGATCGTGATCGAGGCCATGGACAGCCGGGCGGCGTGCCGCACCTTCAACGTGCTGCTTGCCGAGGACCGACGCGTCGCGGCTGCTCTGATCGCGCGGTGAGAACCGGGCGCCTCAGAAGATGCCGGCGATCGCCTGGGTCAGCCCAGCGACCAGGTCCGGCGCGGCGTCGTCGAAGTCGAGGTTGACCCGATTGGCGCTGCTCATCACGCGCGTCTGATAGCGCTTCCAGTCGTGCACCTCGGTAGACGACAGCACGCGCTCGCCGCTCCTGCCCTGCGCCAGGTCCTGGGTCAGGCGCTCGGTCACCATCACGCCTTCGCCCGCGCGCTCGGAGACCTGGACATCCGTGATGATGCTGTAGGTGACGTCCTGGACGAACGAGTCGGCGACCGCCGACGCGGCCGCGCCGGCCACCGCGCCGGCGATGATCACCTCGGTCTGATCGCTGGCCGCGCGGCCGAGGCCTGCCCCGGCCGCGCCGCCGACGAGCGCGCTGCCAAAGCCCTTGGCGAACGCGCCTTCAGCCGCGGCCCGCGACGTCCGACCCACCTGGAGGATGTTGGCCTGCAACAGGAACTGGGCGTCGCGCGGGTCTTCGACCAGCCGGTAGCCGCGCGCCGCGAGCGCCGCCCGGACCGCGGGCGCAATGTCCAGCTCCGCCCGGTCGGACGTGTTGCGCACCTCCACCAGCACGGTCCGATGCGGCAGCGTGACCGGCTCGAGGAAGACCGAATCGGTCATCTTGGTCTGCACGTCCAGCGTGCGCTTGCTGACCGCCGTGGTGGTCGCGGCACAACCCGACAGCGCGACGGCGAGGGCCACGGCAAAGGCACGGAACGGGCGTACGACCATCACCATCTCGACTCCGCGATGCGTGTCGGAAGGTGCTCCCCGTCCCGTCCGTCAGGAAGGTGCGCTGCGGCGCCCAGCCTCGTTGTGCAATCAGCCGGCGCTCGTCTTGGCGCCTGAGCCGTCCGCTTCGGCCTTTCCCCCTAAGGGCCCCTCGCAGGGGCTTCTGCTTGCCAAGCTGGCGCGTCTGTTAGACGGCCTTGTGCAGCTCCGCCGCCACCTCGTCCCAGTTGACCAGGTGGTTCAGGAACGCCGCCACGTACTCCGGCCGCCGGTTCTCGTAATCCAGATAGTAGGCATGCTCCCACACGTCGATGCCAAGCAGCGGGGTCATGCCCTCGACCAGCGGATTGGCACCGTTCGGGGTCTTGAGGATCTTGAGGGTGTCGCCGTCAAGGGCGAGCCAACCCCAGCCGCTGCCGAACTGGGTCACCGCCGCGGTCTTGAACTGCTCCTTGAACGACTCGAAGCTGCCGAAGGCGTCGTCGATCCGCTTGGCGAGCTCGTCGCCGGGCGTGCCGCCGCCGCCCTTCTTCATGATCCGCCAGAACAGATTGTGGTTCCAGTGCTGGCCGGCGTTGTTGAAGATGGCCTGCTTGGCCGGATCCTTGGCCGACGCCACCACGATCTCTTCGAGCGACGCATTCTTGAGATCGGTGTCCTCGATCAGGTTATTGAGGTTGGTCACATAGGTCTGATGGTGCTTGTCGTGGTGCAGATGCAGGGTCCGCGACGACATGTATGGTTCCAGGGCCTCGTATGGATAGGGCAGGTCGGGCAGTTCGAACGCCATGGTTTCCTCGCCTCGCGCTGTCGTGGTGCCATTCCAGCTTCCCGTGCCCGCTAGATAGTCGATCGCCTGGGGAAAGCAAACCCCGCGTGCCGTGGCCGCGACTGCCGGGCAGACGGCCACGCAGCGGCGGCCGCGTGCCGGATACGCTGTGATTTGCCGCATGGAGCACAGGACAGCTGCCGCCGATCCGCGCTGCGCGCGCCCCGGTCGGCGCCAGGGAAGCCTCAGTCGGCGCCCTTGGTCTGGAGCTTCGCCCAGGTGTCGCGCAGCGCGACGGTGCGGTTGAACACCGGCTGCTCCGGGGTCGAGTCTGGATCGCGGCAGAAGTAGCCCTGGCGCTCGAACTGAACCGCCTCGCCGGTCACCGCGGCGGCGAGGCTCGGCTCGAGGCGGCAGTCGCTCAGGATCTCGAGCGCGCGGGGATCGAGATCCGCGAGGAAATCGCCCTCAGCTCCCGGCTCCGCGCGCGTGAACAGGTGCTCGTACAGGCGCACCTCGGCGGGCACCGAATGGGCGGCGGACACCCAGTGCAGCGTGCCCCTGACCTTGCGCCCGTCCGGCGCATCGCCGCCGCGGGTCGCCGGATCGTAGGTGCAGCGCAGCAGGACCACGTTGCCGGCGGCGGCTCTCTCCACCTCCCGGCAGGTGATGAGATAGGCGTAGCGCAGGCGCACCTCGCGTCCGGGCGCGAGGCGGAAGAACCCGCGCGGCGGCTCTTCCATGAAGTCGCCGCGCTCGATGAACAGTTCGCGGGAGAACGGCACGCGGCGCGTCCCGGCCTCGGGATCCTCGGGATTATTGATCGCCTCGAACTCCTCGGTCTGACCCTCCGGGTAGTTTTCGATCACCACTCTCAGCGGCCGCAGCACCGCCATCCGGCGCTCCGCGATGCGGTTCAGGACCTCGCGGATGCAGTGCTCGAGCAGGGCGACATCGACCAGATTGTCGCTCTTCGCCACGCCGATGCGCCGCGCGAACTCGCGAATCGCGGCCGGCGGCACGCCGCGCCGGCGCAGCCCGGCCAAGGTCGGCATGCGCGGATCGTCCCACCCGCGCACGTGGCCCTCGTCGACGAGCTGGATCAGGCGGCGCTTGGACAGGATGGTGTGCGACAGGTTGAGGCGCGCGAACTCGTACTGGCGCGGCCGGCTCGGCACCGGCAGATGCTCGATCAGCCAGTCGTACAGCCGCCGGTGGTCCTCGAACTCGAGCGTGCACAGCGAGTGGGTCACGCCTTCGATCGCATCGGACTGGCCGTGCGCGAAGTCATAGGTCGGGTAGATGCACCACGCATCGCGGGTGCGCGGGTGCGCGGCGTGCAGGATGCGATAGAGCACCGGATCGCGCAGATTGAGATTGCCGGATGCCATGTCGATCTTGGCGCGCAGGACGCGGGCGCCATCCGGGAACTCGCCCGCTCGCATGCGGCGCAGCAGGTCGAGGTTCTCCTCGGGCGTGCGGTCGCGATGCGGGCTGTTCCGCCCGGGCTCGGTCAGCGTGCCGCGATACGCGCGGATCTCCTCGGGCGACAGATCGTCGACGTAGGCGCAGCAGTGGCGCACCAGATGCTCGGCCCACTCGTACAGTTGCTCGAAATAGTCGGAGGCGAAATAGAGGTGCTCGCCCCAGTCGGCCCCGAGCCAGCGCACGTCGCGCTTGATCGCCTCGATGTAGCGCAGCTCTTCTTTCAGCGGGTTGGTATCGTCGAAGCGCAGATGGCAGCGTCCGCCAAACTCTTCGGCGACGCCAAAATTGAGGCAGATCGACTTGGCGTGCCCGATGTGCAGGTAGCCGTTCGGCTCCGGCGGAAAGCGCGTGACCACGGTATCGACGAGCCCGGCCTTCAGGTCCGCGCGCACGATGTCGCGGATGAAGTCGCGCGGGCTCTCGTCGGTGGCGATCTCGGCCGCGCCCATGCTGCCCCTTGCTCCGAACCTTCGTGCCGGCCGCCACCCCTGTGGCGGCGGCCATGTCTGCCAGAAATGGTGCTCGCCGCCAAGCCGCCCAAACCCCCGGTCGGCCTGGCGCGGCCGGCGTATCCGGCGGCGCGGCGGAGCAAACCCCGCAGCCTAGCGCGCGATCGTGCCCACCCGCCGGCTGCCACACAGGAACCAAGTCTCTTGCATAAACGATGAGCCGCGATAAAGCTTTTGGGCGATCGCGGCGAGCTTCCCGAAGCGCGATCCAAGACGGGGGCGGGCAGATGGCGGGGCGCAAGGGGCGGAAGGAGGCGGTCGTCAAGGTCGCCTGCATCCAGATGGAGCCGCGCGTCGGCGACAAGGCAGGCAACGTCGAGCGCAGCCTCGCCTTCATCGAGGAAGCCGCTGGCCAGGGGGCGCGGCTCGTGGTGCTGCCCGAGCTCGCCAACTCCGGCTACGTGTTCGAGACGCGCGAGGAGGCGTTCGAGTGCGCCGAGGAGATCCCCTCGGGCCCGACCGTGGCGGCGTGGGCCGCGGCCGCGCGTGACCACGGGCTGTACCTCGCAGCCGGCATCTGCGAGCGCGCGGCAATGCAGCTGTTCAACAGCGCCGTGCTGATCGGCCCCGAAGGTTACATCGGCACCTTCCGCAAGATGCATCTGTGGAACGAGGAAAACCTGTTCTTCGAGCCGGGCGACCTGGGCTTTCCGGTGTTCCCGACCCCGATCGGGCGGCTCGCCGCGATCATCTGCTACGACGGCTGGTTCCCCGAGAGCTGGCGCCTGTGCGCCTTGCAGGGCGCCGACATCGTCTGCATGTCGACCAACTGGGTGCCGATCCCCGGCCAGGATCCGCGGCGCGAGGCGATGGCCAACGTCCTGTGCATGGCGGCGGCGCACAGCAACTCGCTGTTCATCGCGGCGGCCGACCGGGTCGGCGAGGAGCGGGGCCAGCCGTTCATCGGCCAGAGCGTGATCGTCAGCCACACCGGCTGGCCGATCGGCGGGCCGGCCAGCCCGGACCGCGAGGAGATCATCTACGCCGAATGCAACCTCGCCGACGCGCGGCGTAAACGCAATTGGAACGAGTACAATCAGGTATTGCGCGACCGCAGAACCGACGTGTACAGCGAGATGCTGGGCGCCGCGGCGCGGCCGGGCTGGCACTGAAGCAATCACCGAACCGCCGAGGGAGAGGCATCAGATGAGACGGCAATCCCACAAGACGCTGGCCGCCACGGCCCTGGTCAGCCTGCTCGCGACGGGCGGGCTCGGCCACGCCCAGGAACCGATCAAGATCGGGGTTCCGGTCGGGCTCAGCGGCGCCAACAGCGTGGTGGCACCGTCGGTGGTCCAGGCCGGGGAGCTCGCCGTCGAAGAGATCAACGCCGCGGGCGGCGCGCTCGGCCGGCCGCTGGAGCTGGTCGTCGCCGACGACGGCAGCGGCGCCCAGGGCGCCCAGAAGGCGTTCGATTCGCTGGTATTTCAGCAGGAGGTGAACGCCCTGATCTCGATGGAGACCAGCGCTGCCCGCAACGCCGGCCTGCCGATCGTCAATCGCGGCCAGGTTCCGTTCATTTACACCTCGTTTTATGAGGGCCGCTCCTGCAGCCCCTGGATGTACGTGAACGCCTGGGTGCCCGAGCAGCAGGTGGCGCCGATCGTCGACCATTTCATGAAGGAGTTCGGGGCCAAACGCTTCTTCCTGATCGGCAGCGATTACGCGTTCGGCCGCGGCATGCTCGAGTTCACGCGCCAGTACATCGAGGATCAGGGCGGCGAGGTGCTCGGCGAGGAATATCTGCCGATGGACGGCACCGACTGGACCGCGATCATCAGTCAGCTGAAGAGCGCCAACCCGGACGCGCTGATCACCTCCACCGCGGGCGGCGCGCCGAACGTGACGCTGACCAAGCAGCTCCGGGCGGCCGGCGTGGACATTCCCTATGGCAACCTCGCGGTCGACGAGGGCACGGCCAAGGGCATGGGCGCCGATGCCGCCGGCATCTACATCTCCGCCTCCTACATCACCGGCATCGACAGCCCGGAGAACAAGAAGTTTCTCGAGGCCATGGCCCGCAAGTTCGGTGACGACCTCAAGACGCCGAACGACCTCTCGGTCCCGCAGTACGAGGGGGTCTATTTGTACAAGCTCGCGCTCGAGAAGGCGGGGTCGACCGATCCGGAGGCGGTGATCGACGCGCTCGACGAGGTCAGCTTCAAGGGGCCGCGCGGCCTGATCCAGATGAACAAGCAGCGCCACGCGCCGCTCACCATGTACCTCGGCCAGGTCCAGGCGGACGGCAGCGTGCGGGTGATCGATACGTTCGAGAACGTCGATCCGGGCGAGCAGTGCCCGGACCTTTGATCGCCTGATCGGCGCCGGCCGGGCGGCGCCGCCCCGGCTGGCGCCTTGGCCATTGTCGAGGGGTCCTCGTCTTGGGCGTCCTGCTGCTCGACGCGGTGACCACGGCCGCGATTCTGTTCGCCGTGGCCTCGGGGCTGATGATCATCCTCGGCGTGATGAAGCTCATCAACTTCGCGCACGGCGCGTTCCTGACGATCGGCGGCTATGCCGCCCTGGTCGTTACGCAGCTCGGTTGGAACGCTTGGCTGGCGGCGCCGTTCGCCGCTTTGGTCGGGCTGGTGCTGGGGATCCTGATCGAGCGACTCGTCATCCGTCCGCTGTACGCGCGTCCGCTCGACGCCATCCTCGCCACCTGGGGGCTCGGCATCGTCATCGGCCAGCTGATCACGATCGGCTTCGGCCGCGAGGTGCAGTTCGTGCAGAGCCCGGTCGGCGGCGCGATCCCGTTCCTCGGCCAGTCGTATTCGCTCTACCGCCTCCTGCTGGTCGTCATCGCCGTGCTGCTCGGCGGCGCGCTCGCGGCGCTGCTCTACTTCACGCGGTTCGGGCTGACCGCGCGCGCGGTGATCATGAACGAGGATCTGGCGCGCGGGCTCGGGATCGACAGTGACAGGGTGCGCCTGGTCACGTTCGGCGTCGGCGCGGCGCTCGCCAGCATGGCAGGCGCCTTGATCACGCCGCTGCTCGCGGTCGAGCCCAACATGGGCCTGCCGTGGTTGGTCAACTCTTTCATGCTGGTGCTGGTATCAGGCGTCTCGATTCTCGGGCTCGGGCTCGCGTCGCTTATTCTGGGCGGCGCTCAGGTGGTGGTCAGCACGTACCTCAGCCCGGTCATCGGCGGCCTGACCATCGTCGTGCTCGCCGCCGTCATCCTGCGCATGCGGCCGCAGGGGCTGGCCCGTGAGTGACGGCTCGTCGGTGGCCGCGCCCGCGCCGAGCCGGGGCGCGACCACGACTGCGCGCTCGGAGCTGCCGCGCGTCCTGCTCGGCGGCGCGCTGGCCCTGGCCCTGATCGCCATCGCGCCCTTCGTCCTCGGTATCTACACGGTCAACATCATGATCCGGGCGCTGTTGCTCGCGGTGCTGGCGCTGACCGTGGATCTGCTGTGGGGCTACGCCGGCATCCTCACCTTCGGACAGTCGGCGTTCTTTGGCATCGGCGCGTACGCCTGCGCGCTGGTATTCAGTCACCTGGGGTTCGGCGTCGGGTGGGGGCTGCTCGCGCTGCTGCTCGGCATCGTGGCGGCCATGGCGGTCGCCGCGCTGGTCGGCTGGCTGGCGTTCTATCACGGCGCCTCGCCGCTCTACGGCTCAATCGTCACGCTCGCTCTGCCGATCGTGCTCACGCAGATCGTGTTCTCGGGCGGCAACTTCACCGGCTCGAGCAGTGGCCTCTCTGGCTTCCCGACGTTCTACTGGTCGCTCGAGGCCTGCTTCTGGCTGGCTGGAGCGTTGCTGGTCGCTGTCACCGGTGCTGCCTGGCTGTTCGTGAGCAGCGACATGGGCCGGGTCCTGGTCGCGATCCGCGAGAACGAGGCGCGGTGCGCGTACCTCGGCATTCCGGTGTCGCGGATCAAGATCCTCTTGATGGTCGCCACCGCGGGCGTGGCCGCGGTCGCCGGGTTCGGCTATGCCGTGTTCACCGACGTGGTGGCGCCCGAGCTGACCGGCTTCCTGCTTGGCACCGAGCTGCTGATCTGGGTCGCGCTCGGCGGCCGCGGCACGCTGATCGGGCCGGTGATCGGCGCGATCCTGATCGATCTGACCAGCTCCTATCTGTCCGGCAACCTGCCGTTCGTCTGGAAGCTGTTCGTGGGCATCGCGTTCGTGGCGGTGATCGTGGTCCTGCCGCAGGGCCTGATGCCGCTTCTGACC
>JBKPNX010000224.1:0-9545 GCA_046732855.1 Pseudomonadota bacterium
GTGACGTCCTTGCGGAACGCCTTGACCGTCTCGCGCGCGATGATCCGCCCGCCGATCGCTGCCTGGATCGCGACCTGGTACAGCTGGCGCGGGATCAGCTCCTTGAGCCGGATGCACATCGCCCGCCCGCGCCCCTCGGCCATCGTGCGATGCACGACGATCGACAGGGAATCCACAGGGTCGCCGTTGATCAGGATCGACAGCTTGACCAGGTCCGAGGGCGCATAGCCGGCGAGGTGGTAGTCGAAGCTGGCGTAGCCGCGCGAATAGGATTTCAGGCGGTCGTGGAAGTCGTAGACCACCTCATTCAGCGGCAGCCGGTAGACCAGCATCGCGCGTGAGCCGACGTAGGTCAACTCCACCTGTTCGCCGCGCTTATCGGTGCAGAGCGCCAGCACGTTGCCGAGGTGCTCGTCGGGCACCAGGATGGTCGCCTTGATCCACGGCTCCTCGATGTGATCGATCTGGGTCGGATCGGGCATGTCCGCGGGATTGTGCAGCTCGAGCAGGGTGCCGTCGGTCCGGTGCACCCGATAGACCACCGAGGGCGCGGTGATCACCAGATCGAGGTCGAACTCGCGCGTCAGGCGCTCCTGCACGATCTCGAGGTGCAGCAGGCCGAGGAAGCCGCAGCGGAAGCCGAAGCCGAGCGCGCTGGAGGTCTCCGGCTCGTACTCGAAGCTGGCGTCGTTCAGGCGCAGCTTGCCCAGGGCGTCGCGCAGATCCTCGAAATCGGCGGCATCGGTCGGGAACATGCCGCAGAACACCACCGGCTGCGAGGGCCGGAAGCCGGGCAGGGGCGCGCTCGCAGGCCGCCGGTCGTCGGTGATCGTGTCGCCCACCCGGCAGTCGGCGACGTCCTTGATGCTCGCGGTGACGAAGCCGATCTCGCCCGGCCCGAGCTGGTCCACGAGGACGGGCTTCGGGGTGAAGATGCCGACCCGGTCGACCTGGTGCACCGCGCCCGTGCCCATCATGCGGATCTTCTGGCCCTTGGCGATCCTGCCGTCCCTGACCCGCAGCAGCGTCACCACCCCGAGGTAGGGGTCGTACCAGCTGTCCACGAGCAGCGCCTTGAGCGGCGCCGCCGGATCACCCTGCGGCGAAGGCAGCCGCCGCACGATCGCCTCGAGCACCTCGTCGACGCCTTCGCCGGTCTTGGCCGAGATCAGCAGCGCGTCGTGCGCGTCCAGGCCGACGATCTCCTCGATCTGCTCCCGGACGCGCTCGGGCTCGGCCGCCGGCAGGTCGATCTTGTTGAGCACCGCAATGATCTCGTGGTCGGCCTCGATCGCCTGATAGGCGTTGGCGAGCGTCTGCGCCTCGACGCCTTGCGTAGCATCGATCAGCAGGAGCGAGCCCTCGCAGGCGCGCAGCGAGCGGCTGACCTCGTACGAGAAGTCGACGTGTCCGGGCGTGTCGACGAGGTTGAACTGATAGGTCTGGCCGTCGCGTGCCCGATACGCCAAACGTACTGTCTGGGCCTTGATCGTGATGCCGCGCTCGCGCTCCAGCTCCATGGAATCGAGCACCTGCGCGGTCATCTCGCGCGCTTCGAGGCCGCCGCAGCGCTCGATGATGCGATCGGCGAGGGTCGATTTGCCGTGGTCGATGTGCGCGACGATCGCGAAGTTGCGGATGCGGGCGAGCTCGGTCATATGGTCTCACGTTCATTTGGCTTCGGCAGGGCGCTCGAACGGGTACGCGATTTATCATGCAGCTGCACGCCACAGTCGGCCTGCCCTGAGGGTGAGGCGCGTCGAGAGGGGGTCAAAGTTCTGGCGCGTCGAACGAGACGACAGTCGCGCATCACCAGCTCCCGGGTTTGCGGACCTCTACGTCCGCCGACGCTACGACATCCAAGAATCGGGCCTGTTTAAGGCGAGCTTCGCCGATCTTTCGGACTTCAGTAGCTACTGCCTTTAGCGATTTCGAGCCTTGGATCTGGGGCGGCAACAGGCAGACAGGCAGCCCAATTTCTTCCGAAACGATCCTCAAGGGCTCGACCAGATCCGTGTCGCAGGACACGACTGCAGCCGCTTCAAAAGCACCCTTGTGCGCATCATGCACCAAGTGACTGGCGAGATTCACGTCGGAGCCCTTCTCCTCGGTTCTCATGACCCATACAGAACGCGTGCCATCCAGGAGAGGGGTCTGTAGCGGTAGCCGAACCGGATGCACCAGAAACTTGCCGTAGTAAATCTGAACTTCGCGAAGGGTCCGAAGCGCCCTCAGGTAGACTTGCTGTCGCCGAGGCTGATCTGGATCGACCTTATCTGATACCCGAGCCGTGTAATATTTGATTTTGTCGACGCGATAGCGTTGGCCGAGGGCAAGCGCGCAGGGTACCTTGATGTTTAGCCACTTGTAAGGCGTATGCTTGAGGGCGCGGTAATAGAGATTGAACCCGTCTACATAAACGAAAGTCTTCAGCGGCGACATTCTTATTCCTTGACAGCGGGATGATGCTCACCCAAATGGTGAACATAACACTCCAGCAGCGTGCTGCTGGCCTGAGCGCCGCCCTTGGGGGCGGCGCTTGCGTTTTCCGGCATCACTGCCGCAGCACGGCGCCGGCCGCCTTGCTCGCCGCCGCCACGATCTTCTTGGCCACGGCCTCGATCTCGGCCTCGCTCAAGGTGTGATCCTGGGCTTGCAGGCGGACCGCGATCGCGAGCGACTTCTTGCCCTCCGGCAGGCCGGTGCCCCGGTACACGTCAAACAGCGAGACCTCGCGGATCAGCACCTTGTCGGCGGCGCGCATCGCAACCAGCACGGTGTCTGCGGCAACGGCATCGTCCACCACGAACGCGAAATCGCGGTCGACCGGCGGGAACGCCGAAGCCTTGAGCGGCACCCGCGCGCGCGCAGCCCTCGTCTTGGGCCTGGGCACGCGCTCCAGGAACACCTCGAACCCGACCACCGGCCCGTTGATCTCCATGCGCCGGACGATCGCCGGATGCAGCTCGCCGAACTCGGCGAGCACGGTCTCCGGCCCGAGCATCAGCCGGCCCCGCCGGCCGGGATGGTAGTGCGCGGGTCCTTCGGGCACCACGCGCAGCGCGTCGGGCTTGAGCCGGCAGGCGGCGAGCGCGGCGGCCGCGTCCGCGCGGGCATCGAACACGTCGACCGCGCGCGCGGGCTCGGCCCAATGCCGCTCGTGGATGCGCCCGACCCGGATGCCGGCCGCGGTGACCTCCTGCGCGCCCGGGTCCGGGCCGAAGAAGCGCGGGCCCAGCTCGAACAGAGCGACGTCGGGCAGGTCCCGGTTCTGGTTGCGCACCGCGGCGCTGAGCAGGTTCGGCAAGAGGCTCGGGCGCAGCACCGACAGCTCCGCGTTGATCGGGTTGCGCAGGGCTGGCGCGCCGCCGCCGAAGCGCTCGGCCAGCTCGGGCTCGATGAACGACCAGGTGACCGCCTCAGCCAGGCCGCGATCGGCGAGGCTGCGCCGCGCCGCCGCGCGGGAGCGCTGTTCGGGGGTCAGTGTCGGATGGCCGACCGCCTCGGTCCGCAGCACCGGCACGGGCGGAATGCGGTCGTAGCCGTGCAGACGGCACAGCTCCTCGACCACGTCCGCTTCCATGGTGACGTCGTGACGCCAGGTCGGCGGGGTCACCCGCAAGACCTGCTCGCCGTGGCGCGCGATCTCGAACCCGAGCGCGCGCAGATGGCCCGCCACGGCCTCCGGCTCGAGCGCGATCCCGGCCAGCCGCTTCAGCTGTTCGAGCCGGAACGGGAACGGCCGCGGCGACGCCGGCGGCGCGCCCGCGATCACCGGCGTGCTCGCCTCGCCGCCGCACAGCTCGAGGATCAGGCGGGTGGCATATTCCATGCCTGGCAGCACCATGGCCGGGTCGACGCCGCGCTCGAAGCGGGTGCGCGCGTCGCTCTCGATCCCGAGGCGGCGCCCGCTCGCGGCAGTGCGCTTCGGATCGAACAGCGCGATCTCGAGGACCACATCGGTGGTAGCCTCGGTGCATCCCGTGCTGGCGCCGCCCATAATGCCGCCGAGGCTGATCACGCCGGAGCGGTCGGCGATCACCGTGACCGCCGGATCGAGCTCGTAAGTGTTGCCATCGAGCGCCAGCAGCCGTTCGCCGGGCCGGGCGAAGCGCAGGACGATGTCGCCGCGCAGCTTGGCCGCATCGAACACGTGCAGCGGCCGGCCGAGGTCAATGGTGACCAAGTTGGTGATGTCGACCAGGGTCGAGATGGGGCGCAGGCCGATCGCGGCCAGGCGCTCCTGCAGCCAGGGCGGACTTGGACGGTTGGTCACGCCGCGGAACACCCGGCCGACGAACAGCGGGCACGCCGCCTCGTCGCCTGGGGTAAACTCGAGCGAGATTTGCAGTGGCGAATCAAATGTTGCTGGTACTGCGCTGAAATCCCGCGATTTAAGCTGGCCGAGTCCTGCCGCGGCCAGCTCGCGCGCGATGCCGAGCACGCCGAAGCAGTCGCTGCGGTTTGGCGTGACCGCGACCTCGATCACCGGCCCTTCGATCCGGATCGCCTCGCTCGCCGGCCGCCCGACCGGCGCGTCGGCGGGCAGCTCGACGATCCCGGCGTGGTCCTCGCCGAGCAGCAGCTCGCGCGCCGAGCACAGCATGCCGTTGCTCTCGACGCCGCGAATCGTGACCCGCTTGAGCACGTCGCCGCTGCCGGGGATGGTGGTGCCGACCGGCGCGAATACCGCTTTCATGCCGGCTTGCACGTTGGGCGCGCCGCACACCACCTCGACCATCTGGTCGCCGGCGTCGACCCGGCACACGCGAAGACGTTCGGCGTTCGGGTGGGCGCGCACCTCGGTGACGACCGCGACCTGAAACGGCGACAGATCGGCGCCGCGCGCCTCCACGTCTTCGACCTCGAGCCCGAGCATGGTCAGCCGGTCGACGATCTCGGCGAGCGGCGCCTCGGTCGCGAGATGCTCCTTCAGCCACGGCAGGGTGAACTTCATCGCGACAGCCCGCCATAGCTGGTCGGCACGTCCAGCGCCTCGAAGCCGTAGTGGCGCAGCCATCTGAGGTCGGCCTCGAAGAAGGTGCGCAGATCGGGGATGCCGTATTTCAGCATCGCCACGCGGTCGATCCCCATGCCGAACGCGAACCCCTGCCAGATCTCGGGGTCGACCTCGACCGCCCGCAGCACGTTCGGGTGGACCATGCCGCAGCCGAGGATCTCCAGCCAGTCGTCGCCCTCGCCGACCACCAGCTCGCCGCCGCCGCGCCGGCAGCCGATGTCCATCTCGGCCGACGGCTCGGTAAACGGAAAGTAGCTCGGGCGAAAGCGCACCGGGATGTCGTCGCGCTCGAAGAACGCACGCACGAAGTCGGTTAGGCAGCCCTTGAGATGACCCATGTGCGTGCGCCGGTCGATCAGCAGCCCCTCGACCTGGTGGAACATCGGCGTATGGGTCATGTCGAAGTCACGCCGGTAGGTCCGGCCGGGCGCGATCACCCGATAGGGCGGAGGCCCCGCGAGCATGGTGCGGATCTGCACCGGGCTGGTGTGGGTGCGCAGCAGCAGGGGCTGGCCGTCCTGCTCGGCCGCCAGATAGAAGGTGTCCTGCATCTGCCGCGCCGGGTGCTCGGGCGGGATGTTGAGCGCGGCGAAGTTGTTGAAGTCGTCCTCGACGTCCGGCCCTTCGGCCACGCCGAAGCCCATCTCGCCGAAGACGGCGATGATCTCTTCCGTGACCTGGCTGACCGGGTGGATGCGCCCCTCGGGCTCCGGCCTGATCGGCAGCGTGACGTCGATCCGCTCGGTGAGCAGGCGATGGTCGAGATCCGCCGCCTCCAGCTCGGCCCGGCGCGCGGCGATCGCATCCGCCACCGCGCGCTTGAGCTGATTGTAGCGCGCCCCCGCCTCGCGCCGGGCCTCGGGATCGAGCTGGCCGAGGCTCTTGGTCAGGCCGGTGATGCGTCCTTTCTTGCCGAGCGCGCTGACCCGCACGTCGTCGAGCGCCGCGAGGTCGGCAGCCGCGGCCACTTCGCCAAGCAGCGCGCTCTGCAGCCGGTCAACGTCCATGTCCACCACCGATCGCTCCTCTGCTGCCCCCGCCAAGCAAAAAGGGGCCGTCCGGCCCCTCCCCCGCCGCGGAATCGTGCGGTCAAGCCGCGAGGGCGGCCTGGGCCCGTTTGGCCAGGCTGGTAAAGCCGGCCTGGTCGCGGACCGCGAGATCGGCGAGCACCTTGCGGTCGATCTCGATGCCCGCGGTCTTCAAACCGTGGATCATCTGGCCGTAGGTGATGCCCTCGATACGCGCCGCGGCGTTGATGCGCTGGATCCACAGCGAGCGGAAATCGCGCTTGCGGTTGCGCCGGTCGCGGTACGCGTACTGCAGCCCCTTCTCGACCCGGCGCAGCGCCAGCCGGTAGCAGTTCTTGCTGCGCCCCCGGTAGCCCTTGGCCTGGGCGAGGACCTCCTTGTGCCGCGCCTTGGCGGTGACTCCGCGCTTGATCCGTGCCATGTCCGCTCGTCCCGAACTCCGCCTAGCCGCCGTACGGCAGCATACGCTTGACCATCCTGACGTCGACCCCGGCGACCAGGCTGCGCTTGCGCTGGCGCAACTTGGCGCTCTTTTGCTGGCCGGTGAGGTTGTGGCGATGGCCGGCGTGGTTGCGCACGACCTTGCCCGTGCCAGTGAAGCGGAAGCGCTTTGCGGCGCTGCGCCTGGTTTTGAGCTTCGACGACATGACGGGAACTCACTCCGCTCAGCGCCCGAATTCCTGCGGCCGGACGCGAGTTTCGGCCTTATAGTAGAGGCGGAGGCGGCCCGCAACCATGGAACGCGGGCGGCACGACGCGATCAGACGGGGGGCGACATGAACACCACGATCGCGCGCCTGGGTCGGCGACTGCGCCTCGGCGTGGTCGGCGGCGGACCCGGCTCGTTCATCGGCACCGTGCACCGCGCCGCCGCGCGCCTCGACGATCACTACGAAATAGTGGCGGCCGTGTTGAGCCGCAACCCAGAGCGCTCGCGCGCCGCGGCGCGGGCGATCGGCATGCCCGAGGAGCGCGCCTATGCCGATCATCGCGAGCTGCTGGCCAGAGAGGCCGAGCGCGCCGACGGCATCGACGTGCTCGCGATCATGACCCCGAACGACACGCATTACCCGATCGCGCGCGACGCGCTGGCTCGCGGTCTCGACGTGATCTGCGACAAGCCGCTCGCGACGAAGCTCGAGGACGCGCTCGACCTGATCCGGCGGGTCGAGGACAGCGGTCTGGTGTTCTGCCTGACCCACAACTACACCGGCTATCCGATGGTGCGCCATGCCCGCGCCATGGTGCAGGGCGGCGAGCTCGGGTCGATCCGCCAGCTGCACGTCGAGTACATCCAGGGCAACCTCGCCGCGCCGACCGAGGCCGACCGGGACCCGGCCGCAAACTGGCGCTTCGTGCCCGAGCTGTGCGGCGCGTCCCTCGTGCTCGGGGACATCGGCACCCATGCCCATCACCTCGCCTGCTTCGTCACCGGGCTCCAGCTGACCGAGGTCGCGGCCGAGCTCGGCAGCGTCGTGCCGGGTCGGCAGGTGCACGACTACGGGCACCTGCTGCTGCGCTTCGAGGGGGGTGCGCGCGGCTCGATGTGGGTGACCAATTCGGCCGCCGGCGCCGAGCATGGGCTGCACATCCGCGTGTTCGGCGACGAGGGCGGGTTGGAGTGGCACCAGGAGGAGCCGAATCGCCTCCTGCATCGGCCGCGCGACGGCTTCGCCCGGGTCCTCACCCGCGGCCGCCCCGGCCTGTCCGCGCAGGCCGAGCGGGCGACGCGCATCGTGCTCGGGCACCCCGAAGGCTTCCACGAGGCGTTCGCCAACCTGTACGCCGATGCCGCCGAGGCGATCGTCGCGCGCCGGACCGGCGCCAAGGCAGACCCGCTCGCGCTCGACCTTCCGACCGTGGCGGACGGCGCGCGCGGGCTCAAGTTCGTCGAAGCGGCGGTCGCTTCCCAGCGGAGCGGCGGCAGCTGGACGGACGCCACCCTGGCGCTGCGCTGAGGGGCCGCGCGGGCGCGATCCGATCGCGACCAGCGTACTGGAGAACATCCACCCGCTGGTCGCCCGCCCGACTTCGGGTGGGGTGCTGCGCGCTCGACCGACAATCCAGAGTGCAAGGACCTGACACTTCGGCTGCGGTCGCTCGGGTCCGCAATCGCGCCGCAGATTAACTTCGGATTTTGCCTTATTTGCCTGCAATTTAGACGGTTTACCGTCGGTTCAGGTTAATCAGGGCGAGCCAAACCAGGGCGACTGACTTGGCGCCGAACCAGGAATCATCGAATTAATCATGAAAATCCAACTCAGCCCGGCAGTTAATTGTGAATTGGTTAATCATTGGTTGCTGATCCCAGCACAATCCAAGTAAAAATTCGCGCAAGGCAGTTCAGTGCTTCGGACGGCGACTTGCTGAAGTCGCCCATCAGGACAACACACCCATGGATAGATTGCTTCGATCGGCCTCGGCTCTGGTGATCGTCCTCGGTCTGAGCGCGGGCGCGGTTCCCGAGGCTCGGGCGGACGTCGCGTACGACAGTCTCGGCGAGTTGTTCGATGCGATCGTCAGCGGCGACCACAGGGGCAAGACGAGCCCGCGCGTGGGCTGCGCCACGGCGTTCGAGTGCCGGAGCTCCGGTCAAAATGGCGCGACGGCTCAGCCGGGCGGAACGAGCGCCAATCAGCCGGGCGGGCGCAGCGACGCGGCCGATCGGAGCGCCGGCACTGAGGGCGGTCCCGCGCAGAATGCCGGCGGCAGCGGCGGCGACGGCAGCAGCGGCGATACGGGCTCTGCCGGCGGCGGCGACACGCGCTCGGGCGGTGGCGATACCGGCTCCGGCGGCGGGGACACCGGCTCCGGCGGCGGGGACACCGGCTCCGGCGGCAGTGGCGATACCGGCTCCGGCGGCGGCGATACGGGCTCCGGCGGTGGATGGGGCCATGGCGGCGGCGGTGGCGGGGGATGGGGCCATGGCGGCGGCCACGGCGGATACGGTGGCGGATGGGGCCATGACGGGCATGGTGGCGGCGGTGGCGGGGGATGGGGCCACGGCGGGCATGACGGCCATGGTGGCGGGCATGACGGCCATGGTGGCGGCCACGGCGGCCACGGTGGGCATGGTGGTGGCCACGGCCATGGTGGGCATGGTGGCGGCCACGGCGGCCATGGCGGCGGTGACCATGACAACGGCCATGGCAACGACGCCGGCCATACCGACAGCAGCAATCCGGGCCAGGGCGGCGGGAACCATGGCACCGGCAACAACGGTGGCGGCCAGGGTGGCGGCCAGGGTGGCCAGGGTGGCGGCGGCCAAGGTGGCGGCGGTGCCGGTAGCTCGAACGGTGGTGGCGATGGCGGAGGCGCCAGTGCCGGCGGCGGCCAGGGTGGCGGCGCCCAGAGTGGCGGCGGCCAGGGCGGCGGTGCCGGTAACTCGAACGGTGGTGGCGATGGCGGAGGCGCCAGTGCCGGCGGCGGCCAGGGCGGCGGCCAGGGTGGCCAGGGTGGCGGCGGCCAGGGCGGCGGTGCCGGTAGCTCGAACGGTG
>JBKPNX010000225.1:0-13595 GCA_046732855.1 Pseudomonadota bacterium
ACCGTGCTGATCCGGGTCGCGAGGCCGCCGACCGCGGTCGTTTCGTAAACCACCTCGACGCCGGTCTGCTGCTCGTACTCCTCGGCCAGGGTCGTTTTGATGTATTCGTCGAAGGGCGGGATGAACGAGCTCTCGTGCACCATCGTCACGGTCTTGTCGGCGGCGCGGCCCGCTCGCGGCAACAACGCCGCGCCGGCCGCACCGACGGCCGTGCTCTTCAAGAAATCGCGCCGTGATCGGCTGCCCATGTCCAGCACTCCCTGTATGTCCGAGCAGCCCGGAAGGGCGCGCTTTGGCCCGACGCTGAAGGGCGCTCTCTGACCGGCATTCGTCAGATGCCGGGTCCCTCGCGGTCGAATTTGCGCCGCTGCCGTGCAGCAGGCAAGCCCTGGCGAACCGGAATGTCGGCGACACACGATATGACCGACCGTCGTGGCACGCGATCTGTCTGGTCGGAGCTTTCATCCCAGCGCGGCGGGGCGACCGGCGGACTGAGGTGCGGCAAGAACCGCGGAGGTCGGTGCCCTAGTTTACTACCCGCTCCCGGCGTGCACCATCGAGTGCGGCACATGGACAACTCGCTGCGCGATCGGCTTGAGAGGTACTTATGGCAATCGGCTGTCCTCGACGGCCGTTCCTGCCGCCAACCCTTGGAGGCAGAAAGCGGCCGATCCGAGGTCCAGGCCAGGGGACTGAAGCGGAGGGCGCCGTGCGATCCGTTCGCTTTCGCAGCCAAAGCTGGACGCTCGAGGTGCGATCGCGGAACCGAGACTTGCCATCGCGGCATGGCTCGGACGAGAACGTGCCAGCCACCTGAGGGGACCGCGCGATGACCAGGATGGGCGTCTGCATCATGCTGTTGCTTCTCGTCAGCTGCGCGCCGGGTACCGAGGTAATCTATGGCTCAAGCATCCGCCCCGGCGGCGGCCTGCCGTCGATCACCACCATGGGCGTGGGCCGGCTCGGGGCACAGTCGGCTCCAGCAGCGCCGGCCGCACCCGCTGACGCCAACACGCGGGCCGGGTCTCGGGACCCGACGCCGGAAAGTAGCGAGCGGGACGTGAACCGTCAGACTATTCTGGGGACCGAGGCGCAATGACAGCGCAAACTCAGCCGGTCGTCCGCAACGAGCGCTGCAACTGCTGACGGCAGAGCGACCGATCGGCGTCGGTCCTCACGGCTCGGGCCAGACCTCGAACAGGCAGTGATCGTGGCCGCCCTCGGCGGCGCAATGGGCTTCGCGGCCCCTCAGACGCTGCCTGCGACCGGCCCTCGCTGCGACATATTCGAGCGAGCCCTCCAGCCAGGCCGAGAACATGTAGCAGACCCTGCGGCCGCTCGTGCGGCGCGCCTCGTCGACCATCGCGGAATGGCGCACACGCACCCGTGCGACGCCGGTCTCCGGCGCCAGCTCGAGGATGTCGAACTGGCCCCAGCCGCGCTGACTGATCCGCCGCAGGTAAAGCCGGAACACCTCGACGCCGCTCATGCCGTGATGACGGGCCGCCTGCTCGCACCAGAAATAGGCCGAGCGATGCCCCTCGGGCCGGAGGATCTGCTCGAGCTTCTCCGGCCCGAGGACCGCCTCGAGCGCATAGTGGTTGTCGAGCAAGATATGCTGCGGCACCAGGATCATCGGCAGGCCGTCGACCGACCAACGGCCGGTCACGTCGTCGACCTCGATCGAGACCTGCGGCCTGCCCATCGCTCAGGCGCCCCAGACCGCGCGCAGCAGGTTCAGCCAGTTGCGGCCGATGACGCCTTCGATCCGGCTGGACGGCCAACCGCGGCGCTGCATCGCGGCGGTCAGGTTCGGCCATTCGCCGATGGTGCGCAGCCCCTCCGGGTTGATGATCTCGCCGAAATCGGTCAGGCGGCGGGCGTAGCCCTTGTCGTGGGTGATCCAGTCGAAGAATCGCTGGCCATGGCCTTGCGTGAAGTCGGTGCCGACCCCGACGCTGCCCTCGCCGCAGATGTCGATGACATAGTCGATCGCCTCGACGTAGTCGTCGACGTTGGCTGCCGTTCCCCGCTTGAGGAAAGGCGGAAACATCGTGACGCCGACGAAGCCGCCGTGATCGACGATGAATTTCAGCTGCTCGTCGGTCTTGTTGCGCGGGTGGGCCTTGAGGCCGGCCGGAAGGCAGTGCGAATAGGCGACGGGCTGCTCTGAGGCGAGGATGACGTCTTCGCTGGTGCTGGCGCCGACGTGCGACAGGTCGCACAGAATGCCGAGCCGGTTCATCTCGGCGACCACCTCGCGGCCGAAATCGGACAGGCCGCCGTCCTTCGATTCATAGCAGCCGGAGCCGACCAGGTTCTGGGTGTTGTAGGCGAGCTGGATGATGCCGATGCCGAGCTCCTTGAACAGGCCGAGATAGCCGATCTGGTCCTCGATCCCGCTGACGTTCTGCCAGCCGAGGATGATGCCGGTCCTGCCCTCCTCCTTCGCCATCAGGATGTCCGCGGCGGTGTACACCTGCCTGATGAGGTCGCCGTGCTCGCGGAACCAGGTTTTCCAGCGCATGACGTTGCGCATCGTCTCGGTGAAGCCTTCCCACACGCAGCAGGTGCAATTGGCCGCGGTCAGCCCGCCCCGGCGCATGTCCTGGAAGACCGCCCGGCCGAAATCGGCAACGATCAGGCCATCGATCACGATCGAGCTGGCGTGCAGATCAGAAGACATGGTTTTGCCCGGTTCGTGGCTGGCCTGAGCTTGAGTCCCTTTGGGCGACCTGGGACATCGCCGCTGCACCGCCGGCTTGATGCGTCAGCAGTCCGATACGCCGGGGGACGCGTTCGACAGGCTCATGCCCGGGGCGGGTAGCGCTCGAACGCCGGCAGCTCGTGCGCGCGCTCCATCCAGCGGATCCGTTCGGCGACCTGGATGTGCGCGCGCGCCGGAACCGCGTCGGGATCGTCATAGGTCGCGCTCTGAACATCGATGATCCCCGGGAGCAGTTCTGCATTGGTGTAGAACAGGCCGGTGCCGCAATCGGGGCAGAAATGGCGCCGGCCATGTTGTGAGGACGCGTAGACCCTGGGCGTGCCGTTGGTCACCTCGACCGCGCTTTCCCGGTACATCGTCCAGCCGACCATCGGCGCGCCGGCGTGCCGCCGACAATCCGTGCAGTGACAGAGAGCATGGGTGAGCGCCTCGCCCTCCGCTTGATAGCGGATCGCGCCGCAATGGCAGCCGCCGGTGATCATCTCTTTCCTCCCTCGGTCCGAGCGCCAAGGCCATCTTGGGCGCGGCCGCCTCGCGACGCAACGCTGGTCGGCCGTTCCGGTCGTGACACGCCGCGGAGATCCCTCCAGCCCTGATTTGGAGCCACCTCAGGCACCAGCTCGGGCTGGTTCGGGTCGCGCGGCAGCCGCGGTCCGTTCGACTGCGAGTTCGGCTCGGGTCCGGTCGGATTCGAGGGCGCCCGGGTCTTGACCACGTCGAGCGGCTTGGGCCCGTTCCGATTCCGGGGCGCCCGGGGCTTGACCACGTCGGGCGGCTTGGGTCCGTTCGGATTCCGGGGCGCCCGGGTTTGGTCCACTTTCGGTTCGATCGGATCCTTGCGAGCTTTTCCTCGAGGCCGCGACCAGCGTTAACGGCGCGTCAACCATCCCCAGTTAGTGTTTTGTTCGGGCGGTCCATGCGACCGTGGGAATCCGTGCGCCGCCATCGGGCCGGGTCAGTCCGCCCGGAGGGCAGGCGGCGGCGCGTGGACGGGCAACGCGGGCGAGCCGCCATGCTCAAAGATCAGGCGTCACAGCCGCTCCCGGCTCGACGCGGCTCAGCGGTTCAGCGACGCCCACGACCGCCTGCGAGCGCACATGCGCTAGAACCACATGTCCGCGACGCATCGACCGTCGCGCGGCAGATCTTGCCAACTGTCCAGCCCGTCGAAGTGATCGAGGACGATGGCGCCCACAGCCTCGGGTTCCGCGAGTCGGAGGTTGACGGCGATACGCCGGCGGCCGTCCTTGCCCGGCGCGCTGGCACGCCAATAGGCGACGCAACCGCAATTGGGACAAAAATGAAATTCGAGGTTCCGCTTACCCCAGGCGTATGCGTGCGTCGGGCCGGACACCCGGATACCTTCATTCTCATAGTCATAGGCCCAAAGCACCCCGTAGCGGCGACAGACGGTGCAGTTGCAGGCGGTAGCGGAAGCGGGGACGCCATCAAAGCTCCAACGGACCGCGCCGCAATGACAGGAACCTTCGACCATTTCGGTGAGCCTTCCAAGCTGAGGACCTCAGAGCGCGCCATAAATCGGCTTGTGCTTGGTATAGCCCCCATCGACGGTCAGGACTTCGCCCACGCACCAGCATTCGTTCGACCAGAAGTACATGGTTGCCGCAGCAATGTGCGATGGGTCGGTCAAGCCGCCGAGCGGCATGCTGTCCTCGACCGCCTGCAGGCGTCCCGCGCTAATCTCGTTCTGCGCGGCCATGGGGCCGCGCAGGGGTGAGGGCGCGAGGCCGTTCAGGACCAGGCCGTGGGCTTCGAGGAAGTAGCGGGCCTGCAGGGTCAGGAGGTTGAGCAGACCGCCTTTGGACGCCTCGTAGGCGGCGCTCGCGCGGCCCTCCGAGCCGACGGTGGCCGAGGTCGAGAGGATGATCACGCCGTGGGCGCGGGGCGCGAACGCGCCGGCGCGGATGCCTTGCTTCAGGACATTGTGCGCGCCCCAGAGGTTCACCTCGCAGGCGCGCAGGACGTCTTCCTTGCCGAGCTCCTCGGGTGGGGTCAGCGGCCTGGGCGAGATGCCGGCGGTGTGTTGCAGATAGCGGATGTTGCCGTGGCGCGCGAAGAGGGCGGCGACGGCGTCTTCATCGGCGACATCGACGGTTTCCGCAACGACCTCGAGGGATCGATTGGCGCCGGCGATCGAGCGCGCGAGATCGGCGAGGGCCGTACGTTCGCCGGCGACGTTGAGCGCAGCCGCGCCGTCGACGAGCACGAGCTTGGCAGCGCCCAGCCACTCGCCGACGTGGTTCGCGAGGTACTGGCCCATGAGGCCGACGCCCACGATCATGACGTTGGGGTTCGGATCGTACGAAAGCGCAGCCACGCGTCCTCCTTTTGCGTCCGGAGGTCAACGAGCCCTCTAAGCTAGCGGCTTTGGCGGCAGGGAGCCAGCCGGCATGCGAGCAACGTCTCGTCGGCGCCCTGCTGATGCGCGGCGTCGTCGCCGAGGCGATCCGGGCCCTGCCCGACGCCGACGCCGTGCTCAGCCCTGGAGAGAGCCGCGGCTGGCGAAGGACCGCGCCTGGATGGGGCCCGGGAGGCTCCTGGCTAGCAGCTGAGACATTGGGCCGCGAAACATTGCAGTGACAGAGCTATCCGGGCGCGCAATTCTTCGACGGGGGAGCCTGATATGGCCACGTGCTGGGTGCGTCGATCGCCTTCCGCACGTTGGAGACCATCATGGAATGTTCACGAGCGGGGGAATGTTCACGAGCGGGTGCCGCCATCCGGCTCGCGACCGCCGTCCTGCTCGCCCTGGCGCGCGCGGCAGCGGCGCAGACCCCATCGCCGTTGGGCGAGTGGATCACCGAGGAAGGCAAAGCCCGGGTGCGGCTCGCGCCGTGCGCCGGCGACGCGCAACGCGTGTGTGGCGTGATCACCTGGTCCTACCGCCCGCCCGGGGCCGAACCGGGGCCCTTGCGGGACATCCACAACCGGGACCCGGCGCTGCGCTCCCGGCCGATCGTCGGGCTGCCGCTGCTCCAGGACTTCGCCCCGACCGGACCGGACAGCTGGGGCGGTGGCACGATCTACGACCCGGAGAGCGGCAAGACCTACCGATCCAAGATGCGCCTCAAGAACGCCGACCGGCTCGAGGTCAGCGGCTGCGTCCTGTTCTTCTGCCAGACCCAGACCTGGACCCGCCCCGCCGCAGACGAGGCAAACCCCTGAAGCCCACCGGCCAACCTCGGGTCGCGGTGGGCGATGCCGCCCGCCGGCGACGCCCTTGACGCTGTGGCGGGCTTCGCGGAGGGTGCCTCGAGCCCTGGCGGCGTCGGGGGGCGCGGCGAAGGAAGACGAGGGTGGGTTGAGACACGGCGGCAACCACGGGAAGGCGTCGGTCAAGCTCGTGGTCGAGCGCGCGACCAAGCATTACCGGACCAGGTCCGGCACGGTCCACGCGCTCGAGGACTATTCGATGGCGGTCCAACAGGGCGAGCTGGTGTGCGTGCTCGGGCCATCCGGTTGCGGCAAGTCCACGCTGCTCTGGGCGATGGCCGGGCTGCACGAGCTGACCCGCGGCCGCGTGCTGCTCGACGGCGAGACCGTCGACCAGCCCCACCCGCAGATCGGCATGGTGTTCCAGGACGCCAACCTCTTGCCCTGGCGCAATCTGATCAGGAACATCCAGCTGCCGTTCGAGATCAAGCGCCTGAGCCTGCGCGGGCACCGCGCGCGCATCGATGGCCTCTTGCGCCGGGTCGGCCTGCTCGGCTTCGAGCACAAATATCCGCGCGAGCTCTCGGGCGGCATGCAGCAGCGCGCCTCGATCGTGCGCGCGCTGTCGTTCGACCCCTCGCTGTTGCTGATGGACGAGCCGTTCGGCGCGCTCGACGCGTTCACGCGCGACGAGATGAACCTTTTGCTCCAGGAGATCTGGCTCGAGACCGGCAAGACGATCGTGTTCATCACCCACAACATCGCCGAGGCGGTGTTCCTGGCCGATCGGGTCATGGTGATGTCGCCGCGCCCGGGCCGGCTGCAGCGCGTGTTCGAGATCGACCTCGAGCGGCCGCGGCCGCTCGAGTTCACCACGCAGCGCCGCTTCATCGAGCTGGTCGGCGAGATCAAGGCGTCGATCGATCACGGCGCCGGCGCGCACGCCGGCTCGATCGTCGAGATGGCGGGCTGACGCATGGCCGAGCGCGAGCTGCAGGACACGATCCCGACCTTTCACCGGCCCGCGCACGCCGGCGAGGGCGAGGTCGACATCACCAACCTCTCGGCGCTGACCGCGGCGCTCGGCGGGATTCGCACCTGGGCCGAGATCGGCGCGATCATCCTGTTCGCGGTGCTCGTGGTTGGCGGTACGGAGCTGCTGCTGCGCGCCTTTCAGGTGCCGCAGTACATCATGCCGACCCCGTCCCAGATCGTCGGCGCGCTGATCCGCGACTTCCACCTGATCGCGCCGCACATCGGCGTGACCCTCATCGAGCTGCTCGCGGGCTTCGCGCTCGGCGCGGTGATCGGCTTCGTGCTCGCCGCGGTGATCACGCAGTTCCCGTTCGTCGAGAAGATCGTGGCGCCCTACATCCTGCTCTTGGTCACCACGCCGATGCTGGCGCTCGTCCCGCTCCTGATCCTGCGCTTCGGCTTCGGCCTGGAGCCGCGGATCATCGCCGTGGCGCTCGCGTCCGGCCCGATGGTTATGATCAATTCGGCGACCGGCTTCCGGCGGGTCGACCTCGCCAAGATCGCGCTCGCCCGCTCGTTCGGCGCGAGCACGCTGCAGATCTTCATGAAGATCCGCATCCCGATGGCGCTGCCGATGGTCATCGTCGGGCTGATGATCGGCTCGATCTTCGGCCTGCTCACCGCGGTCGGCGCCGAGATGGTCGGCGGCTCGTCCGGGCTCGGCAACCGGCTCGCCTACTACTCGTCCTTGATCCAGATGCCGCAGTTCTTCGCCTGCATCCTGGTGCTCGCGATCATCGGCATCTCGCTCTACGTGCTGTTCTTCTGGATCGGCCGGCGCTGGGCGAGCTGGGAGAGCTGAAGCCTGCTGACCGGGCGCGCCGCCGACGCTAGAGTGGCCGCAGGAAAATCGCGACAGGGAGGAGCAACGATGTCGGAGCGTCTTGGCAGTGCGCGCGGGCCGGCGATCGGCCGCCGCCATTTCCTCGAGGTCACGGGCGCCGGCGTGTCCGCCGTGGCGCTCGGCGGCGCGGCCGGGCTGTGGCCGCGACGGGCGCGCGCCGTGCAAGGCTCGGTGCGTTGGGTCAGCCCGCGCGGCACGATCGAGGTGCTCGACGACTACCCCTACTGGGTCGCCAAGAAGTACGGCTATTTCGGCGACATCGAGACCGCGCTCGAGCCGGGACCGATGGAGGCGACCGCGACCATCAAGCTGGTCGACCAGGGTCAGGCCGATATGGGCTTTCCCTCGCCCGGCGTGTTCTCGCTCGGCCTCGAGCAGGGCATTCCCTTGACCTCGGTCTGGCACATGGCCTCGTACGACGTGTTCGACTTCGCCTTCCGCAAGGGCGAGAAGCCGGCCGACGTCAAGGCGATCGAGGGCAAGACCGTCCTGCTCGGCAGCGCCGGCTGGCAGGCGATTGTCGACCCGATGCTCGCCCAGATCGGGGTGCCGAAGGACAGCGTCGAGTACGCCGAGGCCGGCAACCTCTGGGGCCAGGCCCTGATGCAGGGCCAGGGTGACGCCGCGCTGTCGTGGGAGGGCCTGCGCGCGCAGTGGAAGGGCCAGGGGCTCGAGTTCGACTATTTCCTCGGCCGCAACTTCTCGAAGTTCCCGTCCAACAGCTTCGTGATCCGCCGCGCCGACTTCGAGGATCCGGCCAAGAAGGAGCTGTACGAGGCCTACCTGCGCGCCTGGGCGATGGGCCTCGAATACGGCCATCTGAACCCGCGCGCCGCGACCCACATCGTGCTCGAGCAGTTTCCGACGCTCGCCTCGACGCTGGCGCCCCCGGTCGCAACCGAATCGATGATGGAGCTCGCGAACGTGTTCCGCGGCGATTTCGCCAGGCGCGAGGGCTGGGGCTGGCACGACTTCGACCAGTGGGGCCTGTTCTTCGATACGATCAAGCAGATCGGCCAGATCACGAAGGACATCTCGCCCGAGGACGTGCTGTCCAACGACTACGTCCCGGCGGCGAACGACTTCGACCACGCCAAGGTCAAGGCGGACGCCGACGCGTACCAGCTGCCGGCGGAGTTCCAGGCGATCGACGTGGAGGCGATCCGCGCGCGCATCTGAACGCGCCTACTGCACGGCGCAGATTGGCGGGCGCACTTACGACGTCGGAAGCCAAAGAGCAGCGATCTAAGGCGTGCCCAGGCAGCTACGCTTCGGTGAGGGGCACGGCCCAGATCAGGCATGCTCAGGATGAACTACGCAGCTGACGAGCCGTCGAAGCCGACCTCCGTGGAACGCGGATTTCGGAAGCTTTCGGATGAGCAGCTGGAGCATATCCTGGCGGATCACAAGAAGTGGGTGGAAGCCAAGGATGCTACTGGCCTGGATGGCCTGCGGGCTGATTTGTCCCGAGCGGATCTGCGGGGCGCCCAGCTGCAGGGGGCCACCTCGATTCGCCCCAACTCCAGAGGGCCTCGGTGAAGCCCACTTGCAGTGGGCAAACCTTAACGAGGCTCAACTGCAGGGGACCTGGCTGCCGGAGGCTCGACTGCAGAGGGCCCGGCTCGGCCTCGCCGAACTGCAGAGGGCTTCCCTCTTCAAGGCCCAGCTAGGGGTGCCCTCCTCCTCGGGCTCGTTTCCGCAGAGCAGACCTTGCAGATGCGGACTTCGAGGGGAGGGAGATCGAGGAGGACAAAGAGCTGGGATTGCGCGACGTTCCTCCTGCGCCTGACCGATGCAGATTTCCGCAACGCGGACCTCAGCAATGCTCAGCTCCCCCCCTCTGCTTGCGCAGCCTTCTCCGCCTCCTTTGCATCGAATTCGATCTGCCGGCGTTCAGTCTCCGCTTTGACGACCGCATCGGCGGCCGTGGCCGCACGGGCCGCGCCGGTCTGGCCCGTGACACCCACCGATTTCGGCAGATGGTTCTGGTTCACCTCAACCTTGAGCGTACCACTGGCAAACATCATGCGACGCGCATTCAGGGAGAGACGCCGCGTCTGGTCGACGCCAATCAGCCTCGGTAGGGGCAAGGCGCCGTCGGGCTCGGCTTCGTGCAGGGCGACGTCGGGCTCGGCTTTCTCCTCCGACCCGCATTCTTCGACGGTGTCGGCGAATTTACGAAAGGCACAGTTCATCTCCAGCTCCGCCTCATAGAGGGCAAGCTGGTTGATCACGACCCCCGGCATCACGCCACCGCTGGGCCGTGCGCCCCGGACCTCGTCGACGGACAGGTAGCTTCCACAGCCCGCCGCCAGAGTGGTGAGGGCCAGCAACGCCGCGAGCAGCGCGACACGTGCGTCCCGCCCCGAACGACCCGCCTCGGTGGCCAATTGGGCGCGCTCACTATCAAGGAGCGAAACTTGTGGTTTCTCTCGCATTCTCGCCCTCTCTAACTCTCAGCATACCGGCGGAGCTTGATTTTGAACGGGACCCTCGGGACCCTAGTGTCGCATGCATCAACAGCGCGCCCACCACTTTCGGGATCGATCTCTATCATCTCACTCTAGGAGGTCTCGCGTTTAGGGTCGGGATGGTCGTCGAAAAACAAGCAATAGAGGTTGGGCGGAATCACGTAGCCGATTTCGTTGAGCGCCGCCTGCACTTGCGTTTGCTCGGTGCGGAGGAGTGCGATTGCCTCGAGGATCTTCTCGCGGTTCGTCGGCCCCGTGTCCGGCAGTGCCTCGAAGCTCTTCTTGAGGGTGGTGCGGATGTCGTCTCGGCGGTCGAGCAGCTCGAGGTGCCTCTCAGCGTACCCTACGATCGCTGTCTTCTGCGTCGGGTTCTCGATGAAGCACGCCGCCTGCCGCTCCACAAACGCAGGCGCCACCGGGCCAGCCGCCTTCTTGGCAAGGGAAACCACCAGTCCGGCCACGGCCTGTACGAATTCCAGCGACTTGTCAGTAGCGCCCGCTTCCACCGAGACCAGTTGGCCGCTATCGTCGAGCGTTACTGTAAGGTTGGTGTCAGCGAAAACGTTCAAGATTGCCCCGATCCAATCGGGCCCGCCCACTTCGTATAATTCGGGCTCGCCGGAAAGCTCCTGCTTGAGAACGGTTTCGAAAGCGTGCTCCGGGGGCGGGGGGATGCAACCCTTGCTCTCGACCACCCCTTTAAGATGGTTCCTGTCGTTTACGACGAGCACCAGCTTGTAGCTCGGGCGCTTCAACAAATACCGTATGCCCTCGCCACTCTGTTGGCCATCCTTAATGTGCCGAACCGTCATAGGCATTGAGCACGAGCAGACGAACAGGCAAAGCACAACAACCGCACTACGAGCAGGATACAGCATTGCGCCCCCCGTTAAATTCCACGTAGATGTTTACGTGCTTCCCCATCGCTGTCAACCTGCGATGGCAGGGCGACCTACAGGGGACCGAAGGCGTGGTGGCGGCACCAGACCTTGCTACCTGGTGTGCTAACGATCAGGACTTGCCCGGTCGTAGTGCCACCCGTCTCGCCCTCGCCGCCGCCTTCATCGTCGTAAGCTTCACCAAGGCTTGGCTTGCGTCCCGTGCCGTCGCCGGATTCACGTGAGCCACACCGCAAATGCAGCTTCGCTTCGCGTTCGCTGCACCGATGTTGGGAGATGGATCGGCCAACCCAGCTAATCTGGTAACGCGCCAGCTATGACGCGCTTGGAGGACGGCCGATGCGCTACGGCGCGCAGCTCGACTGGCTGAACTTCTTCCTGGCCGACGTGCGCGGCGGGCTCGGCCCGTACGTCGGCGTGTTCCTGCTGACCCAGGCGCACTGGGATCAGGCGACGCTCGGCGCGGTGCTGACCGTGAGCGGGCTGACCGGCATCGCGCTGCATGCGCCGATCGGCGCGCTGATCGACGTCACCCGCTTCAAGCGCGGCCTGCTGGTCGGGGGCGTCGCGGCGCTGACCGCGAGCGCGCTGGCGATCGCATGGGCGCCGACGTTGCCCGTCGTGCTCGCGGCGGACGTGGTCATGGCCGTGCTCGGCGCGGTGTTCGCGCCGACGGTCGCGGCGATCACGCTTGGCCTGGTCGGGCGGGCCGACCTTGCCGAGCGCCTCGGCCGCAACGCCGCGTGCGACCGCGCCGGCAACATCTTCATCGGCGCCACCGCCGGTCTGGTCGGCTGGGCGCTTGGGCAGCGCGCGGTGTTTCACCTGGTCCCAGTCTTCGCCGTCCTCACGACCCTCACCGTGCTCGCGATCCCGAGCAGCGCGATCGATCACGAGCTGGCGCGCGGCCTCGACCACGATCGCCCCGGCGGTGGCGAGCGCCCGGCGGGATGGCACGTGCTGCTGGAGCGCAGGCCGCTCCTGGTGCTCGCCGCGGGCGTCGCGCTGTTCCACTTCGCCAACGCGCCGATGCTGCCGCTCCTGACGCAGAAGCTGGCACTTGCTCACGCCGGCGCGGAGACCGTGCTGGTCGCGGCCTGCGTGGTGACGGCGCAGCTCGTCTCGATCCCGGCGGCGCTGCTGGTCGGCGCGCGCGCGGACGTCTGGGGACGCAAGCCGCTCCTGCTCGCCGCGTTCGCCGCGCTGCCGCTCCGGGGCGTGCTCTACACCGTGTCCGACGACCCCGCTTTCCTGATCGCCGTGCAGGCCTTGGACGGGATCGGCCTCGGCATCCTGGATGCGCTGATCGCGCTGGTTCTGGCCGACATCATGCGCGGCACCGGGCGCTACAACGTAGCCCGCGGCGTCCTCGGCACCGTTCAGGGCATCGGCGGATCGCTCAGTAACGTCGTCGCGGGCGTGATCGTCGTCAGCGCCGGCTACGGGACGGCCTTCCTGACGCTCGCCGCGGTCGCCCTGGCCGCATTTCTCGTGATGCTCGCGGCGATGCCGGAGACGGCCGGTCAAGAGCTGGCGCCGGCGTGACCCCGAGCCTCGTGAATCCATCATCGGCTCGCCGTGCGGAAGCCGGCAGCCGCGTGCCGGCAACGCCGAGGCGAGTTTCAACTGTCGGCCTCAGCAACGGAGGGAGGCAGTGTGCCTTGCTGCAAGCCACCCCAGATACGATCTCCGGTGCTGATCGCGCCGGGCGTGATGTCGAAGGAGCCAGCCAGTGCCAAAGTTCACGATGTTCGCGCCGGGTCCCTATGGCGCGAAGCAGGCGCGAGAGTTCAACTACTCACAGGTGCTGGAGGTCGACGGCCGGGTCGAACTGTCGGGGCAGGGTGGTTGGCATCCCGAGACACTGGATTATCCGGCTGGAGCTGCAATCGAAACAGAGGTTGCCCGTGCTTTCGACAACGTCGAGTTCATGCTCAAGGCTGTAGGGCTCGATTGGTCGCACGTCGCGCATGTCAACTCCTACCATGTCCCGGAACCTGACGGCCTGATCTTGGCGGCCACGGCCGAAGTCGTACGTCAGTTCAGGCTCCGGATGCCCGAACACAAGCCAATCTGGACATGTCTTGGGGTCGCGGTGCTTGGCGATCCCGGGATGCGAGTGGAGGTTCGCGTGACCGCGTTCAGGACATAGCACCGCACGATCGAGCGCGCGGCCGCAGAGTTCAATTTCACCTTGGCCCTACGCCGCGCCCTACGGCAGCGTTCCGGGCTCATCCAGTGGTCGAAATCTGACGGATGTACCCGCCCTCGCCACCGGCTGCCGTACAAACGGAGCGGCCGGCCCTGACCCTGGCTGTGTGAAAACGCCTCGCTTCAAATGCTTCGCGCGGTATGAATCCCGCACCAATTGCGGGGGATCGGATGAAGCGGTTCGTCGAGGGCGTGGATCGCGCGCAGAGCACGCTGTTTCCCGAATGCCTGGA